>JBBSTI010000127.1:0-10537 GCA_038236005.1 Mycobacteriales bacterium | reverse complement strand
GCCGGAAGAAGTTGGGTCTTGGCAGAACCGACGATCTCCGGTCAGGACCCCACGGCCCGGCAGCGACACACCCCAGATCCCAGCAGCCCCAGGCGTCACAACCGCCCCGTCAGCAACTCCGGTGAGAAAGCCTCACTCGAGGACAGAATATTGTTCTCCTTAGCTAATTTCCCGGCTGAAGACCACCCTGCGTGCAGCAGAGTAAACGTAGCGGTCAGCGGGGCTTGCTGTACGCCAAGCCAGTCCTGCATGTCGCGGTCGTCGCCCATGCTCGACCATCCGTCCAGGTCTGGGACGCAGCGACTACCGGCCGCTTGGGGGACATAACCCAGGACGACCTCGACGGCCCGATGTGGCACCTCTTCGCCTCGTTCGGACTGCGTCGCGGCGAGGCGGCCGGTTTGCGCTGGGAGGATGTTGACCGTGAGCGGGGCGTGGCCGTCATCGCCGTTGAGCGGACGCAAGTGGGTAAAGAAGCTCGACAATCTTTCCCCATGACGAAGTCAGGAGCACGTGCTCTGACCCTGGATCGGGGCACCCTGGCAGTCTTGTCACCGCACCGCGCCCGGCAGGTCGCTTGCCTGGCAACACTTGAGGGCGTCTGGGTCAGCAGTGGGCTGGTTTTCACCATGGCTGACGGCAGGGGCAGCCTCAGTACGTGACGCACCTGTTCGCGAGGGCGTGTGCCGAGGGCGGCTCCCCACCGATTCGGTTGCACGATCTTCGCCATACGAGCGCCTCGCTGGGCCTCGCCGCCGGGGAGAGCTTGGTGGAGGTCTCCAAGCGGCTGGGTCATTCCCAGCTCGCGATCACTGCCGAAACCTACGCGCACGTACTACCCGTCGTTGCCCTCGCGTCCAGCGAGGCGAGGGCCGCGCTCATCCCACGGAAGTCTGCCGACGGGCACAGCCCCGAGGTGCCCACCCCCGGGTGACGCAGGCGGCAACGTGCCCACTTCGTGCCCACCCTTACGCGCAGCGTCCAGAGCTGCAGCGCCTGCCCGTCGCCATCTTCCCAGCTCAGGACCCTATTTGCGACAGCTCCCCCATCTGGACTTGAACCAGAAACCCTGCGATTAACAGTCGCATGCTCTGCCAATTGAGCTATGGGGGATCGAACGAGGGCAAGGCTAGCGCAGCCCGCGGAGGTGTCCCGTGCGGTGCGCGGTGACCGCAGGTCGACAGGCGTGACGGCGGCCCTGGTGGGGGTAGAGGCCGTGAGACACCCACCGCTGCAGGAGGACCTCATGATCAAGAAGCTCACCCTCGTCGTCGGCTTCGGCGCCGGATACGTGCTCGGCGCCAAGGCTGGCAAGGACCGCTACAAGCAGATCACGAAGCAGGTCAACGGCCTGCTGGGCCGCCCTGAGGTCCAGGACGTGACCCACAACCTGTCCAACGCGGTCACCGAGAAGGCCGGTCAGGTCAAGGACACCGCCAAGGCCAAGGTCGAGGACCTGACGTCCAACGACGACGGTCCCACCGACAAGGGCAGCGACGCGACCAAGGACGCGAGCAAGAACCCGAGCACAGCCGGGGGCAGCGTTGGCAGCGGCAGCGGCACCTCCCCCAGTCTCGCGTCCGGCCCCATCCCCGGTGCCGCCAGCAGCGACACGGTCTGATCCCCCATCCACCTCGTACGAAGGAACGCTCTTGAGCTCCCGCATCCCTGACCCGCCGTCCGCCGACGAGGCTGAAGGCATCCCCGACGACGGCATCAACACCCCGGAGCAGGCGGCCGCTGGCGACGAGGCCAACAGCATGGAGCCTGCGCACGACACCGCGATGGCGGTCGACGACTTCGGCACCACGGCGGCCGAGCAGCACGAGGGTGAGGGCGTCGACCGTCGGGTGTCGCGCGAGGAGCCCGAGGTGCTCGATGCCGTTGCCGTCCCGGCGAACGAGGCAGAGGGTGCCGACACGCCGTTCGACGAGCGGGCCGGGCAAGGCGTCGGGCGGGTCGTGCAGCCGGACGAGGGCGTGCGCTCCGACCGGACCAGCGAGATGGTCGGTGACGACGTGGGTACCGACCTGGGCGGCTACACCGCCGAGGAGTCGGCCATGCATGTGGAGCCCGAGGCCTGATGCACGTGGAGCCCGAAGCCTGATGCACGTGGAGCCCGAAGCCTGAACAGGGCCCGCCCCTAGCCTGACGGGCATGCGTCGCGCAGTGGTCCTTGCCGTGGCGCTGGCGATGGCTGGTGGCGGCGCTGCCTCCGCGCAGCGGCCGGCCCTGGACCGGCAGGACACCTGGGAGGCCCAGCAGGCCGACCTCACTCGGCCGACGCAGCAGGCAGGCCGGGGCGGGCTGGGGATCACGGTGGCCGTGCTGGACACCTGGGTCGACGTCGCACACCCCGATCTCCAGGGGCGTGCGTCAGCCGGGGCCGAGTGCATCGACGGGACCTGCCGGGCAGGTCAGACCAGGGACGCCTGCGACCACGGGACGCACGTCGCCGGGACGATCGCCAGCAGTTCCTACGGGGCCGCCCCCGAGGCGACCCTGCTCCCGATCCAGGTGCTGCAGTTTGATAAGGCGTCCGGCGCCTGCCTCGGGGAACCGCAGGACGTCGCCGCCGGGATTCGCTATGCCCTCGCTCGAGGCGCTCGGGTCATCAACCTCTCGCTCGGGGCCGACATCATCGACACCGACGACGGGCCGCGGCCCGAGGCCGTGCGCGCCGCAGCAAACGCGGGGACGGTGATCGTGCTCTCGGCAGGCAACGGCGAGGTCCCGGTAGGCGAACCCTATGGGGACGAGGCACTGGTGGTGGCCGCCACCGACGCGAGCGGTGCGCTTGCCGACTACTCCCAGCGGGGAAAAGGCGTCGACCTCGCTGCGCCGGGCGGTGACGCCCTGAGAGGCGCCTGCAGCGCGTCGAGCTGCGTCACGTCGCTGTTCCCGGACGGGCGCTATGCGTTGGCCGCGGGCACCTCCATGTCAGCGCCGCTGGTCAGCGGTGTCGCCGCACTGCTGCTCGCGCAACGGCCGGATCGTACGAGCAGCGACGTCACCGAGCTGTTGACCGGCACCACCAAGCCGTTGGCCGGGGCTGGCGGCGGACTGCTCGACGCCTCCGCGGCGCTCGGCGTCACTGCCGCCGTCCCTCGTCCTCCCGACACGGTGCCGTTCTCGCTCGCCCCGCCGCAGGCCACGACGTCGAACCCGTCGGGGCCCGGCGGCTCACGCATCGGGCCCGACCCGGTCTCGCTCAAACCCATCTCGGTCCAGGGTGGAGCCACGGGTGAGGTGCCGATCGGCCTCAGCCTGAGCGCGTTGCTCCTCATCCTCGGCACGGGCGCCGCCGCGACGATCGTCAGCAGGCGCCGAGAACCACCGGGACGGCGAGCGTGACCCGGGACGGCGGGAAGGATCGGAGCCGTGGGAGCGGACGAAGCCGCAGAAGTGTCCGGCCCCTAGCCGATCGAGCGTCGTGCCCCCTGCAGCAGCTTTTCGGCATGCTCACGGACGACCGGGTCGGCCATCGGCGTGCCCTCGTCGAACACGAGCTGCCAGTCGAGCACCTCGGAACCGGGCTGACGTCGTCCGACGATCCGGACCCCGCCGGACGGTTCCAGCCGTTCGTGCCGCGACCAGGCGACGCTCGCGGTCACTCGGCTGCGGACCACCGTCGGCAGGTCCGTGGCGTACGGGCCGTCGGCCAGCTCGATGCTGCGGTGCACACCGGCGCCGACCATCTCGTTGCTCTCGACCACCAACAGGTGCGGCCGGCGCCAGCTGACCCGCTCGATCGCCGACCAGACCAGGTCATGCCCGCCCGGCAGCACCAGTCGCTGCTCGGTGGCGACCACCGGCTCGCCGGTGACGGTGACGGCCCACGCCTGCCGGCGCTCGCCGGACGGCAGAACCACATCACGGACGTGTGACGGGACGGGACGGCGTCGGAACAGAGGCACGGTCAGAGCCTAGAGAACACCACGCCCGGAGACCCGTCAGAGGTCGGAGACGCCACGCTCCCGCACGGCACGCATGGCCTGCTCGAGCTGCACCAGCTCGGTGAACATCCGGGTGTAGCGCTCCGCCTCGGTCACCGGGTTCACGCGCTGCAGCGAGGGCTTGAGCACCGCGATGCGTCGGCCGAAGGCCAGCTCCTGCAGCCGGGCCAGCTGCCCCGCGGCATAGCGGTCGTCGATGTCGCCGTCGCAGAAGATCGGCTCGACGGCCAGCCGCAGCACCATGTCCCGCACGACGTCCTGGTCGGCCACCTCTCTCAGCAGCTCGACCCAGCCCTCACCGCCTGGCTGACCCGTCACCCCGCCGGCCACCTCGATCAGCTCCCGGACGGCCTTGAGCGCCGGATCGGTCCAGGCGTCGCCGTCGATGCTGTCCAGGAGCGGGGCGACCAGGACCGGGGCCTGGACCGCGAGCTTGATGACCTCTCGCTCCACGGTCAGAGCAGCGGCATCCACCGGGCGCTGCGAGGGAGCCGGCCGCCTCGGGGGAGGTGCGCCGCGGCCGCCGGTCAGCTCGGCGACCCGGCCGGTGACCACCTCGACGTCCAGGCCCAGCCAGCCCGCGAGGCGACGGGCGTATTCCGGACGCAGCGCCCGGTCCTTGATCTTGGCGACGAACGGCGCCGCGACCGAGAGCGCCCCCACCCGGCCCTCCGCAGTCTCCAGGTCGTAGCGCTCCAGCACGCTGCGCAGCGCGAACTCGACCAGCGGCACCCGGCTGGCGACCAGGTCGCGCACCGCGTCGTCGCCCTTGGCCAGGCGCAGCTCGCAGGGGTCGCTGCCGTCGGGGCTGACCGCGATGAAGGTCTGCGTGACGAACGACTGGTCGTTGTCGAACGCCTTCAGCGCCGCCTTCTGGCCTGCGGCGTCGCCGTCGAACAAGAAGATCACCTCGCCGGACAGCGCCGTCGAGTCCATCAGCATCCGGCGCAGCAGCGCGATGTGGTCGGTGCCGAACGCGGTCCCGCAGGTCGCGACCGCGGTCGGCACGCCGGCCAGGTGGCAGGCCATCACGTCGGTGTAGCCCTCGACGACGACGGCCTGCCGGCTGCGGGCGATGTCTTTCTTCGCCTTGTCGAGCCCGTAGAGGACATGGCTCTTTCGATAGAGCGCAGTCTCCGGGGTGTTGAGGTATTTCGGGCTGTCGTCCGCCGGGTCGGTGGACAGCTTGCGGGCGCCGAAACCGACCACCTCGCCGGTCATCTCGGTGATCGGCCACACCAGACGGTTGCGGAACCGGTCGATCGGCCCGCGCCGCCCCTCGCTGGAAAGCCCGGAGCCGACCAGCTCGGCGTCGCTGAACCCCTTGGTGCGCAGCAGCTTGGTCAGGGTGTCCCAGCCGGCCGGGGCGTATCCGAGCCCGTAGGTCGCGGCGGCTTCCCGGTCGAAGCCACGCTCGGCCAGGAACTGGCGGGCCACGTCGGCGGACGGCCCGCCCAGCTGCTCGGTGAAGAATGCCGCAGCGACCTTGTTGGCTTCCACGAACCGGGTGCGCTGGCTGCTCTGGCGGCCGGCCGCGGCGCTGCCCCGCTCGTAGGTGAGCTCGATCCCGAACCGACCTGCGAGCAGCTCGATGGCTTCCACAAAAGAAAGGTGCTCGGTCTGGCGCAAGAACGTGATGACGTCACCACTTTCCCCGCAACCAAAACAATTTCCAGTGAGCAAGTTGTCCTCGAGAACAAAGGCGTGACCCTGCTCCACCTCTGCGCAGAATACCTCCTCGGTATCATCCGTCAGAGCCACCGAGCGTACAGTCCAACCGCTTCGCGTAAAGCTCTTTCGCGACGCCTCGAAGCGGTCGCGATGCTCGGCAAGCAGAAAGAGTTCTGCCGTGACCGTGTCGTTGATGAGATGGATTCGATGTATAGCGCTCGGCTCCCGACCTGGGAATCCGGAACGCATCTGGGTGGTGATACCGAACGTCGCGATCCCGAGACGCAGGCAAAGGTCTCTGACAAACTGCAAGTTTTCGAGCCGCGCCGAGTTCAGCATGATGGTGCCGTCCTTGGCGACATGACCGTCCGCTGCCAGGTAGCCGGCTAGCCAGCCGTACAAGAACGATGTTGACTCTTCCATCGACGGGCGGGACTTGAAAGATTTTGGCAGGTCAAGCACCCAGAGATTCCCGTCAGACATCCGGGTCCTACTCAAAGGAAACCACTTGAGCAACTGAGCATCTTTTTCACCGCAGAGCAACGCGTGCGACCCGTTGGCCTCGAGCGTGCCGTCGCCGAAAGTGATGCCGGCGGCGATCCCGAACGGCGAGGGTTCGGTGCGGGCCACGCGCATCTTGGGGAAGACCGAGACCAGTCGGTGCTCTGGCCGAAGCTCGGTCGTCAGCAGCTCGCGCATCGCGGTACGGTCTTTGCCGCCCGTGACGAACCAACGATGTCCCGACGTTGCTCGGACAATTTTATGTTGGCCGTTGCGGGAAAGCGTCACTTCGTACAGCCGCTGCCGACCAAAACTTCTGAACGGGGCATCCTGCCAATTTCCGGTGCGGCCGAGGATGCGGTGCGTCCCCCCGGCAAGATCTCGGATCTCGCGAGCCCCGTCCCAGGTAAGGACTCGGGTCTCCCCCGCCAGGCAGTGATAGAACCCGAGTTGCGGATTGACCGAGAAACTCGGCGACTTCTCGTCGTGAAAAGGGCACAGGCCTTTCAGGCGACCGCCCCCGGCCGGGCGCAGCTGCACCCGCTCCCCGACGATCTCGACGAGCGACGCCCGCTCACGGACGGTGACGACGTCCGCGTCACGGATCCGACCAGACACCCCGCACCCCCTGCTCCCTGAGATCCCGAAGAGTGCCCAGCCTAGGTCGAAGGTCCGACAGACCCACGACCCACGGTCAGCCGCTCAGGGCCAGGTGCAGGTGGACGGCGGAGGCGTCGGTCAGCGAGGCGACCTGGTCCACCACGGCGCGCAGCCGGGCCGCGTCGTCGGGCGCCTGCCGCCAGGCCTCCGCGGCCAACGGGTCCAACGCCTCGGGCCGCTCGCACAGCCGCCGGACGAGGTCGGTGACCCGCTCACGCTCGCGGTCCTGCGCCGCATCCACCCCCGGTCGGGCCATGACGTAGACCGCGGCGACGGCCTTCAGCAGCGCGCACTCGGCGCGCACGTCTGCGGGCACCACCAGGTCCGCGGCATAACGGCTGAGGTCGTCGTCGCCGTGGACGGCTCGGGTGGCCCGCTCCGCGCTCAGGCAGAAGCGCCCGATCAGGTCGCTGGTCACGGCCTTCAGGCGGGCCGTGGTCGACGCCCCGCCGTCGTAGGACTCCGGGAGCAGCGGAACCAGAGATCGTGCGCGCCCGGGCAGGCCCGGATCGTCGCTGTAGGCCCGGGCTGCCTCGACCACTCGTTCCCAGTCGGTCGAGGCGGGGTCGACCAGGCCGGCGAGCACCCCGTCCTCGTAGTCGTGCACCGAGTAGGCGACGTCGTCGGCCCAGTCCATCACCTGCGCCTCCAGGCACCGGCGCTGCCCTGGCGCCCCGTCGCGCAGCCAGGCGAACGCGTCGAGGTCGTCGTCGTACGCGCCGTACTTGGGACCGCTCCCTCGCGCCCACGGGTATTTCGTCGCAGCGTCCAGCGCGGCCCGGGTCAGGTCGAGCCCCGCACCGTCCACCTTGACCTCGAGACGGGTCAGCACCCGCAGCGACTGCGCGTTGCCCTCGAAGCCGCCGCAGGGCTGCGCGACCGCGTCGAGCGCGGTCTCGCCGTTGTGCCCGTACGGCGGGTGCCCGAGGTCGTGGGCCAGGCAGGCCGCGTCCACCAGGTCGGGGTCGCACCCGAGAGATCCGCCCAGCTCCCGGCCGACCTGCGCGGTCTCCAGCGAGTGCGTCAGCCGGGTCCGGGGAGCCGCCGGCGACGCGGTGACCGGCTCGACCACCTGCGTCTTGCCGGCCAGCCGGCGAAAGGCCCCGGAGTGCAGCACCCGGGCACGGTCACGCTGGAACGGGCTGCGCCCGACCCGCTCGTGCCCGCCGACCCGTCGCTCTCGGTCGTGATCGTCGTAAGGCACCCGGCGAGCCTAGGACCGATCTCCTACCGCCAGGACTGGAACGCCTTGTAGAAGATCAGTCCGGCCGTCTCCCGGGCGATGTAGCGAACCTCCACGGCCCGGGTCGCCACCGACGGGCCGGACCGGGTCGGCGACGTGACCGCATCGATCCCGAGATCGCGGGCCATCGATCGTGACCGCAGGCTGTGCCAGGGATCGGTCACCAGCACCGCGGACGTCCAGCCCTTCGCGGTCATCGTCGTCGACAGAGCCTGCAGGCTCTCCAGGGTGTTGCTGCCCTCGCCGATCGAGACCACGTCCGGGACCCCGCGGGCCTCCAGGTACATCTTGCCGGCGGCACCCTCGGTGAAGTGGTCGTTGGGCTGGCCGCCTCCGACCGTGATCACGACCGGCGCGACGCCGGCGTCGTACAGGGCCTTGGCGTGGTCCAGACGTGCGCTCAGCACGCCGAGCGGGCGGCCGTTGGCTTGACTGGCGCCGAGCACCACGATGACGTCGCTGACCGTGCGGTCGTCCTGGCGCGCCGTCCACCAGATCGCCCCCGCGGTCGCTCCGACGCCGAGAACGACCAGCAGAACAGCGGCGCCCACGAGACGGCGGAAGGTCCGGGACAGCAGCAGCACTCCCCCAGTGTTGCAGCGGGCGCGTTCAGGTGCGGGACCGTACGGCGGCGCGTCCCGCCTCCAGGCGTGCCACCGGCACCCTGAACGGGGAGCAGCTCACGTAGTCCAGGCCGACCTCGTGGAAGAAGCCGATGCTCGCCGGGTCGCCGCCGTGCTCGCCGCAGACCCCGATCTTGAGGTCAGGCTTGGCGGCCCGGCCGCCCTCGACCGCGAGGCGCACCAGGACACCGATCCCGTCGGTGTCGATGCTCTCGAACGGGCTCACCCCGAAGATCCCGAGGTCGAGGTAGCGGCTGAAGAACGAGCTCTCGACATCGTCCCGGGAGAAGCCCCAGCCCATCTGGGTGAGGTCGTTGGTGCCGAAGGAGAAGAAGTCGGCGGCCTCGGCGATCTGCTCGGCGGTGACCGCGGCACGAGGGATCTCGATCATCGTCCCGACGGGCGCGGAGACCCCGACGTCGGCCAGGATCGCGAGGGCCTCCTCGCGGACCGCCTCGAGCTCCTGGACCGCTCCGACCAGCGGCACCATCACCTCGGGCTGAGGGTCCAGGCCCTCGTCACGAAGGATCTTCGTGGCTTCGGCCAGCGCACGCACCTGCATGCCGAACAGGCCAGGGATGACCAGCCCGAGCCGGACCCCGCGCAGCCCGATCATCGGGTTGCTCTCGTGCAGGCGACGGACCTCCTCCAGCAGGGTGCGGGTCCTCGGCGTGACGGTCTTCCCGGTCGCCTCAGCGACCGCCACCTCGACGGACAGGTCGGTGAGGTCGGGCAGGAACTCGTGCAGCGGCGGGTCCAGCAGCCGGACGGTGACGGGCAGCCCGTCCATCGCCCTCAGGATGTCCTGGAAGTCCTGACGCTGCAGCGGCAGCAGCTTGTCCAGCACGTGCCCCTGCTCCTTGGAACCATCGGCGAGGACCAGGTCCTCGACCAGCTGACGGCGCTCGCCGAGGAACATGTGCTCGGTGCGGCACAGCCCGATCCCGGCCGCCCCGAAGCGACGGGCTCGCTCGGCGTCCTCGGCCGTGTCGGCGTTGGTGAGCACACCGAGCCGTCGCGCGTCGTCGGCGTGCCCGATCAGCCGATGCACGGCCTGGACGAGGTCGTCGCCGTCCTCGGGCGCCAGCTCTCCCTCGAAATACTGGACGACCGGGCTCGGGCGTACGGGCACCGCCCCCAGGTAGACGGCGCCGCTGGTGCCGTCCAGGCTGACCGTGTCGCCCTCGTGCACGACGGTCCCGTCGTCGGTGGTGATCGTGCCGGCCTCGACGTCGACCTCGAGGTCCTCGGCGCCGCACACGCAGGTCTTGCCCATCCCGCGCGCGACGACGGCCGCATGGCTGGTCTTGCCGCCCCGGCTGGTCAGCACCCCCTGCGCGGCGATCATCCCGGCCAGGTCGTCCGGAGTGGTCTCCCGACGTACGAGGATCACGTCCTGCCCGCGACCCGCCGCCTCGACCGCCTTGTCGGAGGTGAACACGATCGCGCCGACCGCTGCGCCCGGGCTCGCGCCCATCCCCGTGCCCAGCACCGTGCGGGTGCCGTCGTCGGTGGACCCGAAGGCCGGGAACATCAGGCGGGCCAGCTGCGCACCGGTCACCCGGGTCAGCGCTTCGTCCTCGGTGATCTTTCCCTCGTCCACGAGCTGTGTCGCGATCCGGAACGCCGCTCCCGCGGTGCGCTTGCCGACCCGGGTCTGGAGCATCCACAGGTGACCGCGCTCGACGGTGAACTCGATGTCGCACAGGTCCCGGTAGTGGTTCTCCAGCGTGGCCATGATCTCCAGCAGCTGGTCGTAGGACGCCTTGTCGATCCGCTCCAGGTCGGCCAGCGGGACGGTGTTGCGGATCCCGGCGACGACGTCCTCGCCCTGAGCGTCCTCCAGGTAGTCGCCGTAGACCCCCGGGTGCCCGTCACCGGGG
>JBBSTI010000126.1:0-10550 GCA_038236005.1 Mycobacteriales bacterium | reverse complement strand
GGAACGACGCCGCGCCCAAGGCATGTCCGACCGAGAGATCAAACGCTGCCTCAAGCGCTACATCGCCCGAGAGCTCTACCGCGCCCTCACAACCCCGGGCGCAACCACAACCCCTTGACAACCATAGGAGCGTCACCAACGCCCTCGAGTGGTCCCCCACGGTCGAGACGGGCCAGCGCGACCCCCGCAGCTCCCGCCGCAGGATCTTGCCGGTCACGGTCTTGGGCAGCTCGTCGATGACCACCACGCTGCGCGGATACTTGTACGCCGACATCCGCGCCTTGCAGTGCTCGATCAGCTCGGCCTCGGTGACCGTGGCCCCGGCGCGCAGGCTGACGAACGCCTTCACCGTCTCGCCCCGCTTCTCGTCCGGGACCCCGATCACCGCAGACTCCCGTACGGCCGGGTGCTCGGCCAGCACGTCCTCGACCTCGCGCGGCCACACCTTGTAGCCCGACGCGTTGATCATGTCCTTCTTGCGGTCCACGATGAACACCCAGCCGCCCGAGTTCATGAACCCGACGTCGCCGCTCTTCAGGGCCCCGCCCGGCAGGTTGCTCGCGGTCTCGTCCGGCTTGTTCCAATAACCCGCCACCACCTGGGGTCCTTCGGCCACGATCTCGCCGACCTCCCCCAGCGGCACGTCGACCCCGTCGTCGCCGACGATCCGCACCACCGTGCTCGGCGCCGGCACCCCGACCGACAGCGCGCCCGAGGTCGGGTCGACCGGCGACGGTGCGCCGAACGGGGTGACGGTCATCGGTGAGGTGGTCTCGGTCAGGCCGTACGCGTTGTGGACCTGCTTGCCGGTGGCCGTCAGGAACGCCTTCTCGGCCGTCGGGGAGATCGCCGCCCCGCCGGAGTAGACCGAGGTGAACGAGGAAAAAGCGTCCCGGTCGAAGCCTGGAGCCGCGAGCAAGGCGTTCAAAGCCGTGATGGCCCCGATGGTGAAGGTCGGCCGGTGCTCCCGGAATCCGTCGAGCACGACCTCGGGCTCGAACCGGTAGGCCAGGATCAGCGGGATCGGCACCAGCATCGAGGCGGCTACGTGGCCGATCAGGCCGGTGATGTGGAACAGCGGCGCGATCCCGAAGATCGACCCGTCCGCGGACAGCCGGATCCAGTCGCGGTAGACCTGCGCGGTGAAGACCACGTTGCGATGGGTGTTCATCGCCCCCTTGGGCACCCCGGTCGTGCCCGAGGTGTAGGTCAGGAAGGCGACGTCGTCGAGCCCGAAAGAGACCTCCGGCGGCACCTCGCCGCGGTGGCTCTCGATCAGCTCCAGGAAGTCCTGGGTGCCGTCGTGGCGCTCCCGCTGCGCGTCCGGGAAGACCCTGGCGTCGTCCCGGGTCTGGTAGTCCAGCCCGCTGGTGGTCAGGACCGTGCGTACGGCGGTCTCGCCCTCGGCAAGAACGGCGCGGGCCACGTCGCCGAACAGGTGCTCCAGGCAGACCAGCACGGTCGCCCCGGAGTCCTTGAGCAGATAGGTCAGCTCGCGCTCGCGGCTCATCGGGTTGATCGAGACCATCACCCCGCCGGCCTTCCACGCGGCCACCATCGAGACCACGAACGCGGGGACGTTCTGCAGGTAGACCGCGAGCCGGTCGCCGGCCTGGAACCCGCCCGCGAGCAGCGCGCAGGCCAGGGCGTCGCTCTGCGCGTCCAGCTCGGCCCGGGTGATCGCGCCGTCGAAGTAGCGGATCGCATCAGCGGCCGGGTCGTGAGCGACACCGGCGCGATACATCGACAGCGCGTCGGTGAACTCCAGCGTGTAGTCGGCGGGCTGGTCGCCGTAGAGCCCGAGCCAGGGCCGTTCGTCGTACGGGCTGGTGGTCACTTGATGGCCACCGGGTTCACCGGCGACCCGCTGCCCAGCGCCACCTTCAAGGGCGCGGCGACGAAGAAGAAGGCGTATGTCTTGTCCTGGTCGCAGTCCTCGGCGAGCAGCTCAAGGTCCACGATCTCGGTGAGCGTCACCCCGAGGTTGCGCATCAGCGCGTTGTGCAGCGTGAGCGCGACGCCGTTGTTGGGGTCGAAGGTGACCTCGTTGGCGATCGTGTCGGTGACCAGGTTGGGGATCTCCATGTCCTGGAACCACTGCACCAGCTCGGGGCTGTAGACCAGGCCCGGCTCGCAGAAGTTCTCGTAGAACGCGTCGCCCTTCTCGAAGAACTGCTGCAGGTAGTTGGTCCTGATCACCAGGATGTCGCGCTTGTTGATCTCGATGCCCTGCGCCTTCGCGCACGCCATCAGGTCTTCGTGCGTGAAGGTCTCGGCCGCATCCATCGACTCCGTCCCGCGGAACCGCGCCATGTCCAGCAGCACCGCGCGCCCGACGACCCCGCGCTGGGCGATCGGCTCGACGCTGGCCTTCTGGAGACCGCCGATCGTCGTACGGGCGTCGTAGCCGTTCCAGATCTTCCCGCCGTACCAGACGTGACCGAGCGCGTCGTACTGCGTGGAGCCCTGCAGGAAGGCGCTGATCTTGTCGTCCGCGTAGTGCAGCCCGCCGGGGAACGCGGGCCCGTCCTCGCCGTCCCAGCTGCTCTCGTCCAGGACCTGGGTGCGCTCGGCCGGCGTGCGGCTCGGCCAGACCGGGTCGCCCTTCGGGTCGCCGATCAGGCGCTGGAGCGTGAAGGTCTTGCCCGTACGGATCAGCCCGGCGGCAGCCAGCACCTGCTCAGGCCCGAGATAGTTGAGCGAACCGACCTCGTCGTCGTCGCCCCACTTCCCCCAGTTGCTCGGGGAGTCCTTGAGCAGCTCGGTCAGCTCGGGGGACGTCTTCTCGGGTGTCTCGGTCATGAGGAACCTCCGTCGGGTCTGCTCCGGCGGGTCGCCGGACGGGCAGTGATCCCGAGTCTGCGACACCACCTTGTGACGCCGGTCACCGCCCCCTCTCCTGCCGCGGTGATCTTGGCGCCGTTCCTGCGCCCAAGATCACCAACGGGGTAAGGGAATGACGGACCGTGGTGATCTTCGCGCCGGTTTACCGGCGAAGATCACCAGGGGACTAGGCCCAGGTCGGGGCGGGCAGGCCCGTCTCGGCCAGCGCGTTGGCCAGGATCGTCTCCAGCGGCGGGCCCATGTCGAAGACCGGCAGCTCGTCGGGGCGACCAGCGGACAGCTCGGCCCGCGGCGCCCCCGTGGCGACGGGGTCCACGAACCCGGCCGGGCAGACCACCCCGTAGCGGGCCGCACGACCTGGCGGTGCACAACGCCGAGGCCCGCCGGGAGCGGGGCACCCGGGAAAGGGTGGCCCGCCGGCTGGCCCCCGCGACCGCGTCCGGCGACCTCGTGGCCCAGTCCTTCCACGCTTATCGCGAGGCGCGGGTCGACGAGGCCTGCGAGACGATCGCGGGGCTGCTGGTCGGGGACGGCACGCGGACGCGGTGGAGCCGGCAGGAGGTCGCTGCGGCGCTCGCGGAGGCCGGACCCTTCACGTTCGTCCCCGGCCCCGACCTGCCGGCCGAGCTGTCCGCGACCGACGACGCCTGGTCCTGGGGTCAGTCGACCGCTCGGCACCTCGGGGACCTGACCGTCGACGTCCTGCGCCGCGCGGTCGGCCTGTGCCCGGTCGACACCGACGAGCGGGCCGCGCGGGTGGCGGCGCGTGCGGGCGTCCACCGGGTCCTGGCAGAGATCCGTCACGACCGGTGGGACCTGGCCGAGGCCTGGCACAAGGCCGGGACCGACCTACCGGCACGCAGCGGGTCGGCGATCGCAGCGCAGCACGAGACCGCGGCGCTGCGGAGCGCGCTCCCGGAGACGCTGGTCGCTTGGAGAACAGCCTGCCGCCGCACACCCGCACCCGGCTGCACGGCCAGGCCCTGGAGCTCGCTCGCTGCCTCTACGACGCCCGCGAGGCGCTCGCCGCGGTCGCCGAGCAGCGGACGGCCCCCGGCGACCCCTCGTCCCAGCCGCTGGACCATCTGCGGCCGGTGACCTGCGCGGGGTCGACGGCGCCGGCTCGCCTCGCCCAGCTCGGCCTCGACGCCGACCAGGCGTACGACCTGCTCCGCACGATCGCGGTCGGCCCACCGCACGGCCACGACCACGCGACGCTGCGCCGGCACTGGGAGGCGCGGGTCGACGACGTGCGTCAGGAGCTGGCCCCGCTCGGGCACTGGAAAGCAGGCTGGCTCATCGGACGCTGCCGCCCGCGTTCACCCGGGTGCCCGCGCTGCTCGCCCGGCGGCTGCACGCCGAGGTCCACGCCACGGAGCTGCCGGCGCTCGCGGAGGCCGTACGGCAGGGCGACGACCAGCTCGCCGAGAGCCGGATCTGGGCCGACGCGTTCGACAAGGCCCGTGACCGGGAGCAGGAGGTGGCCAGCCTCGGCTGCGGGGCGCTGGACGAGCTGTGCACCGGGAGCCAGGTGATCGGGCGACAGCTGATCGGGCAGGAGATGGGTGCCGGCAGCGACACGTTCGCGCGTACGGCGACGCACGCCTCGGCCGCCCTGACCTCGACCGTGACGACCGTCCGGGGCAACTGACTGCTCAGGACGCTGACCGCGGCCGTGCGCGGCTACGTCGTACTGGTCTGGCTGCTGGTGAACCAGCTGACCTCGCACAACAACCTGGCTACGAACGTGGTCAGCCTGGTCGTCGGGGTCGGCGCCCCCTGATCGGTGTCCAGGCGTCAGTGGGGCACGGACGCCCCCTCCTGTGGTGATCTTCGCGCCGTTCTTGCCCCGAAGATCACCCACGTACGAACAGGGGGTCAGGTCTCCGCGCGGGGCCGACCGGCCGCGACCCAGGCCCGGTACAGCGCCCCGGCGATCAGCAGAGAGGCGATCAGCGACACCAACGGGTAGCCCCGGGCGAGGTTCACGACCAGCACGAGCGTCACGACGACCACGCCGACGAGGTTGCCGACCAGTGCTCCGGTCCGTCTCTCCTGGTGGGAGAACCGGGCCATCGCGGCCAGCCCGGCCAGGAAGGAGATGAAGACCGCGACCGCGTAGAACAGCACCAGCTGCTGCTCACGGGCCTGCGCGACGACGACCACGACGGCGCTGACGAGCAGGTACAGCACGACCCCGACGTACGGCGTGTGGTGCTTGTTCGTCCGTCCCAGCCAGTGCGGCAGCACGCCGGTGACCGGGGAGCGTTCGCTGTCCACGCTCTCGTCCGACGGGTCCCGTCGGGCGAGGGCCTTGAGCAGCCCCGGCCCGGCCTGGAAGGAGCTGGACGCGGCGGCGAGCAGGAGCAGCGAGCCGGACAGGTTGAAGAACTCGAACACACCGGGGCTGTTCACCGCCCGCGCAAGCTCACCGACCAGGGTGGCGTCCCGACCGTCCGGGACCCCGACGCGCAGGTGCACGGCGAGCGCGGTCAGCCCCAGGGTGAGCGTCCCGACGACGCCGAGCGTCGCCCAGAGCGTGACCCGGCCGAAGTGCCGGCGGCCGTCGTCGTCGAGCTGGGCCAGCTGCGCGATCGCCGAGGACGGCGCCTCGACCCCGGTCGCGAGCGCCATCGCCACGGGGAACGCGAGCAGGACCGCGAGCGAGGGCGCGTGCGTGCTGGTGCCGACCGTCGTCCCGGCCTGCGCGGCGGCCGAGGGAACGTCGGCGAACAGCCCGGCGACCAGGACCCACAGGCCGGCGCCGAGAAAGACCACCGTCATCGCGGCGAAGGCGAGCCGGCCGAGGTGCCCGAACCAGGTCAGCCCGCCGACCACGAGCAGCAGCACGAGCGCGACCGGCACCCGTACGGAGGCGAGCGACGGCGCCAGCCCGACCACGGCCGCGGACCCGGCCGCGACGCTGATCGCGATCGTCAGCACGAAGTCGGTGATCAGCGCGCCGACCGGAAGGAACGACCAGGCTTCGCCGTATGCCCGGGCCGTGGCCGCCGGTGACCCCCCGCCCTCGGGGAACCGCTTGACGATCTGCTGATAGTTGACGACCACCAGCGCGACCACGGCCACGACCGCGCCCATCGTGAGCAGCAGCAGGTCCAGCTGGCCGTTCAGAGCGCGCAGCGCCGCCTCGATCGCGTAGGCCACCGAGCTGACCGGGTCGGCCATCACCGCCAGCGCGAAGCCGGCGAGCAGCAGGCGACGTCCACCGAGTCGTTCGGCCAGAGGCTTGCGCGTCTCGCTCATCGGGCTCCCGCGTCGGGCTGGCCCGACGGTCAGCGCAGAGCAGTATGCGCCCACCTGCTCTCCAGGCCGGGACGCGAGCCTCGTCCTGCGTCGGTGATCTTGGCGCCTTTCTTGCGCCCAAGATCACCGACGTGCGTCAGGCGACCCTCGGGCGCAGCGGCACGGTCGTCCGGGCGTCGCAGCAGCCCTTCCACACCCCTAGGGCGTACGCCAGGTCGTCGACCAGTCGCAGGGCGGTCCACCGGACCGGGTCGATCGCCGGACGCCTCTCCCGGTGCTCCAGCAGCGGTGGCACCAGCAGCAGGACGGCCGCCATGAGGCGGGTGCGCCGGACGGCCAGGGCGAGCACCAGGGCCGGGCCGGTGGTGACGAGGCCGGGTCCGCCGACCCCGGCGGCGGTGTGCCGCAGGCCCTGGGCGACCCTCAGCAGCGCCGTGGTCGCGGCCTCGATCGGACCGACCCCCGCCCGGCGCAACGTGCGGTGCAGCCTGTGCGCCGGGACCAGGGCGGCGGCCGCAGCGGGCACCGGGTGGCCGGTCGCCAGCAGCAGCCAGGCGGGGAGCAGCCAGCGGTTGACCACCAGCGGCGCGAGCCGTGCGCCGTGACGTTGCGCGAGCGGAGCCGCGGAGGTGCCGTAGCGGAAACGGCGGGTCAGCCAGGCCCCCCAGGTCGGCGGTTCGTGGTGACGAGCCACCACGCGGGGGTCGTACCGGACCTGGCCGCCCGCGTCGATCAGCCGCCAGAGCAGGTCGACGTCCTCGCCGTAGCGCAGCGCGGGGTCGAAGGCGCCGGCAGCGCCCAGGATGCCCGTCAGGTCCCGTCGGACGAGCAGGGCCGCGCTCGGGACGTACGACACCCGCTGCCCCGGCGCGACCCGCGCCGGGTGGGAGCCGAGGTCGAGCGGACCGCGCGCCGCGGCGTAGGCGTGCAAGAGACCCGGCCCTCGGGCGGCGCAGACCCGGGGGGCGACCGCGACCACCGCAGGGTCGTCGAAGTGCCCGAGCAGCGCGTCGATCCACCCTTGCGGCACCTCGACGTCGCTGTCCACGAACGCGACGAGCGGGGTCCGTACGTGCTCGAGCCCGGTGTTGCGCGCCCCGGCCGGGCCGGTGTTGTCCTGCCGCACCAGCCGGGCGCCGTGCTCGGCCGCCGCTCGGGCCACGGCAGCGGGATCCATCGACCCGTCATCGACCACGACCACCGACGTGCCCGTGAGCGCGTGCAGGCACCTGGTCAGCTCGTCGGCCCGGTCACGTACCGGGACGACCACCGTGACGCCGGCGGGTCGAGACCGGGTCGGCACCGGGTGCGCCAGCCCTGCCTCGACCGCGCGGCGGGCAACAGACTGCAGAGCCAAGGGCTCACCGGCCAGGAGCCGCTCGACCACCCCGGGCCGGAACGACAGCAGCCGACCAGCACCCAGCAGCACCGTGCCGCCCGCGAGCCGCCGGACGTCGCGGTCGAGCACCACCCGCAGCCCGTCGGGCCAGGGGGCGGGAGCGGTCACCCCACACCGCTTGGGTGATCATGACCGTCTGCACCCTTTTCGGGGCTCCAGAGGGTGCAGACCATCATGATCACTGCGAGCCGGAGGCTCAGGCCGGTACGCCCAACCGACGCTCGAAGTCGTCCGGGATCAGCAGGTCGCCGCGGTCGAGCTCGGTGATCTTGGCCTTTCCGATCCCGAGCAGCGCGGAGTCGACGCCGGAGCGCAGGATGTCCAGGACGTTCTCGACCCCGGCCTGGCCGTTGGCGCCGAGACCCCAGAGGTAGGCGCGGCCGATCATCACAGCGCGGGCGCCGAGGGCTACGGCCTTCGCGACGTCAGAACCCCGCCGGATGCCGCCGTCGAGCACGACCTCGACCTGGTCACCGACCGCATCCACGACAGCCGGCAGGGCGCGCACGGAAGCGGGCGTGCCGTCCAGGTTGTTGCCGCCGTGGTTGCTCACCGAGATTGCCGAGAAGCCCGCGCCCACAGCCTTGTGCGCGTCGTCGACCCGCATGACGCCCTTGAGCATCATCGGCCCGTCCCAGTGACCCCGAAGCCAGGCCAGGTCCTCCCAGGTCGGCATCGGGGTCTGCATCCACTCGCCGTACACCCCGAAGAAGGTGGGCGACGGCTGACCGGGCACGCCCATGTTCGGGACGGTCAGGTCCGGGACGCTGCCAGTCTTGAGCCAACGGGCCAGCCAGGTCGGGCTCCGCAGCGCCTCCGGGGCGAACTGAGCCGCCGACCGGAGGTCCAGCTTCTCGGGGATGCTCGGGCTGCCCCAGTCGCGGCCCTGGCTGAACGACCAGTCCAGCGTGACGATCAGCCCCTTCGCGCCGGCCGTCCTGGCCCGCTCGACCCGCTGCAGGATCTGGTCCTTCGTACCCGACCAGTAGAGCTGGAAGAACACCGGGGCGCCGACCGCGACGACCTCCTCGACCGCCTTGCTCCCGAAGCTCGACAGCCCCATCGCGGTGCCGCGGGACAGGGCCGCCCCGGCCAGCGCGAGCTCACCCTCGGGGTGCACGGCCTGCACCCCGGTCGGGCTCAGCAGCACCGGCAGGGAGATGTCCTGCCCCATCACATGGGTGCTCAGGTCGCGTTCGCTCTGCAGCCCGGCGACGTGCGGGGCGAACCCCAGCTCGCCGTACGCGGCGACGTTGTCCGCGAGCGTGAGCCCGAACTCCGATCCGGCGTGCAGGGCGCCGAACACCGACGGCGGCAGGATCTTCTTCGCTCTGCGCTGGGCCTCGTTGACCGACTCGAACCAGGGATTGCCGCCAAAAACACTCATAGAACGGGGAGCACCGGACTCTCGTTGCAGGGACGGGACGCGAGCAGCTGGATCGGCACCGGGCCGCTACGAGAAGGTCCCCCACGGACACCGCCCTTGTGCGAGTGGTCGCCGCTGGCCTGGGGGATGATCCGCACGCCCGCCAGGTCCTTCTTTGCCAGCGCCGCCTCACCGTGGCCCTTGACGCACTCCGGGTCCGGGCCGTCCAGCGGCAGACCGGTGAAGAACTTCGCGGCCATGCACCCGCCGCGGCAGGCGTCGTAGGCCGAGCAGCCCGAGCACGCCCCGCCGGACTGCGGCTGACGCAGCTCGGTGAACAGGGCCGACTGCTGCCACACGGTCTGGAAGCCGGCGTCGCGCACGTTGCCGGCCAGGAACTGGTCGTGGATCGCGAACGGGCAGGCGAACACGTCGCCGACCGGGTCGATCAGGCAGACCACCCGGCCCGCGCCGCACAGGTTCAGCCCGGGCAGGGCGTCGCCGTACGCCGCGAGGTGGAAGAACGAGTCGCCGGTCAGGACGCCCTCGCCGTGGGCGACGAGCCAGTCGTACAGCTCGCGCTGCTGCGCCTGGGTCGGGTGCAGCTCGTCCCAGACGTCCGCCCCACGACCCGACGGACGCAGCCGGGTCAGCCGCAGCTGGGCGCCGAACCGGTCCGCGAGCTCCTTGAACGCGTCGAGCTGGCCGATGTTCTGTCGGGTGCAGACCACCGACAGCTTGGGGCTGACGCCAGCGTCGTGCAGGTGCTGCAGCGCCTTCTCGGCGGTGGCGTATGACCCGAGCCCACGGATCGCGTCGTTCACGTCGGGCGTCGCGCCGTCCAGGCTGACCTGCACGTCGATGTAGCTGTTGGCCGCGATCCGACGAGCCGCCGCGGCATCGATCTTGATGCCGTTCGTGGAGAACTTGACCCCCACGTCGCGGCTGGTCGCGTAGTCCAGCAGGTGCCAGAAGTCGCTGCGTACGGTCGGCTCGCCGCCGCCGATGTTGACGTAGAAGACCTGCATCCGCTGCAGCTCGTCGATCACGCCCTCGCACTCGGCGGTGGTGAGCTCGCGCGGGTCCCGCCGTCCGCTGCTGGACAGGCAGTGGCTGCACGCCAGGTTGCACGCGTCGGTGAGCTCCCAGGTCAGGCAGATCGGGGCGTCGAGACCGGCCTCGAAGTGCTCCACCAGGGGCTTGGTCGCTGTCGTCACGTGCGCTCCTGCAGCATATCGGTGGTCACCAGGGTGTTCAGGGCCTTGGCGTACGAAGGAAGCTGCGCCTGGCTCACGCCCGCGGCCACGCACGCCGCCCGCGCGTCAGGCGCGTCAGCGAGAGCTCGGATCGTCGCGAGCAGCAAGGGGTCCTTGAGGAAGGACAGCCGACGCGTGCCGAAGTGGTAGAGCAGCGCCCCGAACGACTCCGGCCGGATGGCGACCCTCGGGCTGACGTCGTACGCCTTGTCGAGGATCGAGCCGAGCCCCGGGTCGAGCACCGGTTGGTCCAGGGGCACTGGTTGGGCGAGGGTCACCGGCTTAGTAGACGCCGCACATGCCGTCGATGGACACGTCCTCGACCAGCAGGTCCAGCCCCACGGTCTCCAGCTGCGGCGCCGGCGTCTCGGTCACGGTCTGCGGGTCGACCGGCGCGTCCAGGGTGGCGGTGCTTCCGACG
>JBBSTI010000125.1:0-10626 GCA_038236005.1 Mycobacteriales bacterium | reverse complement strand
TGCGGCGGGGCGGCCGGCTGCTGATCGACGGGCCGCGGGCATCCAGGCGGCGAGTCCGTCCGGCCCGCGAAGCACCGACGGCGAGCCGCAGGCGCCCACGACAGGCGCCAGTGACAGGCGACAGCGACAGCGACAGACACGGAACGCATCCAGCGCCGGCTGCGTCTCATCCCCATGAGACGTCTTGGCGCGATCCCCGTGCTCGCGGTGCTGCTGCTGGCCGCCTGCGGCTCGGACGGCGACGCGCCGGCCGGTCCGGGTCCCGACCCCGCGGCCGTGCTGAGCCCGTCGACGAGCCCCGCGCCCTCGGTCACCCCCGGCCCGTTGAAAGGCCCCCCGCCGACCCCTTCGTCCACCCCGGGAGCACCGTTGACCAGCACGACCCCTCCGCTCGACGACGACCTGTCGCTGCCCCCGTCCGGCAAGCCGGCGCGGGTGACCGGCACGGTGACCGCCGGGGTCGAGCAGGGCTGCCTGCTGCTGCAGGACGGGCAGACCAGCTATCAGCTGCTCGGGGCCCCGCCCGTGCTGCTGGGCCAGGTCGTCAAGGTCACCGGTCGGCTCACCCCCGACCTGGCGACGACCTGCCAGCAGGGCACGCCGTTCACCGTCGAGAGCTATGAGGTGGTCGTGACCACCCGACCGGTCCCGGCGCCGTCGGTCACCTGAGCCACGACAGGCCGCAGGCCCCGTGACCGGTGGTCACGGGGCCTGCGGGTCGTTCAGCTCGTCCTGGCCTGGCTAGGGCCTTCATAGGGCCTTGCTAGGCAAGGCTCGGCCTGGCTCGGCCTGGCTACACCTTGCCGGCCGAGGGGCTCGGGCTCGGCGGCCCGGGCGTCGGCAGCGGCGGCGTCGGCTCCGGGGTCGGCGTGCCGGTCGGGCTCGGCTGGGGGTCCGGGACCGGGCCCTCGGTAAGCTCGCCGACGATCACCGTGCCGGTGCCGAGCGGTGCGCCCGAGTCCGACAGAACGGTGATCTCACCGAACAGCTGGCGACCCTCGACCGCAGGCAGGAGCGCCTTGAGGGTGCCGGTGACCTGAGCGGTCTCGCCACGGGCCAGCGTCGTGCTGGCCGTGTCGGCCGTCAGGGTGCCGAACGCGGGCGAGAGGACCACGTCCTGATAGTCGTACTCGGTGCTGCCGGACGGGACCGAGTAGCCGTCGACCTCGACGGTGTAGGTGCCGGCCGGCGGGTCCGCGATGCTGATGGCCTCCTCGGAGTCACCGTCCGCGGTCTGTGCGACCTGCTCGCCGGCCTCGTTGTAGACCGTCAGGTCGAGGTCGGACGCCGGGTCGGAGACGTTCCCGATCGAGGCGTCGAGCCGGGTCGCACCCTCGGGCACGACCACCTCGTACGTCTGCACGGCAAGGTTCTCGATGGTCGGACGCAGGGTCTTCGCGCTGCCCAGGTCGCCGCCCTCGGCGGAGATCGTGGTGGTCGCAAAGTTGTTGGTGACGTCGAAGCTCACCGGGGTGGGCTCACCGATCACCGCGGTCGGGACCTCGAGCACCTCCGGAGACACGGTCACGCCCTGCGCCGAGGCGGTCAGCGTGAACGGGTTGTCCAGCTGCGGCGAGGTGCGCCGCGACTCGAGGTTGAGCTCCCAGATGCCCGGCAGCGGGTCGAGGTAGGCCCGGCTGAACGGGTCGCAGGTGACCGGCGTGTCCTCGAACACGAAGTTGCTGAAGCACTGGCGGCTGGAGGTGCTGTCGACCGGCACGCCGTACGGGTTGGTGGCGATCCAGCGGGTCTGGCTGCCCTCGGTGATGCCGGACATGTTGACCTGCAGGGCCTTGGTGCCCACCGGCACGTCCACGAAGACGCTGGTGTTGTTGTTGCGCTGCACGGTGCCGCTCTTGCCGACCGAGAAGGACGGCGCGACCAGGGGCTGCGCCGTGACGACGGTGCCCATGACGTTGCCCTCGATGCCGGGACTCTTCGGGTCGTCGAGCTGCACGATGACGCTGTGCACCCCCGGCCCGACCGGCTTGACGACCAGCGGGAACTTCACGGCCTTGTTCAACGGCAGGAAGACCCTCGTGCGGGGCAGCGAGAAGCTGCCGTCGCTGCCGACCATCTTGATGTTGAACAGCTTGTTGCCGACCGCCCCGGACGTGCGGGTGATCGTGCCGTAGTAGAGCTTGCTCTGGCCGGCAGCCTGACCCCCGGCAGTGACCGAGCAGCGGTTGTAGAAGCCGCTGCCGACGTCCGGCTCGGCGAGGAAGCCCGAGATCGGCGTGCAGACCGGGGTCTTCACGTCGAACGTCGAGGTGCTCGGCGACGCCAGCGCGATCGCGAGCGCCTTGTCGACCTGGATGAGGCCGAGGCCCTGCTCGTAGGTCTGCAGGCCCGGGATCACCTTCGTCGTGCTGTAAAGCGCCTTGCGCAGCTGCGCGGAGCTGACCGTGACGCCTGCGGCCTTGGTGGCCGAGAGCAGGTCGGCAGCGGCACCGGCGGCGGCCGGGGACGCCATCGAGGTGCCGTTGAACATCGCGTAGCCGACCGGCAGCTCGTAGCCCGCCTCGGCGAGACCGTCCTGCTTCAGGAACTGCGGGACCGTGGAGATCGCCGAGCCGGGGGCGACGAGGTTGGGCTTGAAGCCACCGTCCTCGCGCGGGCCGCGGGAGGAGAAGTTGTGCAGCTGGTAGGGGATCTCGGTGTCGGACCCGTAGTTGGCCTTCCAGGTCTGCTTGCTGATCGAGCTGCCGACGCTGATCACGTCGGTTGCGACCGACGGGTCACCGATGGTGTTGATCCCGGCGCCGGAGTTGCCGGCCGAGATGAACATCTGCACGCCCGTGGTCTGGATGAGGTTGTCATAGAGCCGGGCGCGCGCGTTGTTGCCGTCGTTGAGCGCCGGCAGGCCACCGATGCTCATGTTGATGATGTCGACGCCGCGGTTCGTGGCAAGGTCGGCCATCCCCTCGAACAGCGCGACCGCGGTGCAGCCGCCACCCCAGGTGCAGGCGCGCGAGGAGACGATCTTCGCGCCCGGGGCGGCGCCAGTGCCCTGCGTGCCGTTGGCCGCGGCGATGCCGGCGACGTGGCTGCCGTGGGCACCCTCGACGATCCCGATGTTGACGTAGTCGGCGACCTCATCGAGGCCGAACGGCTCCAGCGAGACATCCTCGCGGAACTCGACGACGTAGGGCATCTTCTCGACGAGATCGGTCTCCGGGTTGTCCGTGCCGAAGTGCTCGATGTCGTACTTCTCGCCGTAGGGACGCATCACCGGGTTGTTGGTGAAGTCGCCGTCCTGGTCGTCGTCGACCCGGATGTCGTGGCTCGCCGGGTCGTAAAGGATGCCGAAGGTGTCGGTGGTGTCCCCGTCACGGTTGACGTCACCGCCCACCTCGCCCGTGGCGATGCTCTCGCTGAACACGTTGAAGCCGAACGTGCCCTTCGGCGAGGTCCAGGTGCGGCCGGACGCAGTGAAGCTCGGGCCGCTGACGGTGCCGCGCATGATGCGCCAGGTGCGGTCGTTGTCGACGATGGGGTCCGTGGCGGTGACCCAGTCGACAATCTTGCGCTCGCCGGTGGTGGTCTCCTGCAGCGCCGGGTGATCGAGGTCCACGCCGGAGTCGATGACGCCGATCGTGATGCCGCGGCCGTCATGCGTGGGGTCTGCCGCGCGCAGGGCGGCAGCGCCGGTCTCGTCGTAGGGCATGTAGGGCGGCTTGAGGAAGTTCTGCAGCACCCCCTCGGCGTCGACGTCGCCGGCCTCGCCGACCGTCGGGTCGTCGCGCTGGATGGTCTCGTCAAGGTCTGCGGCCAGGACACCCGTCAGCCCGGCGGCCTTGACCGCGCGGTCCGTGGGGACGCTGGCCCGCACGTAGTCGACGCTGTCGATGCGCTTGCCGACGAACCCGCCGAGCTCGCTCACCGCGGCGTCGACCGCCGCGGCCTGGCCGGGCTGGGTCGCGAGCATCATCGTGACGTTGGCCTTGCCGGCGTCCCTGGCCTGCTGAAGCAGGTCGAGGTCGTGCTCGCCGAGCGGGCCGGCCGTGGTCTTGGGGACCCCGACCGCGTCGTTCTGGGCAGGCGCGGCGAAGGCCGGGGAGACCCCGACGCCGGCCGCGAGCCCGGTGCTCAGGAGGACGGCGAGTGCGCCCCTCGTCAGTGCTGTCCGTGCCACGTGATCTCCTCGTACGCCTGGCCGAGCACGCGTTCGCGCGCCGGACGGACGGTGGTTGTAGGCCGTTCGGCCTGATCATTAGCCCGGTTGGGGGATATCGCCGGGGGTGCTGGGCAGTCTGTATGACTCTGTGAAGGATCGGACACCCTCGTGCGTCACGATCGGATCACGACGCCTGGCAGCTTCACGCCGGTCTGGGCCAGGTCGTCTGGCAGGGCATCCCGGCGCCGGGTGAACCACGGCGCTGGCAGACTCAGCGGGTGCGCATCACAGCCCTCGCGGGCGGCATCGGCGGGGCGCGATTCCTGCAGGGGGTTCGTGCCGCCTATCCGGAGGCCGAGCTGACCGTCGTGGTCAACACCGGCGACGACCTCACGCTGTACGGCCTACGGATCTGTCCGGACCTCGACACCGTCATGTACACCCTCGGCGGCGGGATCGACACCGAACGCGGCTGGGGCCGGGACGGTGAGACCTTCCGGGCTAAGGAGGAGCTGACGGCGTACGACGTGCCCTCGGCCTGGTTCGGGCTCGGCGACAAGGACCTCGCGACCCACCTCGTACGGGCGCAGATGACTGCGGCCGGCTACGGCCTGACCGCTGTGACCGAGGCGCTCTGCGTCCGGTGGCAGCCCGGCGCACGGCTGCTGCCGATGACGGAGGACCGCTTCGAGACCCATGTGCTGGTCGAGCGGGACGGCCGGCGACAGGCGATCCACTTCCAGGAGTGGTGGGTGCGCTACCGCGCCGGACTGACCGCCGAGGCGTTCGTGTACGTCGGCGCAGAAAAAGCCAAGACCGGGCCCGGGGTGCTCGAGGCGCTGGACGGTGCCGACCTCGTGCTGCTGCCGCCGAGCAACCCGGTGGTGAGCATCGGGACGATCCTGCAGCTGCCCGGGGTGCGCGAGGCGTTGGTGGCGCAGACCGTGATCGGGGTCAGCCCGATCGTGGGCGGCGCGCCGGTCCGTGGGATGGCCGACCGGTGCCTGTCCGCGATCGGGGTCGAGACCAGCGCCGAGGCGGTCGGGCGGCACTACGGCGCCGACCTGCTGGACGGCTGGCTGGTCGACATCTCCGACGAGGGCGCGGACGTGCCCGGGGCGAAGGTCAGAGCGGTGCCGCTGCTCATGACCGGGGTCGAGGAGGCCGCGGCGATGGCCCGGGCCGCGGTGGACCTTGCCTCCTGAGGCAGACGTTGGTGATCTTGAGCGCCGTTCCGGCGCCAAGATCACCAAAGGCCCGGGTCTCGACGCGACCGTTGGTGATCTTCGGCCGGTTTCTGGCTCGAAGATCACCAACGTTCCGGACGGGACCCGGTTCGAGGTGTTCGGGGTGCCCGGCCTGCCCGACGTCCGACCCGGGGACGACCTGGCCGTCCTGATCGCCGGGGCCGTCGAGCTCGTCGACGGAGACGTCGTCGTGGTCACCAGCAAGATCGTGAGCAAGGCCGAGGGTCGGCTCGTCGAGGTGCCCGAGGGCGCCGACCGCGAGCAGGTCCGGCTGACCGCGGTGGCCGACGAGACGGTCCGCGAGGTCGCCCGCAGAGGCCCGGCGGTGATCGCCCAGACCCGGCACGGACTGGTCCTGGCCGCCGCGGGGGTGGATGCCAGCAACGTGCGCCCCGACGAGGTGGCGCTGCTCCCCCTGGACCCGGACGCCTCCGCCCGCACCTTGTGCGCACGGCTGCGAGAGCTCACCGGCGCAGCCGTCTCGGTCGTGGTCAGCGACACGATGGGCCGGGCCTGGCGGATCGGTCAGGTCGACCAGGCGATCGGGTCGGCCGGTCTCGCCCCGGTCCGCGACGCCCGCGGCACCGCGGACACGTTCGGCGAGATCCTCGAGGTCACCGAGATCGCGGTGGCCGACGAGCTGGCGGCCGCCGCCGAGCTGGTCAAGGGCAAGAGCCAGAGCATCCCGGTCGCGGTGGTCCGCGGGCTCCGCATGCCCGACGACGGTCGCGGCGCCGCCGCGCTCATCAGACCCGCGACCCAGGACTGGTTCCGGCTCGGCACGATCGAGGCCCAGCGGTCGGCGGTCCCGCTGCGGCGGACGGTCCGCGCGTTCTCCGAGGCGCCGGTCGACCTCGGGCTCGTGCACCAGGCCCTGGCCGCCGCCGTCACCGCGCCCGCGCCGCACCACACGACGCCGTGGCGGTTCGTGCTGCTGCGCGACCGTCGGGACGCGCTGCTGGACGCCATGGCGGCTCGGTGGGCGCAGGACCTGGCCGCCGACGGCTTCACGCCCGCACAGATCGACCGCCGGCTGGCCCGCGGCGACGTGCTGCGCCGGGCCCCGGTGGTGGTGCTTCCCTTCCTCGTACGGGAGAACGCGCACGACTACCCCGACGCACGCCGCCGGGCCGCCGAGGAGCGGTTGTTCGTCGTCGCCGGTGGCGCCGGGGTGCAGTCGCTGCTCGTCCAGCTCGCGACCCTCGGGCTCGGCAGCGCCTGGATCAGCTCGACGATGTTCTGCGCGGACGTGGTCCGGGACGTGCTCGACCTGCCGACGGGCTGGGAGCCGCTCGGCGCCGTTGCCGTCGGGCACGCGGCTGCGGCCCCTGCCCCCCGGCAACCCCGGCCCCCGGTCGTGCTGGAGCGCTGACCCGGCCCCTGGCTTCAGACAGGGGACCGATCGACCGAAAAGGTCCCTATGGATCGCCTCGGGCTGCGGCCGACACCCGCGGCCAGAGGTCGGCACCTCATGGCGGGCCTGCTCTCCTGCTCGTTCGCGCTGGCCGTCTCGGGCTGCGGCGGCGGGGCGACAGCGGCGGCCCCGGAGCCGGTCCGGCTGGGCCTGCTCCTGCCGCTCACCGGGGGCAGCGCCGCGAGCGGGCTCGCGATGCAGGCCGCCGCCCGCCTGACCGTCGACGACGCGAACGCGGCGGGCGGCGTGCTGGGGCGCCCGGTCGAGCTCGTCGTCGAGGACGACCGGTGCGACCCGCAGTCGGCGGTCGAGGCGGCGAACCGGGTCGTGGCGGCCGGAGCGGTCGTGTCCGTGGGCGGCTACTGCAGCAGTGCGACCCTGCCGACCCTGAGCGTCTTCCAGAGCGCCGGCATCCCCATGGTCATCCCAGCCGCCAACGCCTCGGACCTGCTGGCGCCCCAGTACCCGGGCGTGTTCCTGCTGAGCGCCACGGTGGACAGCGAGGCGCTCGCCGCGGTGCCGTGGATCGCCTCGCTCGGGGCGAAGCGGATCGCGTTCGTCCATGACGGCACCAGCTATTCGCTCAACCTGGCCGAGGCCGGGGCGAAGGCGACGGCGGCAGCCGACCCGTCGCTCGGGCTGGTGACCGCGGCCACGCTGCAGGTGGCCCAGGGCAGCACCGACCTGGGTGCGGCCGCCCGTGACGTGGTCGACGCCGACACCGATCTCGTCTACTTCACCGGGTACGAGCCGGACGCCGTCCAGCTGGCCAGCGACCTGGCACGGGCCGGCTACGCCGGGGCCTTCATGGGGGCCGACGGTGTAGTCGGCAAGGACTTCCTCACCGAGGCGCCGCGACTGCTGGGACGGGAGGTGTATGCCACGGTCCCGCCGCTGGCAGAGCACACCCCGGGCGCGGCCGCCTGGACCGCCCGCTTCACCGACAAAACCGGTCTCGAGGCGATCCCCTACACGCTGCAGGCAGCCGACGCCGTCACCCTGGCCCTGGACGCCCTGAACCGCGCCGGGTCCGACGACGGCGAGGCGCTCGTCCGGACGATCGCAGCGACCCGAGGCCTCGACCTGCTGACCGGTCCCTGCACCTTCGGCGGGGGCAACGTCCGCGCGGACGTGCCCTTCACCCTCCTGCGCTCCGGACCCGAGGGCGTCACCAGCCTCGGGACGAGCGACTGAGCAGCACAGCCGTGCAGCGACGCCCCGGACGGGCCACCTCGCAGGGCCGACGGTCGACGGGTGCCCGGACGCACAGCACGGCTGCGCTCGCGACGGTCCTCATCCTGCTCACCCTGTTCGTCGTCAGCAGCAACCTGCAGACCCGACGGGCCACGATCGACCAGCAGCAGTCGCTCGAGGTGTCACGGCTGCTGCAGACCGTGCGCTACGACGTCGCCGTCGAGATGCTCCACGCCCGCCAGTACCAGCTCGAACCCTCCCTCGCGGTCCAGGGACGGCACCTGGAAGCAGCCGACGACGTCACCGCCGTGCTGCAACAGGTCCGCAGGCTGCCCGGAGCCTCCACCGAGCAGGACGCCAGCGCCCTGCTGGCGCTGCAGGCCACCTACCGGGAGGCTGCGGACCGGATGATCGGCGCGGTGGCCGTCAACGACGACCGGTCCAGGACGGTCGACGCCCAGGAGGTCGCGCCCGCCTACTACACGCTGCAGCAGCAGGTCGCGGGGATCACCGCCCGCTACGACCAGCAGGCCCAGGCCCAGGTGGACCGACTGGTCCAGCTGCAGACCACGGCACTGATCGGCACCCTGATCGGCTTCTCTCTCGGCCTGGTCCTGATGACGCTCATCTACCGCACGGTGCTCGGCTATCAACGGACCCTGGTGTCCAGCGCCGTGGACAGCGAGCATCGCGCTCTGCACGACGCCCTGACCGGTCTGCCCAACCGGGCCTGTTTCGGGTCCCGGCTGTCCGACGCCCTGGCCGGTCGGGCGGCGGGCGCGACCGGCGTGACAGCCGTCCTGGTCATCGACCTCGACGGGTTCAAGCGCGTGAACGACGGGCTGGGGCACCAGGCCGGTGACGAGCTGCTCGTCGAGGTCGGCCGCCGGCTGCAGCAGATCGTGCGCAGCGACGACACCGTCGCCCGGCTCGGCGGAGACGAGTTCGCCGTGCTTCTGACCGAGGTGCAGGGCGAGGCCGCAGCCAGAGCGGTGGCCGCGCGGGCCGCCCAGGAGCTGCGCCGGGAGTTCCTCGCCTGCGGCCATCCCGTCACGATCGGCGGCAGCATCGGCGTCGCGATCTCCCCCGTGCACGGCGACGGCGCCATCATCGTCCAGCTGGCGGACGCCGCCATGTATCGCGCGAAGAACGAGATGCTCGGGGTCGCGGTGTACGACGCCACGCTGGACCACCGCAGCAGCGCCGAGCTCGGGCTGCTCCAAGAGATCACGGCGCTGATCGACGCCGGCGACCCGGAGTGGCAGCTCGGGCTGCACTACCAGCCCCAGGTGGACCTGGACGACCTCACTGTCCACACCGTGGAGGCGCTGCTGCGCTGGCAGCACCGAGACCGCGGCCTGGTGTCGCCGGGGGAGATCCTCCCGCTGGTGCAGCGGGCCGGTCTGGACGGCCCGCTGACCGACCTGCTGCTCGATCGCGCTGCCGGCCAGGCCGCTGCCTGGCGTGCAGCAGGGCTGCGCCTGCAGGTTGCCGTCAACGTGCCGCCCACCTGCCTGTTGCAACAGGGCTTCGCCGACACCGTACGAGCGACGCTGCAACGGCACGGCCTGACCGGTGCGGCGCTGCGGATCGAGCTGGTCGAGAGTGCCGTGCTCAGCGAGGCGACCCGTTCGGCGGCGGTGATCGCCGACATCCGGGCGACCGGGGTGACTGTCAGTCTCGACGACTTCGGGACCGGGTTCAGCTCGCTGAGCCACCTCCGGGACCTCGACCTCGACGAGATCAAGATCGACAAGACGTTCGTGGCCGACCTGATCACCACCGGCGACGACGTCGTCGTCCGGGTGGCGGCCCGCCTGGGCCGCGAGCTGTCCCTGCGGGTCGTGGCCGAGGGCGTGGAGAGCACCAGCATCCTGCCCGCGCTACGGGCGGCCGGCTGCACGGCCGTCCAGGGGTTCGCCCTCTCCCGACCGGTGCCCCCGCAGGACGTCCCTGCGGCCTGCCGGCGCGCCGAGGCTTCCGCCCGGGCCGTCCCGACGACCGCCACGGAGATCGCCGTGCAGAACGCCAGCCCCGCGGCCGTGTGACCGATCGGGCGCGTCAGCCGAACGGCCACCACGTGGTCGGGACCGGCAGACCCGGGCGGCCGACGGCGTAGCCGACCGCGAGCAGCACGGCAGCCCCGGTCAGCACGAGAAAGACCGGCGCGCGCGCCACCGCACCCAGGAGCCGGGCGCGGGCGGTCCGTTGCCGACCGCCGGCGAGCAGGGCGAGGGAGCCGAGACCCACCCCCGTCGCACCCGCGGCGCCCGGCAGGTCCGCCAGGAAGAACACCCCGGCGACCCCAGCGGGGACGCCGAGCCAGAAGACCGAGGTCAGCAGCAGCGACCCGCTCGACCTCAGGACGTGCCAGGGCAGCGAGACCGCCGACCGCACGCCGTCGGTCGCACGCGGCCCTCGCCGGTCACGGCGCAGCTGTCGGGCGTCGATGACGCGGGCGCCGGTCATGGCGAGCAGGACGGCCGCGACGACGACGATCCCGGTGGCCACCGGCCCCCGTCGGCCGCAGCCGACCGCGCACAGCAGCGCCGACAGTGCCAGCAGCCGGCCGGGCCATCGCGGGAGCCGGGGATCCCGGGGATGTTCAGCCAGGCCGTCGTCGTACGGGCCGACGGCGGGCCGGTCGTCGTACG
>JBBSTI010000124.1:0-10650 GCA_038236005.1 Mycobacteriales bacterium | reverse complement strand
GGCCCCCACACCCGGGCGCGCCCCGGCGCCGGCTCGTAGCTCCCCCGGCTGTTCGGCCCGACGCTCCGCCCGCCGGCGGCGCGGATCGTCGCGCCGATCCGCGCCTGGTCAGGCACCCCGGCCGTGATCCCCAGGAAAGCCCGGACGCCCAGGGTCAGCGCCTCGGCGACGACCGCCTCGACCTCGCTCGCCGGCACGCAGAGCACCAGCAAGTGCGGTGCCTCCGGGAGGTCGGCCACGCCCGCGAAGGTGCGGTGACCCTGGATCGCTTCGGCACCCCGGTTCACCAGGTAGACCGTCCGTCGCCCTTGACCGGTGAGCGCTCCCCGGGCCAGCCAGTAGCCCCACTTGGCCGGGTTGTCGGAGGCACCGACGACGGCGACGGAGCGCGGGTCGCGGAAGGGGTCGAGCGACGCTGCCACCAGGGCCTCCATCTTTGACTGATGCGTCAGATATAACGGAAGGTAGGGCCCGTCACACCTGCTGTCAAGACATGGGCCAGCCTGGTCTCGCCCCCGCAGCAAGGACGCCCAGCCCTGGATCGCACCTGCGCGGCAGGACCCCCTCACGACCGGCAGATCAGCCGACCGTGACTCCGTCGAGGAACTCCTCGCAGGTCTCCCGCATGCGCTCGGCCGTCATGTCCTGCGACCCGATCAAGACCTGGATGGCCAGCCCGTCGAGCATGCCGACGAACACGTCCGCAAACATCGCCGGGTCCCCGACCCGGAGCAGCCCCTGGGCCTTGCCCTCCTGGACGGCCGTCAGCACGGTCCGACGCCAGGCTCCGTAGTAGGTGTCGTTCAGGCTGCTCAGCGAGCTGTCACCCAGGGCGGAGACCCACAGCTCCACCCAGACCCGCCAGGCGCGGACGCTCTCCTGGGTGGTCGGCAGATAGCCCCGGGCCAGCGTGCGCAGCCGGGTCACCGGATCGTCCGCCGGATCGATCAGGTTGTTCCTGCGCTCCAGGGACTGCTCCTGCTGGAAGCGGAACGCCTCGGTGAGCAGGGCCTCTTTGGAGTCGAAGTAGTAGTGCACCGTGCCGGTGCTGTAGCCGGCGGCCCGGGCCACGTCGACGATGCGCAGGTCCCGGAACCCGCGCTCGGCCACGCAGGCGCAGGTGGCCTCGAGGATCTCCCGCCGGCGTTCGACTACGGCGCTGGGGCGTGCCATGCGCCGTCGCCCCCTCTGCGCGTGACCCAGGTCGGGTGTCCGTCACACGGACTCGGCCAGCAGTGCGGAGGGACGGTACCTCGGACCAGACCCGGTGTGCCCGTCGGCGGCCCGGATGCTTGACAGAGATCATGAGAAGGGTCACTCTGCAACTTCAACTGACTGACGCGTCCGTCAAACACCGGAGGATCGCATGCAGCGTGTCCACAAAAGGCTGCTCGTCGGCCTCAGCACCGCCACCGTCGTCCTCACGGCGGCGTGCGGCTCGAGCGGGGGCACCGACGCCAGCGGTGCAGCTTCAGGCGGCAAGGCCAGCTATGGGGAGTGCGAGGTGTACGGCGACGCCGGGACGATCTCGCTCACCCCAGCCAGCGCCGGCACGCTCACGGTCCAGACCAACCTCCCCTCCCCCGGCTGGTGGAAGGGCGACACGCCGGACACCATCAAGGGCGGCTACGAATACTGCCTGGCGGCGAACGTCGCCCACCGGGCCGGCCTGGACACGGTGAAGGTCGTCAACGTGTCCTTCGACGCGCTCGTCGCCGGTCAGACCCAGGACTTCGACCTGGCCATGGCGCAGATCTCCGTCACGCCGGAGCGAGAGAAGGTCGTGACGTTCTCCGCCCCCTACTTCGACTCCAACCTGGGCGTGCTGGCCGCCACCGACGCCGGGGTGACAGCCGACAACATCAAGGACCAGAAGGTCGGGGTGCAGCTGGGCACGACCGCGGTCGAGTTTGCGCAGAACACGCTGAAGCCGACGTCCGCGCCGCAGATCTTTCCCGACACCACCTCGATGGTCACCGCGGTGAGCGCCGGGGTCGCCGACGTCGCCGTGCAGGACACCGCGATCATGCTGGGCTTCGCGAAGAACTCCGGGGGCGCGCTGTCCGTGGTCGGGCAGTACGAGACCGGCGAGAAGTACGCCGCGATCTATCCCAAGGACAGCAAGAACGCTGACGCGATCAGCAAGTCGATCGAGGCGATGCGCACAGACGGCACCCTGGACAAGCTGTCCGCGACCTGGCTCGGACCGGAGCTGGGTGGTGACCCGGCAGCAGTGCCGGTGTGGAAGGCCCCGTGAGCCTGACCTCGACGGAGGTCGGCAGCCAGGACGCCCGTAGCCAGGCCACCCCGTCGCAGCCGGTGTTTCCGGTCGCGGGGCTGGGGCTCGCCGTCGCGGTGCTCGCTGCGGTCGCCGCGCTGCTCGCGCTGACCGCCCTGCACCGGATGCTGGCGGACCCTTCGATCGCGGTGAGCGTCGCGGTCGTGCTGGCCGCCGTGGCCTCGCTGCTTCCTCTGGTCCCGGCGCTGCGGGCCTTCGGCGACGCGCGACGGCGGGCGGAACGGCTCGAGCACGGCAGCCTGGCCGAGGCCCGGCACATCGCCGCCAACGGTCGGGAGCACGCGCACACCGCGATGGGTTACGCGGCTGCGGTCCTCATCGTCGCGGGTCTGCTCTGGTTCGTCACCACCAACGACGGTGCCGTCTCCAAGACCTTCCTCCGCTGGGAGTTCTTGAAGTCCAGCTTCTCGAACGTCGCCAAGGCGTTCGTGGTCAACGTCGAGGTCGCGCTCGGGGCCCAGGTGCTCGTGCTGGTCTTCGGCCTGGTCCTGGCCGTCATGCGCCTGGTACCCGGCCGGGCCGGGCGACCGATGCGCTGGATGGCGATCGTCTACGTCGACACCTTCCGCGCCATCCCGAGCATCATCGTGCTCTACCTGGTCGGCTTCGGCCTCAAGCTCGCGCAGGTCCCGGTCATCAAGGACCTGCCGCCCATCTGGCTCGCGATCATCGCGCTGACCCTGACCTACTCGAGCTATGTCGCCGAGGTCTACCGGGCCGGCATCGAGTCGATGCACCCGAGCCAGTGGGCCGCGGCGCGCTCGCTCGGTCTGTCGTACGGCATGACCCTGCGCACGGTGATCGTTCCGCAGGCCGTCCGGCGGATCATCCCGCCGCTGCTCAACGACTTCATCGGGCTGCAGAAGGACACCGCGCTCATCGGCGTCATGGGCGTGACCGACGCGTTCACCCAGGCCCGGCTGTCGGCCTCCAACGCCTTCAACCTCACGCCGGTCATCGTGGTCGCCCTGCTGTTCGTGATCATCACGATCCCGCAGGCACGATTCGTCGACCGGTTGATCCTGAAAGAACAACGACGGACCGGACGGTGAGCATGGCGTTCCTGGAGATCGACGACGTCCACAAGCGGTACGGCGACATCCCGGTCCTGCGCGGGGTCAGCCTGGCGGTGGCCAAGCACGACGTGGTCTGCCTGATCGGCGCGTCCGGCTCAGGCAAGTCCACCCTGCTGCGGTGCATCAACGCCCTCGAGACGATCCAGCAGGGTCAGATCTCGGTCGACGGCGACGTCGTCAGCGGCCTGGGCGTCGACGTCAACCGGTTGCGGCGCAACGTGGGCATGGTCTTCCAGTCCTACAACCTGTTCCCGCACATGACCGTGCTGCGCAACGTGATCCTCGCGCCGGTCAAGGTCGGCGGGCTGTCCAAGGCGGAGGCCTGCGAACGGGCGCTGGACCTGCTCGACCGGGTCGGGATGCGCGACAAGGCCGACAGCTATCCCGATGCCCTGTCCGGCGGCCAGCAGCAGCGCGTCGCCATCGTCCGGGCGCTGGCCTCCGACCCGCAGGTGCTGCTGCTGGACGAGATCACCGCGGCCCTGGACCCCGAGCTGGTCGGTGACGTCCTGGAGATCGTGCGTGAGCTGGCCACCGACGGGCTCACCATGCTGCTGGCCACCCACGAGATGAGCTTCGCCCGCGAGGTGGCGTCCCAGGTCTGCTTCCTGGACCAGGGCGAGATCCTCGAGCGCGGGACGCCGGAGCAGATCTTCGAAGACCCGCACGAAGACCGCACCCGGCAGTTCCTGAGCCGGGTCCTCGCCGCCGGAAGGTTGTGACATGGATCAGCCTGTCGGGATCGCGCTCGTACGTCGCCCTACCGAGGACCTCGCGGACGGCATCGTCACGCACATCGCACGCACGCCGGTCGACGCCGCCCTCGCGGTCGAGCAGCACGACGGCTACCGGGCGGCCCTCGCCGGCGCCGGCTGGGACGTCCGCGAGGTCGTTCCGGCGCCGGGCTGCCCCGACGCCACCTTCATCGAGGACGCGGTCGTGGTGGTCGGCGGGACCGCGATCCTGGCCCGCAGCGGCGCGCCCGGACGCCGGGCGGAGAGCCAGGGCGCCGAGGACGCGGTCCGCGACCTCGGGCTGGACGTCGTACGCATCGCCGGGGACGCCACCCTGGACGGCGGCGACGTCCTGCAGGTCGGACGCACCGCGTACGTCGGACGCGGCGGACGCACCAACGCCGAGGGGATCCGCCAGCTGCGCCAGCACCTGGCCCCGCTCGGACGCACCGTCGTCCCGGTCGGGCTGCTCGGCGTGCTGCACCTGAAGTCTGCCGTGACCGCGCTGCCGGACGGCACCTTCCTGTCCCTGCCCGACCTGCTCGAGCCCGGCACCTTCCCGCCGTCGCGACCGGTCACCGAGGAGGGCGGCTGCCACGTCGTCCCGCTCGGCGGCGACCAGGTGCTGATCAGCGCCTCCGCGCCGCGCACCGTCGACCGGCTCGCTGACCTCGGCTTCACCCCCGTCGTCGTCGACATCTCCGAGTTCGAGAAGCTCGAGGGCTGCGTGACGTGCCTCAGCGTGCTGGTGCCACGGCCTTCCACCCCCTGACTCACCTCCGATCTACGGCACGGTCCACCGCCTGATTCACCCTGCGACCCGCCGACCGGCGGCAAGGAGCTCGCTCATGACCACATCGCTGCTCGAGACCACCTGGATCGATCCCGTGACCGGCCGCAAGGGGTTCGTCGTGCTGGACACCCTCGTGCGCGGGCTCGCCAGCGGCGGGCTGCGCCTGCGCGCAGGCTGCACGCTGTCGGAGGTGCGCGGTCTGGCGCAGGGGATGACCCGCAAGGAGTCCCTGGTCTACGACCCCGACGACGCCTATCTGCCCCTGGGGGGCGGCAAGGGCGGCATCGACATCGACCCGGCGGACCCGCAGGCGGTCGAGGTGCTCAGCCGGTTCGTCGCCGCCGTGCTGCCGGTGATCCGGCAGCAGTGGAACACCGGTGAGGACTTCGGCCTGCGGCAGGAGACCCTGGACGACGTGGTCGCCGAGCTCGGGCTGCCGTCCACCGTCGAGGCGGTCTTCGCCACCCTGCCCGACGCTGCCGCCGCCCGGGACCGGCTCGCCGCAGCTTTTGCGGTGTCTGCCGACGGCATCCCGCTCAGCGACGTGGTCGGCGGGTACGGCGTGGCCCGCGCCGCGCTCGCGTACGCCGCGGAGGCCGGGCTGGACCCCACGACCGCGACCGCCGTCGTCCAGGGGTTCGGCTCGATCGGCGGGGCGGCCGCCCGCTACCTCGCCCAGGCCGGCGTGAAGGTGGTCGCTGTCGCTGATCGCGACGGACTGATCACCAATGACGACGGGCTCGATGTCGAGGCACTGCTCCGGGCCCGCGACGGCCTGGGCGTCATCGACCGCTCCGTGCTGCGCCCGGGCGACGGGACGGCGCCCACCGAGACCTGGCTCGACGTCCCCTGCGACCTGCTGGTCCCGGCCGCCATGTCCTACGTCATCGGCCCCGAGGACGTCGCCCGGATCCAGGCCAAGGTGATCGTCGAGGGCGCCAACATGCCCACGCTGCCCGAGGCCGAGACCGCCCTGCTGGCCCGAGGCATCCCCGTCCTGCCGGACTTCCTGGCCAACGTCATGACCAACGCCTGGTGGTGGTGGGTCGTGTTCGGCGACATCGCCCCCACCGCAGAGGCAGCCTTCGCCAAGATCGACCGCGTCATGGAGCGCCTGGCCGCCTCCGTCAGCGAGGACGCCCGCGCGAGCGGCGGCACCCTGCGCCAGTCCGCCCTTGCCCTGGCCGCACGCAACGCCGAGCTGGTCCAGGCCCGGGTGGGGATCACGGCGGGAGCCACGCCGAGCGCGACGTACGCCTGAACGGTGTGCGGGCCTGGTTCAGGCACCGGGGCACTCGCCGTCGCGGTCCAGGCTCGCGTACCAGTCGGCGTACGGCCCGGTGTGCGCCATGTGCCGGGTCAGGTCGGGCGCCCCGTCGTCCCACCACACCGGGCCTCGCTCGCCGAGCGCATGCTTGGCCGCGTCGACCCGAGCCCGGGCCTGCTCGCGAGCGGCGTCGTCACGGGCCGCACCCTTGTCGCGGCGCGCCGACATCAGCTCGTGGACCAGGCGTTCCCGCTCCGGCGCCGGCAGCCGTGGGTCCGAAGTACGCCACAGCCGTCCCCGCACCACCAGGTAGCGGCCGTCCGGGGTCATCAGCGGCGGGTTCACGGGCTACAGCATGGGGCCGCACGACCTCCGGACGGTTCACCAGACCGCCGCCACAGCATGCTCCAGCGCGCCCGCCGGGTCGCCGATGTCGGCCAGCAGTGCGTTCGACGACCGCACGGCCCGAGCCTGCACGGACCCGTGCTGGTGGGCCTGGCCTGCCGTAGGACACGATCAGGCTCACCCCCTTCGGCAGGAGCCGCCATGACCACGACCGAGACCATCGACATCGCCCACCTCGGCGGCTCCACGATCGGCTACCGGTTCGGCCAGCCGTACGACGCCGCCAAGCCCACCCTGGTCCTGGTCAACTCCTTCAGCACCTCGGTGGAGCTGTATCGCCCACAGTTCGCCGACGAGCAGCTGAGCCAGGCGGCGAACCTGTTGGCCATCGAGCTGTACGGCCACGGCGCAACCCGGGCCGGCTATGAGCAATTCACCTACTGGGACAGCGCGGTGGCCAACCTGGACGTGCTGGACGCGCTCGGCATCGAGCAGGCCTTCGTCCTCGGTACGTCGCAGGGCGGGTGGGTGGCCGCGCGGATGGCGATGCTCGCGCCGACGAAGATCCAGGGGATCATGCTGCTCGGCACGTCGATGGACGACGAGAGCCAGCGCAGCCGCGACCTCGGCTGCTGGGACGGCCGGGAGTTCTGCTCCCCGTCGATCGAGGCGCTCGCCGCCCCCGGCGGCGACGACTGGGTGGTGCCGGCCGAGTTCGTCGATGCGACGCTCGGTGCCGGTCTCGGGGAGGATGTGACTGCCGACGAGCGCGCGTTCTGGCTCGCGACGCACCAGCAGAACTACGCGGGCGACGCCGGACGGCAGCGGCTGCGCCTGGCGACGATCAACCTGCGCGACCGGGACGGGCTGCACGCCCGGCTCGACAGCGTGCGCTGCCCCGTGCTGTGGCTGCAGGGCACGGCCGACCAGGTCTACTCGGTCGCCAACGCTCAGGAGGAGATCACGCTGTTCACGGGCGCGGACGCCGAGCTGCGGATCGTCGAGGGTGGGCAGCACTTCCTGAGCGCCTCTGACCCGGGCGAGGTCAACCAGGCGGCGGCAGAGTTCGTCCGCACCCACGCGTAACGCCGTCTCGCCGGGGCGGACGGCGATACGCTGGCCCGATGTCTGGCCAGAGCGCAGCCGCACGGCGTGCAGCCGGAACGCTGGCACCGTGACGTGATCGACCGGTCCGTCCGGAGAGGGGCGCGGGCAGCACGCCGCACCTGGTCGCGCCCGGACACCGAGACCGTCGCGTGCGCCCTCTGCGGCGTGGACGGCGTCCGTTTGCACGACCTCCCACCGCTGGGCGTCGTACGGTGCCCGCGTTGCCTGCTTCGTGTTCACCAGCCCCCGGCTGCGCCCTGAGGCGCTGCAGACGCTCTACGACGACGCCGGCTACTTCGAGGGCAGGGTCTACGGCCGAGGCGGCTGGTCGGCGACCAGCCTGCTGCAACGCGCCTGGACCCACGGTCGGCTCAGAGCCGTCGCCGCCGAGCTCAGGTCGCCGATCGAGGGAGCGCGGCTGCTGGAGGTCGGCGTCGGGTTCGGCCACTTCCTGGCCACCGCGAAAGCTGCCGGCTACGACGTCACCGGCGTCGAGCTGTCCGCCGTCGGGGCGGCGCACGCCAGGGACCGGCTTGACCTGACCGTGCACACCGCGCACCTCGCCGACGCCCCGCTCGAGGGCCCCTTCGACGTGATCTGCGTCTGGGACACCCTCGAGCACGTCCCGGACCCGGTGGCCTTCCTGCGCACCGCCCGCGACCTGCTGGCCGACGACGGCGTGCTCGCCTTCTCCACGCCGTACGTCTCCTCGTTGCCCGCGAGGATGCTCGGTGCTCGCTGGTGGACGCTCAAGCCGGCCGAGCACCTCTGGCACTTCACCCCAGGGACCCACGCGACCGTTCTCAGCCGCGCCGGGCTCACCCTCACCCGGCTCGTACGCACCCCGTTCGCCGCCGAGAACCTGGGGCGGCTCGACTCTCTGGTCGGTCTGGCCCGCAAGGTGCCGGCGCCTCCGGCCGAGTGAGCCGCCGCCCAGCCGCTCAGCCCGCGGCCCGCTTGAGGTTGTCCGGAGGGAACGCGGCGGCCGCGGTGCAGCGCGCCGACCACCCGTCCAGCGTGCTGACGACCTCGTCCAGCCGGCCCCCCAGCGCCTCGACAACCGGTTGCAGCGCGCGGTCGGTGGCCGCCTCGAGCCCCCGCCGGCCGGCCCGACCCTGCTCGGTCAGCGCGCCGGCCGAGAGCCAGCCGCGCCCCTCCAGCTGCTGCACGGCCTCGGCGATGGCCTCCTCAGGCCACCCGCGCGAGCCTGTGTAGGAGCCGAGCGGCATCCCGTGCCACAGCTCATTGACCACGTTTGCCTCGACCGGACCCAGGCCTGCCGCGACGACGACCGCCACGTGGGCATCGCCGCGCGCCTCGCGCAGCAGGTCGCAGGCGCGCTGCAGGCGCCCTGCCGCGCCGGGTGGCAGCGGCCGGTCGAGCAGACCGGCGAACAGCGGTCGACCAGCGGTCGGGATCTGGCGCACCGCGTCCAGCAGGAGATCGGCGGTGGGGCCGACGTCCTCGCCGTCGAGCACGTCGGCCAGGCTCGCCTCGGTCTCCCGGTCCCGGACCTCGAGCAGCATGTCGCGGGACACCGCGGCTCTGGCCGCATCGAGCAGGGCACCCACCATCGTGGGCTCGAACCAGGCGAACGCCGCGGCCGCCACCCCCGGCGTCGGATCGCCGAGCGCCGCGGCACGTCCCCAGACATAGGACATGAGAAAGTCGAGACCACGGTCAGCCAGCGCTTCGTTGACGCGCCGGGACCAGATCGGGTGGGTCGCGAGCGGCTCGGCCGCATCCCGAAGCCGTCGGGCCGGGCCGCCTTCGCGGACGGCCTCCGACTCGGCCGTGCCCTCAGGACGGGGGACGAAGAACGCGGCGACCATGTCGTCGTACTGCATGCAGACCTCCTCGCTGCCGGACCCGTCTGGCTGAGGGACGGGCCGAGGGGTGCTGGACGGGCCATCCCAGCAAGACGCCGGACTGGTACAGCGGTGATCCGGGCGCAGGCGTACGGGGCTCCGAGCCCGACCTCAGGCCAGCGCCTCGTCCAGGCCCGCGGTCGCCATCGCCGACCAGGTCCCGTCGACCTCGTGGGCGAGCACGAGCAGGTCGTGCAGCTCGCCGCTCTTGTCGCGGACGTGGTCGCGCAGCAGCGCCTCGGGCTCGAAGCCGATCGCCTCGAACATGCCGACCGCGGGGATGGCGTCGACGACAACCTCGACGACGGTCTTGGTCAGCCCGAGCTCCAGCGAGGCGAGCAGCCCCGCGCGGGCAAGGGCGCGCCCGACGCCCTTACCGCGGGCTGCGGGGTCGACGACGACCCGCAGGCTGCCGACGTGGGAGGACCAGCCGACCAGCGGCAGGACCGCGAGGTAGCCGACGACCTGGTCGCCGTCGACCGCGCAGGCCCGGTGCGCTCCGGTCTGGTCCAGCCAGCCCTGCACGATGCCGGGCCGCAGCACGTCCTCGGCGAAGCTGTTGTGGTCGGACTCCGGGACGCGTGCGAAGAACGCCTCCAGGGGCGCGGCGAGCTCGGGCGACAGCGGCCGTACGTCCATCAGGGGGTCCTCTCGAGGGGGGCGCTGTGCTCGCGGAGCCAGCCAAGAATCTTCGGGAGCGTGGTGGTGGCGGCGGCCTTGCCCATGACCAGCCCGACGTGGCCCGCGGGTAGCTCGAGGGTCTCCGCCCGATCGGAGCCGACCAGCTCGCAGACCGGGGTCGCCGCGCCCGACGGCACGATGTGGTCCGCAGCGGCGACGACGTTCAGCAGCGGCCAGGTGAGGTCACGCAGCGAGAGCAGCCGACCGTCGAGCCGCACCCGGTCGGCCATCAGCGACCCGTCCCGCATGATCTCGACGGTGTCGCGGAACGCCCGCCCGGGGAACGGGATGTGGTCGCGGGTCCACTGGCCCATCCGCTGGAAGGCCTCCATCTGCTTGTCGTCCCAGAGCTTTTCCCAGAGCATGGCGTACGAGGTGAGGTCCCCGGTCGGTTTCAGCACCCGGAAGGAGTTGCGGATGACCTCGGCCGGGACGTTGCCGGTGTCGTCGATGATGTCGGCCGGCGAGAGCCGCCCGGAG
>JBBSTI010000123.1:0-10747 GCA_038236005.1 Mycobacteriales bacterium | reverse complement strand
GCGGCCAGGCGCACGGCGCGGCGCCGGCGTTCGCGCGGCCCGACCTGCGGGGCGGGAGGACGACGCTGGACAGTCTGCGGGCAGCCGGGCTGCCGTTGCTGCTTGTCTTCCTCACGCCCGGGTGCGGCCCGTGCAAGCGGCTGCGGCCCGCGGTCGTGCGGTGGGCGGAGGTCTACGGCCGGCGCCTGCAGGTGGCCATCGTCTCTACCGCCAGTCCGGAGGCGAACCGCCTGGCCTTCCCGGGCGGGGAGGTCCCGGTCCTGCTCGACGACGGCACGACCCGGACGGCGTACGCCGTGGCCGGCACCCCGGGCGCCGTGCTCGTCGACGCCGACGGTCTGCTGCGGACTCCGGTCGCGTACGGCGAACCGGCCGTCCGACGGCTGCTCACGGCGGGGCTCTCGCGGGAGCTGACGACCGAGTCCGACGCCGACGCTGACGAACAGCCTGCGGCGTCGCTCACCCTGCGCTCGCGGCCCGCCCCCCGGCCGATGGTGACGACCCGCACGGTCGAGTCCGAGGGGCGGTCGGAGACCGTCGCGGTGGACGAGACGTCCGGAGCGAGCCTGTCGCTGGACGTGATCGGCGGGCTCGTGTGGTCCTGTCTGGACGGCGTGAGCACGCTGGAGGAGATCGTCGACGACCTCGCGGGCGTCTTCGGCGCACCCCGCGACCAGGTGGCGATGGACGTCCTGGAACTGGTCCGTTCGCTGGGCCGCCACGGATTGCTCGTGGGGATCGCGCCGGAGACGGACGCACCGACACCGAAGCTGGAGCCGACCTCCCTCTGAGTCGGACCGTACGGAACTTACGACGGATGACGTAGTGCGCTTTCGACCGAGATGGATCTCAATAGGCAGTCACACCGTCGACAGCCCTTGGGGAGACATTTCGTGAGTCACGACAACGCGCAGGGAACTACGCCGCAGGACGAGGCTGGCGTCGCCCGCCGCAAGTTCATCCTTGGCACCGCGGCGGCCACCGCCGGCATGTGGGCCGCGCCCAGCATCCTGTCCGTCGACCGGGCCTTCGCCCAGGTGGGCTCGCCGGGCCCGGACCCGGACCCGGACCCAGGAGGCTGCATGACGTCGGCCCGCGCGCTGACCGTCACGGCCGCCGGTCTGGTTAACGTGAACGTGGGGCCGTTCAGCTCATGCCAGGACGGGACCGGTGGCGATGAGTTCGCCAGCGCGACCGTGACGAACGGTACGTCGACGCTCGTCAGCGCTGAGGCCCTCGACACGGACTGCAGGCAGGCCCCGACGTGCCGCGCCACCGCAAGCGTGGCTACGCTCAGGATCGACCTCACAAGCCTGGGCATCCCCTTGGTGCTCACGGCGGACGTGATCACCGCCACCGCTGAGTGCACGGGCGGGCCGACCACGCTTTCGTCGAGCATCGCCGAGCTGACACTGACGGCCAACAGCGTGCCGCTCTTCGTTGGTGCCGACGTCAGCGCCGACCCGAACACCACGGTGGTCAACATCGACACTGCCGTCCTTGATTTGAAGGTCATCCTCAACGAGCAGGTGGGCGACACCGTCAACGCAATCCACATCACGGCCTCGGTCCCCAACCTGCTCGACCCGACCAGGCCCCAGACCGTCGACATCATCGTCGCCTCCGCGACGGCCAGCTGCACGTAGCCGCAAGGACCGCCGCCCCTGTCCCCGCTTGCGTAGGCTGCAACCGCCAGCATGAGCATCGGGGGCAGGGTGAAGGCGGTCGTCACCGGCGGCGACGGGTTCATCGGGGCGAACCTGTGCCGCGCGCAGGCCCCGACCGAGGCGGTCACCGAGGTCGTCGCCCTCGACGACCTCTCCTCGGGCTTCCCGGACAACCCCGCCGGGGTCGGCGCCAGCCTGGTCGAAGGCTCGATCCTCCACATCGACGTGCTGGACGAGGTGCTGCACGACTACGACGCCATCGTACATCTCGCGGCCGTCCCGAGCGTCCCGCGCTCGATCAGGGCACCCCGCTGCGCAGCCATGAGGTGAATGCCTTCAGGACCCTGCAGGTGCTGAAGGCGGCGCGGCGGACACCAGCCGGCCCGCCGCAGGTCATCGTGGCCTCGTCCTCATCGGTCTACGGGCCAACCCCACCCTCCCCAAGAGCGAGTCGCTGCGGCCGATGCCGGTGTCGCCGTATGCGGTCAGCAAGCTCGCCACCGAGGATGCCTACTCGCTGTCCCACGGACTGGGTCTACGGCATGGACACGCTGGCGTTCCGCTTCTTCAACGTCTTCGGCCCGCTGCAGGCGGCCGGGCACGCCTACGCCGCCGTCGCGCCCGCCTTGTGTGTTGGCCGGGCTGCGCATAATGACAGGATTTGCAGGAAGCCGAGCAGCCGGTCGCCTGGGTGGAACCGGGCTGGCGCTGGGTGGCTCGACACCTACGCACCGCGCCGCTGAGATGGATAATACATCCGAACGGCCACCACACCACCGCTGACCTGCAGGTTTGCAACTCCAGCCAGAGATAGCCAGGAAGGTCCAGCTAGTAGGCGCCCCGGCGGCCGAGGACCGCGAAGACCGTCTTCCACACGATCATCACGTCCAGGGCCAGCGACCAGTTCTCGACGTAGTGCAGGTCCAGCCGGACCGACTCGTCCCAGGACAGATCTGACCGGCCGCTCACCTGCCACAGTCCCGTCAAGCCCGGCTTGACCAGCAGCCGACGACGCACGTCATCGCCGTACTGCGCGACCTCGTGCGGAAGGGGCGGTCGCGGACCGACGACCGACATGTCGCTCTTGACGATGTTCAGCAGCTGCGGCAACTCGTCGAGGGAGAACCGGCGCAGCCACCTCCCCAGCGGCGTGACCCTGGGATCATCGCGCATCTTGAACAGCAGTCCGTCGCTCGCCTCGTTCAACCCTGCCAAGCTCGCGAGCTGGGCTTCGGAGTCGACGTACATCGTCCGGAACTTGTAGAGGGTGAACACCTCGCCGCCGTAGCCGACGCGTACCTGCCGGAACAGGGCCGGTCCGGCACTGGTGAGCCGCACAGCGACGGCGATGGCCAGCAGCAGCGGGGTGATCACCACCAGCAGACAGATCGACGAGACGCGGTCCACGGTGCCCTTGAGGAGCCGACGTCCACCGGTGAACTCCGGCTGCTCCACGTGCAGCAACGGCAACCCGGCAACCGGCCGGATATGGATCCGCGGTCCAGCGACGTCGGTCAGCGACGGCGCCACCACCAGCGCGACCCCAGTTCCCTCAAGCTGCCAGGACAACCGTCGCAGGTCGGTCTGGGAAAGATCCGACCAGGCCCCGACAGCGACGGTGTCCGCGCCCGTCTCCGCGAGCGCATCCATGATCGAGCGCGATGTGCCCACGACCGGGACGCCTTCGACCGAACAGTCCTGAGGCCGGTCGATGCACGCACCCACCACGCTGAACCCCGCGTGCGGCTCACGATGCAACTGGCGGGTGAGCTCCGCGCAGGACCGTTCTCGTCCCACCACCAAGACCCGGTGCAGGCAGCTACCTCGGGCGCGTCGGCGGTGAACGTACTGGCGGGCGGCGTAGCGGAACGCCAAGCACAATATGACGACGCTGGGGAAGACCACCAGGACGTACAACCGAGCCAAGTCCACCTTCAGCGCCAGCGCTACCAGCGCTGTTCCGGCCAGCAGCCGGACACCGGCATCAAAGACCCGGCGGTACTCCTCGCTTCCGCTGCCGAGGAAGCGGGGCTCGTAGGCGCGGCTCACCGCGCAGGCCGCGACCCAGACGACCGGCAAGATCACGCTGGCGAGGCGGTAGGCGTTCGACGGTGAGTCGCCGAAGCGCAGGGTGACAGCGAACAGCGCGGCCAGGGTTGCCGCCAACATGTCCAGACCGACGAGCCCGAGCACAAGCTGCCGCTGCCAAACCAGGACGCCATGGTGCAAGTGGCTGCGCGCCGCTTCGACGACCGGCTCGGCAAGCAGCGGGTCAACAGTGGGCTCGACAGGTGCGGTGATCACCACATCCAGGGCCGGCTCGACCGGCGGGTCGGCTGCCGGCGGGTTGGCCGGACCTGCAACACGGTCCAAGGCGCCGCGGGTGGCAGTCTTCGCTCTGGTCGCCACCTGTCCTAGCTCTGCGCCCGGAAACCGGTACATAACATCCCCCAACGGCCTGCCCACCTCGACGACCCGGCGCTCGACGATGATGGGCCGCTGACTACCCATAGTGACATAGTCTCGTCAACTTGCAACGAAAAGTCCGACTTGCGTTGTCACAGGCCGACAGCCTTGCCCTGGCAGAAGGCATGGACCCAGCTGGCGACAGCCGCGAACAGCCCACCGCTCGCGGTCTGACCCGACCCACCCGTCCGCCAGGACCTACCAGAACAGCATCGCGTAAGGCATCGCGGCTGGTGCTCCCGCTCGGCGCGCGTACCGCCGTCCGAGCGCAAGGACACGATGACCGGGGCCGAGCTAGCCGGCCGCTGAGTCCTCCTGCGCTTCAGGCGGACGTGGCTTGCGGCTGCGCAAAGCGGCTGCGGCGTCCAGCCCAAGCGCGAGTGCTCTGCTCAGCGCGGTGTCTTCGCGAAGCACCGGCAGCGCGAAGGGGCGGCCGCCGCCGGTGACCGGTGCGGGGGCGCCGAACTCGCGCAGGGCGGCGGCGCGGTCAGGACGCACGGGACGGGTACCGGGGCCGCCGGCGAGGACATGCTCGTAGAGCGCCCGCTGGCCGCGGGCGACCGCCCGCCAACCGAGGTCCGGCGCGTGGCGCAGCCCCGCCTCGCGCAGCGTCGCCCAGACCGAGGCGTCAGCTGCCAGTCGGCAGACATCGTCGCCGAGCGCCGCGGCGTCACCCTCAGGGACGAGCCGCCCCCGCTCCCCCGTCACCTCCGGGATCGAGCCGCTGGCGTAGCCGGCGACGACGGCCCCACAGGCCTGCGCCTCGGTGATTGAGCGCCCGAACTGCTCGACCCAGGTCCGGGTCGCCCTGCTCGGCACGAGGGCGACGTGGGTCTCCCGGTAGAGGTCGGCGACCGCGTCTGCCTCGCCCCAGGCACGGTGCTCCAACAGGTCAGCGACGCCGAGCTCGGCGGCGAGCGCCTGCGCCCGGGCCACCTCAGGGCCGGTGCCGAGCAGGACCAGTCGCGCCGAGCGCTGCCGGCGCACGGCGTCGAGAACGTGGACCGCGTCGAGAACGCCCTTCTCCGGCACGAGCCGCCCGACGAGTGCGAGCGTCCAGACCGGGTCCTTGTGGCGCTGGTCACCCCGTCGAAACCGTTCAGGGTCGGTCCCTAGCGGCAGCACCTCGACCGCCCCGCTGAAGCCCTTGCCACGCACGACGCTCGCCGCCTGCCGGCTGCAGGGGTAGATGCCGCCGAGCCGCCGAAACGACGCCGTCTCCCACTGGGCGAACGGCGGCGGCCACCGCTTGTCGATGTTCTGTGCGGTGTAACTGACAGCCGAGAGCTCCGTCGGAGCAAGCCGCAGCCACTGCCGGGTCACGGCACTGAACGGCTCAGCGTGCAGGTCGAGCAGGTCAGGCCGCACCCGGTCGAACACTCGCCGGACGTCGGCGTCGCCAGCGTGCCGGTGCCGGTTGACGTCCCCCGGCCGCTGCACCGGCAGCTCGACGACCTCGAACGCTTCCTCGTCGACCGGATGCGTGTGTGCGCCACCCGGCCAGCGCTGCGGCACGACGAGCGTGAGCTCAACGCCAGCCGCGGCGAGCGCTCGGTCCCGTTGTCGGTGGGCAGTGTCACGACTTGCGTGATACACGCGGAGGACGCGCATACCCGAAAGTTAGCCCAGCTCTGCTGGCCGCGACCACAGAGCTGATGCGTCGCAAGGGCTTCGTCCGGCTGCGCGGCTCGGCGCACCGCGACCCGCTGGTCTCGGCCGAGGAGGGCGCACCCAGGTCGAGGCCGCGTTCACCGACGCGCTGCACGCCCAGGGCCTTGCCGAGCGGAGGACGGCCGTCTGCTGATCCAACTGCGCGTCGGTAGCCGTGCAGCCGGACGGGCTCGACGGATACGAGGTCTGGGGTGATCGACGGCATCGGGGGCTTCGCCACCCAGCGGGGCCCTCGACAGGCATGATTACGGCAGGCCGCCCGAACGCGGAGGTCCGGGAGGCGAGCGTGCGTGGAGCTCAAGGACTACCTGCGTTTGCTGCGCAGGTCATGGTGGCTGCTGGTGTTGTGCACTGCGGTGGGGGGTTTTGGTGCCTATACGGCGACGCAACGCCAGGCCGAGGTGTACGGATCCAGCCTGGTCTTCTACCTCTCGGACGCACAGGGCAGGCCGGTCAACCCGCTCATTGCGCAGACGTCTCAAAATCGCTTCGCGTCCTACGCCACGCTGGTCACGAATCGCGCCGCGCTCGTGCAAGTCGCCAGGACGAGCGGCGTCAGCGGCTTCGGGGCGTCGGCAGCCAGTATTCCTGGAACGATCTTTTTGCGGTTGAGCACGACGGCGAGCAGTGCCGAGCAGGCGCTGGCGGTCGCCCAGGCCTACGCCACGGAGTTCCCAAGCTTCGTCACGGACTTCGAGGGTGGGGCCGATGGTGGCACCGAGACAAGTCTGCGTGTCCTGGAGCCCCCGCGGCTCCAACCGGCGCTCATCAGCCCGGACGAGCAGCGCAACCTGCTCTTAGGCCTCGCGCTCGGTCTGGTGGTCGGCGTCAGCCTTCTTCTCGTCCGTGAAGCACTCGACAATAAGGTCCGCGATGTCGACGAGCTCGAGCGGCTGACCGATGTCGGGGTAGCCGCGGCCGTGCCGTTCGAGTTCCGGGGCGAGCAGCTGGTCACGGAGCGACGACCGCGTTCCCGACGTGCCGAGGCAGTCCGCCTGGTTAGGACGAACGTCCAGTTCTCCGGGATCGGTGGTCCGCTGCGGACGCTCGTCGTGACCTCGGGCGGCCCTGGCGAGGGAAAGACGAGCGTCGCCACGGACCTCGCCGTTGCCTACGCCCAGGCCGGACAGCGCGTCTTGCTCGTCGACGCCGACCTGCGCAAGCCCCGCGTCGCCGAGATCTTCGACATGGATGAGGGGCCCGGCGTGACCAATGTCCTCGTCGGTGACGTCAGCCTGGATGAGGCGCTACAGCCCTATGGTGACGGCCACGTGATGGTGCTCACGAGCGGCACGCGACCCGCCAAGCCGAGCGAGCTCCTGTCGAGCGATAAGATGGGTGAGCTGCTGGGCCGGCTCCGCGAGCGGGCCGACCTGGTCATCATCGACACGGCTCCCATCCTGCCGGTCGCAGACACCACGGCCATGCTGGTCCACATCGACGCGGTGCTCCTCGTGGTACGGGTCGGGACGACGACGCGAACCCAGCTCAAGACCACCCTCACCCGCCTGCGGAGCGTCGAGACACGCGTGATCGGTCTGGTCGCGAATGGTGCAGCCACCGAGAAGGGCGACGGCTACTACACCGACAGTAAGCGCCGCCTCGTCAGCCGACGACGTGAGCACGGGCAGCTCCTCGAAGTATCCAGCGACGTGGTCGCCCCGCGGTCGGAACGGTCGATCCCGTCAAGCATGTCGCCCAGGCCTTCGCCTCCGGTGTCGGAGACACCTCGGGCGTATCCGCCCGCACGTCAGTCGGACACGGTCGCCATGTCCTCGGCAACACCTGCCACGCCGCCGGTCGACCGTGGGGCCGACGATGTGGCCGGGGACGCCGATCCCGCTCGCCCGGGACCGACGCCGGTGCCCGTCGCACACCCGCCCGAGGCGGCGGCCGGCCACCCGGCTTGGTCAGGGCCGTCTTGGTCGGCGAAGGGGCCGCCCTCGACGGCTGGGGCCGACGACTAGTGGGGGCGAAGCGGGCGCGGGTGGTCTTCGTCGACCACTGCGCCCAGCTCAGCGGGGCCGAGATCGCGCTCGCCAGGCTCGTTCCCGCTCTCTGCGAGTTCGTAGACCCGCTGGTCCTGCTCGGTGAGGAGGGCCCTCTGGTGGCCCGCCTCGAGGAGGCCGGGGTCGAGGTCCAGGTGCTGCCGCTCGACGAGCGGACGCGTGAGGTCCGGAAGGACAGCGTGCGTTCCGACGCGTTAGACCTCGCGGCGGCCGCGGCGGTTATGCCCTACACGGTCTCGCTGGCCCGCCGGGTGCGTGCCGAGCGAGCCGACGTGGTGCACACGAACTCGCTGAAGGCAGCGCTCTACGGTGGTGCCGCCGGCCGGTTGGCGCGCGTCCCGGTCGTCTGGCACCTCCGTGACCGGATCGCGGAGGACTACTTGCCCTCGACTGCCGTGCGAGCTGTACGAGCCGCGTCCCGGGTCCTGCCGTCCGCTGTGGTCGCGAACTCCTCGAGCACCCTGTCGACACTTCCGCCGCACCAGCGTCGCACCGTCGTGCAGAACGTCGTCCCTGGCCCGGACCTCTCCCCGGCGCCGAGGGGCGACCGTCCGCTGACCCTGGGTGTGGTCGGTCGGCTGGCTCCGTGGAAGGGACAGCACGTCTTCCTCGAGGCATTCGCGGCAGCGGCCCGGGGCACAGGGGTACGGGCGGTCCTCGTCGGCTCCGTCATGTTCGGCGAGGAGCTCTACGAGCAGCAGCTCCGGCTCTCTGTGGCTCGACTCGGCCTGACGGACCAGGTCGAGTTCCGCGGCTTCCGCGAGGACGTGTACGGGGAGCTGTCGCGGGTGGACGTCCTAGTGCACTGCTCGACCAGTCCGGAGCCGTTCGGTCAGGTCGTAGTCGAAGGACTGGCGGCGGGCCTGGCCGTCGTCGCCAGCAATGAGGGCGGTCCTGCGGAGGTGGTCCAGCACGGTGTGGACGGCCTGCTGGTGGCGCCGCGCGATCCGGAGGCCTTGGCGCGAACCCTCCGGATGCTCATCGAGGACCCGGCCCTGCGGCAGCGCCTGGGCGCAGCCGGACCCCGGGTCGCGCAGCGGTTCTCCCCCGAGGCTGCTGCCGCCGGGGTCTGCCAGGCGTACCGCAGCATCGGTGTGCCCTGCTGACGGTCACGGTCGGACGTTGCGCAGCAGGCCGTCCGTCGCGCGGGCCAGGCTCCGGGTGGCTGCGTTGTCCTTGCGCAGGAGCGGCATGGCGAACGGCCGGCCGCCGCCAGTGACCTGTGCTCAAAGTTCCTCCGACCCCAGCGTGCGGTCCGACCCTCCGCACGGCCAGGACGCCGGGACGGCGAGCACGACCTCGCACCCGGCCTGGACGAGGGCCCGGCCCCGGGCTCGGTGGCTGGCGTTTCGGCCCAGGTGGTAGATCCGCAGCGCGCGCACATCGGCCAGGGTAGGGACGCGGGGAGCCGGCGACAGTCAACGCCGTTCAGCCAAAGCTGTAGACGGCGACTGACCCGTCGACCTTTGACTCTGCCTGACCGTCGTCAGCCCACGCGCACGCGGCTCGCGCCGGAGCTGATCTCAGCCGAGCAGCAGCGCCCGCCCGTGGTACGTCGGGAGATCGGGGCCTTTTTGCTGGTGCGCTCACCCGAGCAGCGACAGCAGGGCGTCGGCGAGCGTTCCGGGGCTGATCGCGCCGTCGCCGCCGAAGACGGTGATCGAGCCCGTCGGGACCGCTTCGGACTGCAGGTAGGCCGAGGTCGCGTCGCCGAGCGTGCTGGGGCCGGCGGTGAGCAGCAGCGGGAGGCGTCCGTCTCCGGCGTACGCCGCGCCGGCCAGGGCGTCGGCGAACGCGTCACCGCGGGCGAGCGCGACACCGGAGCGGGAGAAGCCGAGGGAGTCGACGGCGAAGCGGGCGACCGCGGCCGCTGTCTCGGTGCGGTCGGTGCCCGCCAGGCGGGTGACCTGCAGGCCGAGCTGCTGCAGGCGGCTCTGGACGGCCGGGCTGACCACGCCGGTACCGCCGGGGATGAGGACCTGCTCGATGTCCAGGCTGATCAGGGCCGTCTCGGCCTCGGGCGAGAGCGCGGCCGCGCCGGTCAGCAAGGTCGGGAAGCCGCGTCCGTTGCCGAGCTCGGCAGTGGCCGCCCCGGCGTAGGACAGCGGCCCGGCCGCGAGGGCGTCCGCGAAGCCCAGACCGCTCGCGACGACTGCGGTGCGCAGCGGCCGGTTCGTGCCGGCCGGGACGGACGTGCCGACCGCGTCTGCGCCGGCGGACTCGGCGACCCGCCGGGCGGTGTCGAAGCGGTCCGCGCCGCTGAGGCGGACGACCTGCAGCGGGCCACCGCGCGTACCGGCGCAGTTGTAGGACGGCGTCGCCGCGAGCTGGCCGGCGACGGTGTCGCTGATCGCGGCGGTCCCACCAAGCAGGTAGACGGTGCTCACTCCGCTGCCGCGCAGGGACTCCAGCGTCCGGGCGGGTACGGAGGCAGGCGCCGTCAGCAGGACGCCGGTGCTCTTCGTGCCGGCGAGGTAGCTGCCGGCCAGGGCGTCGGCGAACGCGTCGCCGCGGGCGAGTACGGCGCTGCTCGCGCCACCGCCCGCGCAGCCGAACGCCGCGGAGAAGATCGAGGCTGCGGTGTCATAGCGGTCCGTGCCGCTCAGGCGAACACTGCTGGGCGCGGGCGCCGTCGCCGTGGTGGGAGAGCCCCACGGTGCAGGGCCAATGGCGGGCGACGCCTCGACAGCCGGCGGGTTGGCTGGTGCCATGTCGAGCACTGTCCCGGGTGAGTAGGCGGCGACTTCGCGGATGAACGCGGGGGCGTACCACGGTTGGTTTCGGTCTGCCAGGACGGCGGGGTTGACCGGCCAGGTCGGCGGTTTCGCGCCGCCTGCCTGCCCACCGTAGTTGACCTTGGTGACGCGGACGCGTAGGGCGTCGATGGACCTCGTCGGGAAGCTCAGCAAGCGGCCCCGTTCGCTGAAGGCGTCG
>JBBSTI010000122.1:0-10790 GCA_038236005.1 Mycobacteriales bacterium | reverse complement strand
TCTACGGCATCGAGACGCCGCCGGCCCCGCGCAACGACCTGGTGTCCATCTTCCTCACCGGCATCAAGACCTTCCCCGGTGCCGCGGAGGGCGTGGGCAACCAGCCCGCCAACGTGCAGCCCGCCGAGCTGCTGCGCCTGAACACCAGCATCCCGCCGACCCCGTTCGCCGCGCAGAACCGGCTCGGCCTGCTGGCCGGCCAGGCGGACGGCTACCCGAACGGGCGTCGCCTCGGTGACGACGTCATCGACATCGCGCTCCGCGCGGTCGCCGGTGGCACGCCGTTCAACCCCAGCTTCAACGAGGACGGTGACGCCAACAACAAACTGAAGGACGGCGTCGACGCCAACGACCAGCAGTTCCTCGGCACGTTCCCCTACCAGGCCACCCCCTGGCAGGGCTACGGCGAGAACAACGAGACCCGTGGCGCGACCACGGGCTCGCAGTGAGGCTCAGTCGCCGCGCCGACCTCTCACGGTCCGCAAGGACCGGTCGGCGTGCGCTCGTCGCCGTGGCCGCAGCGGTGACGCTGCTGCCGCTCGGCGCCGGCGCTGCGTCCGCGCAGAGCTTCCTCGACCAGGACAACCCGTGCACGGTCCCCGCCCCACCCGCCCCGTTCACCGACCGTGGCATCATCGCCCCGGTGCACGTGATGAACGTGGACTGCCTGTTTGCTCAGGGCATCACCAAGGGCACGGCCGGCGGCACGATGTACAACCCGGGCGGCACGGTGACCCGCAGCCAGATGGCGAGCTTCATCGTCCGCACCATCAAGGCCGGCGGCTTCACGGTGCCGACAGCCAAGGACCAGGGGTTCAAGGACATCGGCGGCAACGCCAACGCCGACGACATCAACATCCTGGCCCAGCTCGGCATCACCAAGGGCACGACCAAGACCACGTTCGGGCCGGGCATGGTCGTCCGGCGTGACCAGATGGCCTCGTTCGTGGTCCGCACGGCCAACTTCGCCTACCAGTCCGCGAACGGTGCGGACGACCTGGCGGCCGGCACGGTGGGCGCGTTCCCGTTCACCGACGTCGCGGCGGGCAACGTCCACCGGGCCAACATCCAGGCGGCGGTCGAGCTGATCGGCGTGTCCACCGGTCGGACAGCGACCACGTACGCCCGAATGGCGATACCCGACGCGACCAGATGGCGACGTTCCTCGTCCGCCTGCTGGACGTGACGGCTCTCCCGGACTCCACCGTCCAGGGGTAGTTGCACCACGTACGACCCGAAGGGCCCCGGATCTCCTCCGGGGCCCTTCGGCGTGGGCGCCGCGAAGAAGAAGGCAGGGTGACGAAAAGGGCCAAGATCGTTTCGTTAAGGATGCGTCGGGCAGATGGTGGGCGACACCGACTTCTTAGAGAGGACACTCACACACCATGAGCTCCCCCAACGACCCCAAGAGCGACAAGCCGTCGACCGCCGTGCAGAAGCCTGCCATCAACAGCCCGCTCGTCACGTCCGACGGAAAGATCACGGTCGCGCAGAACGTAGTCCAGAAGATCGCTGGCACCGCCGCACGTGAGATCAGCGGCGTGCACGCGATGGGCAGCGGCAGCAGCCGCACGTTCGGCACCCTGCGCGAGCGCATCCCGGGCTCCTCCGGTCCCAACGTGTCGCAGGGCGTCGGCGTCGAGGTCGGCGAGACGCAGGCCGCGATCGACCTCGACATCGTCATCGACTATGGCGTGAGCATCGCCGACCTCGGTCGCAGCATCCAGCGCAACGTCAAGCAGGCGGTCGAGCGGATGACCGGGCTGCAGGTCGTCGAGGTCAACATCGCGATCGACGACGTCTACCTGCCCAAGCAGAACGACGACTCGGGCGAGCAGGACAAGCAGCCCGAAGAGAAGCGCGTCCAGTAGCAGCCATGTCCTCTCCCACCACGGCCGCAGCGGTCAACGCTTCCGCCGTACGCATGGCGGCGCTCAGGTCGCGCTTCGTCGCCGGTCTGCACCCCGGTGAGTTCGGGGAAGCCGCCACCTATGGCGTCGGGGACCGGGTGGTGGGTGTCCAGGTGCGCGACGACGCTGTGGTCGTCCATGTGGTGTCCCGATGGGGGACCGCAGCGTCCGACCTGGTCGCCGACGTCCGTGCCCTGGTCAGCGCACCTGCGCTGGGTCGGCGGATCGACGTCGTCATCCAGGACGTCCAGCTGCCCGACGAGGCCCACGACGCGCACCGCGGGTCGGCCGACAGTTCCGCGTGACCTTGTCACGATGAGGGACGCACCACGATGAGCGGGGCACGGCGCCAAGCCGAGCCCGATGCGGACGGCGTCGGGCGGGACCTACCAGATCCCGCCCGCGCTGCCCGCAGGGCTCGTCGGGAACGGCTGAAAGAGGCGCACCCCGACACGGGAGGCAGCGCTGAGGCTTTTCAGGAGGCGGTGCGAGCGCGTCCTCGTCCCCTGCTCGTCGTCTTTCGACCCCGGCTCCCCGGCGTGCCGGACATCGTCCAAGACCTCGCCCGCGACGTGCAGGCCGCCCGTTTTCGTCGTCGTCGCTCCCGGGTCGACTAGCGCCGTCCCAGGACCGCACACCCCTGATCGCACCCGACATCAGCACGTCTCACGACCGGACTCGCTCGTCCCGCGGTCCGTCCCAACCCGGCCCACCAGGCCCTGTTCTCCGGAGACTCTCGTGTCCCGTTCCTACCTCGGTCTGCTCGTCGGTCTCGTCCTCGGCGTCGTCCTGATCTTCGACAACTTCGGGGGGATGCTGATCGTCGCCCTGATCGGCGCTCTCGGGTTCGGCATCGGCAAGATCCTCGACGGCGAGCTGGACGTGAACCAGTATCTCCAGGGTCGGACGCGCAAATGACCGGCACGACGACCGAAGGTAGGCATGCGGCCGAACCGGCGGCCGTGGCGTTGACCAAGCCCGACGCACCGGCCGCGCTGGACCGGGTGCAGGGACGTATCGACATCTCCGACCGCGTGGTGTCCAAGATCGCTGCTCGCGCAGCCGTCGAGCTGCCGAACGTCGGTGCGGCCGCACCCCGGGTGCTCGGTCTGTCGATGGGGTCGCTGAGCAGTCGCAGCACTGATCTGGATGCCGTTCCCAAGTGCGACGCGACCGTCGACGGGGACCATGCCTTCCTCAGCCTCACCGTCAGCATCCGCTGGCCGGAGTCGGTGCCGGACACCTGTCGGCAGCTGCGCGAGCACCTCAGCACGCGCGTCCAGGCGCTGACCGGCCTGTCCGTCCGGGACATCGACGTCAACGTCGACGTGCTGGTCACCGAGCAGCCACGGACCGAAGCGCGGGTGGAATGAGATGACCGTCTTCAACCGTGTGCTGGCGTTTCTGGTCTCCATCGCCCTGGCCGCGTTGGCTGTCGTCGTCACTGTCGAGGTCGTGGCCGTGGCGCTGGACAAGACGCCGGTCCTGTTCGACTGGCGCCCGGCCTACGACCAGGGATTCACGAGCACCTGGACCGACACCCCCGTGCGAGCGATCTGCATCGGGCTGATCGCCCTGGGCCTCCTGATCCTGCTCAGCCAGCTCGCCCCCCGCAAGCCCTCCCGGCTCGGCATGAAGAGCGACGTGCCCGGCCTCACGGTCGGTGTCACCCGCCACGGTCTTGCCGCCAGCGCCGAGTCTGCGGCGGAGAGCGTCGACGGCATCGGACGCAGCACCGCCAAGGTGGGCAAGCGCAAGGTTGCCGTCTCGGCCCGCAGCCGACACACCGACGAGGCGAGCGCCAAGCAGCTCGAAGGAGCGGTCAAGGCCGCCGTGGCAGTGCGGTTCGACCGGCTGAAGCTCAGCCGCCAGCCCAAGATCAAGGTCTCCGTACGACCGAGGAAGGGCTGAGATGGCTACCGACCGGATCAACCGCGGCGTCCTGACGGTGCTGGGGGTCGCCGTCACCGGAGCCGGCGTCTGCGGTCTGCTCGCCGGATACGACGTCTTCGGGGGCGACCTGGACCAGCGACCGCTGTTCCGGAACGCCACCGGCCGCTTCTTCGGCGACAACGGCGTCTGGCTGTGGCCGGTGATCGCCGCCGTCCTGGTCCTGATCGGCCTGCTGGCGCTGCGGTGGCTGCTGGGCCAGCTCACCCCGGACCGTTCCGGCGACCTCGACGTCGAACGTTCTGAGGCTGGCCGCACTCGGATGCGGGCCTCCGCCCTCACCGACGGGGTCGTCACCGAGGTCGAGGGCTACCCGGGCGTACGCCAGGCCAAGGCTCATCTGTCCGGAGACAGCGAGGACCCCACGCTGGTGCTCGAGGTGATGCTCGCCGACCGGTCCGACCTGCCGGCGACCCGCGACAAGCTGGCCGACCAGGCCGTCGCTCATGCGCGGCAGGCCTACGGCCGGGACCTGCCCGTGCGCCTCGTCGTCGACATCGAGGACGACGACAGGGCGCGCACCCTCTCCTGACCGTGGCCGCCAACGACCGCAGACGTGCCCGCTGGTTGATCGGTGCGGTGCTGGCGGCCGGTCTGGCCGTCCCGCCAGCAACGTCTGCGGCGCGGGCGGGGGCAGCGGCGCAGCAGGAGCTCCCGCTCACTGTCGACACCGTCGTCCAAGGGGTCGACGGGGTCGTCTGGTCGATCGCCCACGCCCCGGACGGTCGCTTCTTCTACAGCGTCCGGCAGACCGGTGACATCTTCGTCTCCCGTCCCGGCGGTCAGCCCGAGCTGCTCCTCACCCTGGAGCAGTCGTGCAGTGACTGCGGTGAGGGCGGTCTCATGGGCCTGGCGGTGAGCCCAGACTTCGCCGACGACGGTCTGCTCTACGCGATGCACACCTACCGGGGGGCCGGCACCCCCACGGGGATCGCCAACAAGGTGGTCCGCGTCGACACCCGCACCGGACAGGTGGACGGCACCGTCGTGGACGAGATCCCCGGCGGCACCACGCACGACGGGGGCCGGCTGCGCTTCGGCCCGGACGGCCAGCTCTACGTCACCACCGGCGACGGCCGCAACAGCCCGAACCCCGCGCAGGACCGGACGAGCCTGGCCGGCAAGATTCTGCGGGTCTCCCCGACCGGCGGACGCGTCGAGGTCTTCTCCTACGGCCACCGCAACCCGCAGGGCCTGGACTTTCGCGGCGACGGCACGCTGTTCGCCGTCGAGCACGGGCCGGGATGCCGCGACGAGCTCAACCTGATCACCGAGGGCACCAACTACGGCTGGACCGGCGACGAGAGCTGCCCGCCGCCGCTGCCGGACGGGGCGGCTGCCCCGGTCGCGCTCTACACGCCGACCAGCACGATCGCGCCGTCCGGGGCCGCGTTCTACGACGCCTCGCTGATCCCGCAGTGGACCGGCAGCTTCTTCTTCACGACCCTGAAGGACAAGACCCTCTACCGCGTGCAGCTGTCGCCGGACGGCCGCACGGTGACGGACGAGCAGACCCTCTACCGAGGGGAGTACGGGCGTCTGCGCAGCGTCAGCGAAGGCCCGGACGGCGCGCTGTGGCTGTCCACCGACGACGGGCGGGTGCTGCGCGTGCCTCCGGAGGCCGGCGCTCCGGTGGCCGCCCAGCAGGCGCCCGCGGCACCGACGGTCGTCGCGACCCCGCGTTCGACCGGCCCGGTCGTGGTCGGCCTGGCCACCCTGACCGGCGCCGTCGGCCTCCTGCTGCTGGTGCTGCGCAGACGACGGGCTCGGGTCTGAACCGGCTCGCCACGGACGGGATCAGACCACGCGCGGCGCGTCTGTCCCGTCGTTGACCATCGGCAGACCAGCCTGCTGCCACGCCGTCATCCCGCCGGTCACGTTTGTCGCGTCGAGGCCCTGGGCGCGCAGCACCTCCACGGCCCGCCCGGATCGTCCGCCCGAGCGGCACACCACCAGCAGCGGCCGGTCGGTCGGCACTGTCGTCGGGTCCACCGCCCCCAGCGGCAGCAGCTCGGCCGCCTCGGCGTGACCGTGCGCCCACTCCTCCGGCTCGCGCACGTCGATCAGCAGCGCCTCGCCGTCCGTCGCTCGTCGGTGCGCCTCGGCGACGCTGGTCTCGGGGATGGTCGATCCGGACATCTAGGCCTCCTGTGGGCGCCCCGGTGCGGGACGCCTCCCACCGTAACCGGGGCCCACAACCGCGTCGTCATGAGTCTGACACCCGTCCAGGGGCGTGACCCTTCCTACAGTCTCTAGGTGAACGTCCTGCTGAGAAGCAGTTTCCGGCCATCGGCCTCATGACCTGCCCCGGGCACTCGTGCGCCCGACCCGACAGCTGACCTCGTAGGCGTCACGAGAGGTTTGACAAGCATGCCCGTGTTCAGCACCCCGGACGTCCCTCGCTACGCCCGGCACCGGTCGTCGGTGCGCTAGGCCAGCGCGCCGTGCTCGAGGCCGCCAAGTACTACGGCGCGACCTACAGCTATGGCTCGACCGGGCCGCGCACCTTCGACTGCTCCGGCTTCACGGGCTTTGTCTACCGCCAGCTCGGCGTGAACCTGCCACGCACGAGCGGCCAGCAGCAGCGCGCCCTCCGCCAGGTGCCGGTCGCCGACCTGCAGACCGGCGACCTGGTGTTCACCTGGCCCCGGGGCCGCGTCAGCCACGTCGGCATCTGGGACGCCTCCCTCGGCGAGATCTGGGCTGCCACCAAGACCGGTGACGTCGTCCGGCCGCAGGCGATCTGGAGCCGCAACATCACGGTCGGCCGGGTTACCTGACCGTTTCTAACGTTTTCGTCCGGCTCTGTCCACCTCGGTGGGCGGGGCCGGACGCCGTCTCTGACGCTTCGTGCGCCCTCGTGACGGTTCGATTTGACGTGCGCGGGAACCAGTGGTGCAACTCAACCCCCTGGAGGAACACGCATGGTCATCCTTGGCATCATCCTGCTCATCATTGGGTTCTTTACCGTTTCCTGGTTGGTGTGGCTCGGTGTGATCCTCATCGTCGTCGGTCTCATCCTCAACCTGGTTCCGATCGGCGGGAGCACGCGCCGCTACTACTGAGGCAGCCGGCGCTGTCGCACACACAGCGCTGGCTCACCACGCACGAAGGCCCCGCTCACCCGAGCGGGGCCTTCGTGCGTCCGGGGGCCACGTCCTCAGAACAGGGTGCGTACGCGGTCCACGATCTCGTCCCGGGCGGCCTGGACCACGGCGTCCTGGACGGACCGCTGCAGCAGCCCGGGATCGTTCAGGTTGTCCAGCAGCTGCGCGACGTCGATCGCGCGGACCGCCCGTCCCAGGACCTCCCCGGTGTCCAGCTGGCTGTCGATCAGCCGGTCCGGGATCGCGCGCAGCGCGACCTTGACGAAGCCGGACAGATCTGACAGCCCGATCGCCTCGTCGGCCAGCACGGACGCCTTCGGGAGCCGGTTCTCGCGGTCCAACCGACCGACGGCGTCCTGGAGCCCGCCCCGGACCGCGTCCACCGTGCCGGGCGGCCGCTGGTCCTGCACGATGCTGAGCAGCAGCGACTCCCGGGACACCCCGAGGCGGCACGCGGCCCCGTCGAGCCCCAGCAGCACGATCTCCTCGCTCAGGGCGTCGATGCCGGTCGCCGCAGACTGCACGGCGCGGGGGGTGCACGGGTCGGCCGAGGCCGTCGGCACGAAGTCACCCCCGCCGTTGCCGACCTGCAGCCCGAGGACCGCGGCGACCAGCAGCAGGGCCAGCAGCGGCAGGGCGACCGCGCGCGCCTGCGGGGACGTCACCAGCGCCGTCCCGGCAGCGGCAGCAGGAACGGCAGGGCGAGCAGCCCTAGCCCGGCGGCCAGCAGGAAGGAGTTGCGGAACGCCTGGGTGGCCGCCCGTTCCAGCTGGTCGTCCAGCTGGCCCTCGAGCCGGTCCGCGACGATCTGGTCGATCACCCCGAGGCGCAGGCCGGCGAACGCCGGATGCAGGTCGGGCACCCGTCCGCTCTCCTTCGACAGTCGGTCGGCGAGCCCGACGGCCAGGTCGATCTTGGTCTGCGGCGGCAGCTGCGCGTCCAGGACCAGCGCGGCGATCGACTCCTGCGCCGGCACCTGGGCCTGCTGCAGGTCGGCGGTGAACACCGGGGTCAGCAGCGCGAGCCCGAGGACCACGCCGGCGTGTCGGGCGGCGATCGTCCACCCGCCGTGGCGTACGCGCGGGCCTCTGCTCTGCAGGGCCGCCAAGGTGAGGGCGTCGACGGTCAGCCCGAGCCCGAGCCCGACCAAGGCCTGCGGGGCCACCGTCCAGAACAGCCGGGCGTCGGGAAGGTAGGCCAGCGCCGCCAGCCCGCCGGCCACCAGCAGCGTGCCGGCGACGATCTCGGACCGGGCGCCCGCCCTCGCGAGGCGCGCCAGGGGGCGGGCTGCGAGGGCGGCCAGCGGGACGACGCTGACCGCCAGGGCGGCGGTGGCCGGTGAGCGCCGGTAACCCTCGACAAGCAGCAGCACGACCAGGAACAGCGCGGCGGTCAGCGCGGCGGACACGAGCCCCAGGGCCAGGTTGGCAGCGACGTCGGGCCGCTCCCCCTTGTCCTGCTCGACCCCTGCGTCCGCCCCACGCGGACCAGCTTGTGGCGTGTCCCGCGGACGCAGTCGCAGCGACAGCGCCGCCGGGACCGCGAGCAGCACGAGCGGCACCTGGGCGATGAAGATCGACTGCCAGGAGATCGCCTCGGTCAGCAGCCCACCGATCACCGGCCCCGTGGCGGTGCCGATCACTCCGGCAGCGATCCACCGACGTACGCCCGCAGGCTCCGAGCCCGTCGACGCGACCAGCAGCTCCAGGCAGGCGACGACCACCAGCGCACCACCCACCGCCTGCACGACGCGCGCCGCGATCAGCACGTTCATGCTCGGCGCCAGCGCGCACCCCGCCGACGCGATCGCGAAGACCACCAGCCCGACCGCGGCGTACGGCGCCGGGTCGCGTCGCTGGCACAGGCGCGCAGCCGGGACCGCGGCCAGCGCGAGCACGGCGTTGAACGAGATCAGCACGTACGCCACGCCGGTGACCGTGCCGCCGAGCTCCCGCAGGATCTGCGGCAACGCCAACGTGACGATCGCTGAGTCGGCCAGCACGATCCCGACCGCGAGCGCCAGGAGCCGGGTCCGCCGCATCGCGTCAGTCTGCCTCTCGGTAGCATCGGACCACGTGACCCGACCCCGCGCCCTGCTGCTGGAGAACATCCACGACGACGCCGTGCGCGTGCTGTCGCAGTCCTACGAGGTCGAGCTGCTCGACCGGGCGCTGTCGGCCGAGGAGCTCCTCGAAGCCCTGCCTGGCGTACGCCTGCTCGGGATCCGTTCCAACACCCGGCTGACCGCCGAGGTGCTTGGCGCGGCCCCGGACCTGGTCGCGGTCGGGGCGTTCTGCATCGGGACCAACCAGATCGATCTCGAGGCCGCCTCGACGCACGGCATCGCGGTGTTCAACGCGCCGTTCTCCAACACCCGCAGCGTCGTCGAGATCGCGATCGGGGAGATCATCGCGCTGACCCGCAGGCTGACGGACAAGAACGCTGACATGCACGCCGGTCGTTGGAACAAGTCCGCGGTCGGCAGCCACGAGGTGCGCGGCCGTCGGCTGGGGATCGTCGGCTACGGCAACATCGGGTCGCAGCTGTCGGTGGTCGCCGAGGCGCTCGGGATGTCGGTGCTGTTCTTCGACACCGCCGACCGGCTCGCGATGGGCAACGCCCGGCGCTGCGGGACGCTGTCCGAGCTGCTCGAGGAGGCCGACATCGTCACGCTGCACGTCGATGGGCGGGTCTCCAACAACAGCCTGTTCGGCGAGCCGGAGCTGGCGCAGATGCGCGACGGCAGCATCTTCCTCAACCTCTCACGCGGCTTCGTCGTCGACCACGCCGCGCTCCGCCAGCACATCCTGTCCGGCCACGTCGCCGGCGCCGCGGTCGACGTCTTCCCGATCGAGCCCAAGCGCCACGGCGAAGAGTTCGTCTCTGACCTGCGCGGCCTCCCGAACGTCATCCTCACCCCGCACGTCGGCGGCTCCACCGAGGAGGCGCAGCAGGACATCGGGCACTTCGTGGCCGGCAAGCTGCTGGCCTACGACCTAGACGGCGCCACCGCGCTCTCGGTCAACCTGCCCCCGGTCGCTCTTCCCCGCGGCGCCGGCTGCCGGATCCTGCACCTGCACACCAACACCCCCGGAGTGCTCGCCGCCGTGAACGCGCTGCTCGCCAAGCACGGGATGAACATCGAAGGTCAGCTGCTCACCACGCAGGGGTCCCTGGGCTACGCCGTCACCGACGTCGACGGGCCGGAGCTGCCGGCTGTCTCCGCCGCGCTGCTGGCGATGCCCGAGACCGTCCGGCTGCGTGTGCTGCCCTCCCACGCCTGCTGAGCCCGACTTCCCGCGTCGTAAGCGGCCAGCAGCTGCTGCACGCGTACGCACGGCCAAGCCGTCTGCGTGCTGCTGGCGCGTGATGCTGTCCAAGCGCACCTCGCCGGGTGCTGCCTGCGAGTGCTGCTGCCACCCGTCCGGCTGCTCGCCCACGAGCTTGCGCACCCACCTCGCAGACTGACCGCCCCTTGTGCGCACGTCCGTCCCGATCCTGATGGTTCGGCGCCGCACGTGGGTGCGCAAGAGGCCGACCGCGCACCCCGATCCCGTACGTGGCGCGCTAGCCGTCAGGGGCCTTCGGTCGGGAAGGTTCCTGCGGCCCCTGGACTGAGTCCCCTGGATGCTTGGGCACCCACCTTGGTGCCCGAGTGCCCGATGTGTCGGTTGACGTCAGCTACATCACCCGCCCGTGATGTCGCTTGCCAGGGTGATGGGACCACCTGGTTGTCACGAGGATGGGACCACCTGGAGTTGTCAGTGAGCATGGTTGACCTCGCTTCGGGTGTCAACGGCGGCCCGGGCTCGTTGCCGGTAGG
>JBBSTI010000121.1:0-10864 GCA_038236005.1 Mycobacteriales bacterium | reverse complement strand
GACCAGTCGTGCTCGGCCGTACGACGGGCCAGGGACGCGAGCGCGGGCGACTCCGGCGTCGTGCACGCAGCCAGGTAGGGATCGAGCCCGCCGATCAGCGAAGCCGCGCGAGCGACCTCGTCGGGCAGATCGGGACGACCCGACACCGACGCGAGCGCCCTCGCCGCGAGCCCGATCGGGGTCACCGGTCGGGGACTCGCAGCAGCGGGGCTCACGCTCAGGCCACGCCGGCCAGGCGACCCTCGTCCAGGCTCTCCGAGATCCACATGTCGACACCGTCTCCCTTGCGCGGCAGGTCCTGAACGAGCTCCTTGTGGACCTTCAAGATCTGGTCCAGCTCGTCGTCCTCGAGATCGTTCATGAAGAACGCAGTCCCGATCGGCCGGGGCGCCGCAGCGCGCAGCTTGCCGTCGCGGGTCTGGGTGATCGACTCGGTGCCCTTGCGGATGAGCTCCGGGGTCAGGTAGGGCGAGTCCAGCGCAAGGCCGATCCGGCTCATCACGCCGAGGATCCGATCGCGATCGGAGATCGAGATGTAGCCGCGCTGCTCGGCGATCGTCGCCGAGAAAGCCATGTCGATGTTGACGCCGTGCCCGTGGAACATCGGCACGTCCGGTGCCAGCTCGAGCGTCGGCGACCAGGTGTGCCCGTAGGCGATGACCCGGTCCAGCTCCAGCTCGTGCAGGTTGGGCACCTCCAGCTCCAGCATGGTGCGGATCGCGTCGTAGGTGACGGTGTGCGCGACCTCGCGAATCTCCGCGGAGCCGTCGACGTTGCCGAACCGGGTCGTCAGCAGTTCTTCGCCGTGGCTGTTGAGAAGATCGAAGATCTTCGCGTTCCCGACCACCGCGATCTTGATGATCTCGGCCATCCCGTTGCGGATCTGGTCCTCGGGCAGCGTCGCCAGGAAAGAGAAGTCCAGGATGACCTTCTGCGAGGCGTGGAAGGCGCCCAACCGGTTCTTCAGCTTCTTGTGGTTGACCGCGACCTTGATCGCGACGCTGGCGTCGATCAGACCGATCAACGTCGTGGGGACCCGGATATAGTTGGTGCGCCGTCGGTAGGTGGCGCAGGCCAGGCCCGCGACGTCGGTGGTGAGCCCGCCGCCGACGACCAGCACCGGTTCGGTGCGTACGAGCCCGAAGTCGTCCATCGCGTCCACGATGCTCTCCAGCGTGCGCATGGTCTTGCCGGTCTCGTCGTGGTTCACCGTGAACACGGTGAGCTCGAGACCGTGGTGGGCGAAATAGCCCTCGATCTGGTCGCGGTAGAGCTCGTGCACCGTCTCGTCCACCACCATGAGCGCGCGACCGAAGTCGCGGTAGCTCCTCGCGATCTCGGTGTTCTCGATCTTGAACGCGCCGTTCACGTACAGCAGGTCGAACTCGATCTTCTCGTAGCCCTCGACGTGGAAGGCCTTCTCGTCCGCGGTGAAGGTGGCCTGGATACCGGCCATGGTGGATCTCCTCAGGTCAAGATCAAACGGGTCGGGGGTGCGGCGGTTGTTCGGGACGCTAAATCTCAGGGCGGGGGTCGGCCACTCGAAGCGGTGTGACTCAGGCCGCAGCGGCCGTGCCGTAGGACGCGACCATCCCGCGGTGCATCACCCGGTCGCCGACGACGCCGGAGTGGTCGGCCTTGTGCAGCACGGCGAGGTTGTCCCACATGACGACGTCGCCGCTCCGCCACACGTGGCGGTAGACGTTGGCCTCGGCCGTGGAGTGCGCCAGCAGCCGGGCTACGGTCTCGCGAGCCTGTTCGTCGTCCATCCCGCTGACGGCCTGGCAACGTTGCGGGGTGCTGAGATAGAGCGCGGTCAGCCCGGAGATCGGGTGCGTACGAAAGACCGGGTGCTCCGCGCTGGTCTCGTCCTGCTCGGTCAGGTCGAGCCCGGTCACGACGTGCGTGATCACCCGTCCGTCCAGGTGGCGACGAAGATCTTCCGGCAGGGTCTCGTACGCCCGGTACTGGTTGGTGAACAGGGTCTGCCCGCCGCGCGTCGGGATCGCCACCGCACGCCGCGCGGTGTAGGCAGGCGGCTCGGCGAAATAGCTGCTGTCGACGTGAAACTGGCTCTTCGGCGGCGTCGTGCGCCCGACGTTGGTGACCACGTTGAGCTGCGGCGCACCCGGTACGGGCGTCTCGCCGGTCGAGAACGCCAACGGCCCGAACGAGCTCAGGAAGGCCACGAAACCCTCGTCGTCGACGTCCTGGTCTCGCAGGACCAGCACCCCGTACGTCGCGAGCAGGTCCTTCAGCGCAGAGACGGTGGCGGCGTCGGCCTCGCCGACCTGCAGGTCTTCGACGACCGCACCGACGGTGGACAGTGCGGTGTGTCGCACGACTAGGCCAGGATCAGCTCGTTGAGGGTCGACATCTCGACCCGGTGCACCTTCTGCGCCGTGCCGAAGTCGTGGTCGGCGGTGTTGGCGCCGGGGAACGCGACCACCTGCACGCCGGCGGCCTGCGCCGCCTGCACGCCGTAGGCGTTGTCCTCGACCGCGACGCAGGCCTGCGGCTGCTCACCGAGCTGCTCCAGCGCGTAGACGTACGGCGCCTTGTCCGGCTTGGGGGTCTCGACCTTGCTGACGTCGACGATCACGTCGAAGTCGCTCTTCTCGAGCCCGGTGATCGCGCTGGTCAGCGCGTCGATGTTGTCCGTGGAGGTCGTCGTCACCAGGCCGATCTTCATCCCGTCGGCCTTCGCGCGGGTGATCGTGTCGACGACACCGGGCCGGGCCTCGACCGGGGCGGCCGCGAGGGCCTGCTGGTAGAGGCGCGACTTGGTCCGGTGCACCGCGTCGGCGTCGACGGCCTCGCCGCGATCCTTCGCGTAGTCGGCGACCCGATCACGCCCACCGCTCTGGGGGAGCAGCTTCTGATACTCCGCACGCTCCCAGGTCCAGTCCAGACCGTGCTCGACGAACGCGTCGTTGTAGGCCTTGCGCTGCATCTCCGAGGTCTCGGCGAGGGTGCCGATCGAGCCGAACAGGACGGTGGACACAGGGCCTCCGAGAATCGTCCGAGCCGGGCGGCCCGTGAGCCCGTCAGGGATGCCCCCCGGGGGCCGGTTCACACGGTGCCCGGGTCGTCAGCCGCCGGAGGTCACGTAGCTCTGCAGCGCGTCCCGCTCAGCACCCAGCTCGTCGATGTGGTTCTTGACCACGTCGCCGATCGACACGATCCCGATCAGGCAGTCCTGGGCGTCGACGACCGGGATGTGCCGCACCCGGGCCTCGGTCATCAACGCCATCAGCTCGTCGACCGTGCTGGTCGCGGTCGCGGTGTGCACGGCGGCGGTCGCGATCGAGCTCACCGGCTCGGTGAGCACCGAGGTGCCGGCCGACGACAGTGCTCGCACGACGTCCCGTTCGCTGACGATCCCGGCGACCTGACGGCCGTCGGGGGAGACGACCAGCGCCCCGACCTTGTGCTGGGTCAGCAGACCGACCAGCGCCGCGATGTCCTGGTCGGGCCGCACGGTCACGACCTCGCTGCCCTTGCGGTCGAGCACTCGACTGATCTGCATGACTGCCTCCGGGGTCGGTCAGGCGACCTTAGACCCCAGGGTGGCGTACGTCACACCGGGCCACATGACAATCTCCTCGCGCCCGTGGAGGTGCACGTCCGGTACCTTCTTGGTATGAGTAAAGACACCGGGACGCAGATGACCGTCCGACTCTCCGGCAGGGCCACCCGGTTCATCGACGCCCAGGTTGCCGACGGCGCCTTCACCAGTCGGGCTCAATACCTGGACTGGCTGGTCGGCCGAGCAGCGCAGCGGGACCGCACGCCGGTGGACTTCTCCGCCCGCACCGAAGTCCGGCGAACCGATCCGAACCCGGAGATGGCGGAGTTTCGTGAGCGGCAGGCCAGTCGCAACCTGGCTCACCTGGATGGCTGACCCCGACGTCAGCCACCGAGAGATTCGTGCCGTACAGCTGGACAAGCTCCGACCAGCCGTTCTGCTGACGCGCGAGGCCGAGCTGCCGTACTTCCGCGGCATCACCGTCGCGCCGATCACCAGCACCATCGTCAGCAAGATCAGCGAAGTGAGCGTCGGTGTCCGAAACGGGCTCGACCACGACAGCGTGATCAACTGCGACGACATCACGACCGTGCCCTACACCGCCATCGGCGAGTTCTTGGGCTGGTTGGACGCAGACCAGGAATTTGCGCTCACGGCCGCGGTCAGCGCGGCCTTCGGGCTGTGGGCGTTGCCGTCAGCGCGCCCGGGACGCCGTTGAGCCAACCTGCCAGCGCACCCCGCTCTCCTACCGCCGATAATGAGCATTATGTCAGAACGCACGGCGGGCGGCCGGCCACACCCAACGTGCCTGCGCGGCCTACGCCGTGTCGGCCGCGCCCAGGAGGGCCCGAGCGGCCTGCACACCGGCGTAAACAGCTCCCTCGATGTGTCCGGCGTGCTGCGTCGCGGTCTCCGTGGAGGCCCAGAAGATCCGACCGGCGGTGGGCCGCTGGTAGAGCGGATGGCCGTAGCGGGTCGTCGTCGCGCGAGACGACGGTGCCCGCGGGCTGGTGTGACGCTCGGCGCTCCAGTCGGTCACCCGGACGTCGCGGGGCGTGGCGACGGCGGCTCCGAACAGCCGGCGGAGCTGGTCGGCGAACGCCGCAGCGATCTGCTCAGGCATGGCACCGTCGAAGGCCGCCGCAGCGGCAAACCCGAACAGAGCCGCAGGACTGCCGTGGGGTCCGCTGTGGTCGTGCACCTCGCGAAACGGTCCCAGGTGGCTGATGGCGGCGCCGGCCAGGCCCTCGTCACGCCAGGAGGGCTGGTCGAACACCGCGACCGCCTTGACGACGTCGCCCATCCACACGGCGGTGCCCTCGGCAAGACTGCGCAGCTCGGCGGGCAGCGCCGGGCGGAACTCGATCGCCTCGACCGCCAGCCCGGGCGGGATCGCCACGATGACGTGGCGGGCCGTGCTCACCCCGCTGGCGGCCTCGACCCACACGCCCCCGTCGTCGACCGTCACGCGCGCGACGGGGTCGCTCAGACGGAGCACCCCTGCAGGGAGCCGTTCGGCGACACGCAGCGCCAGAGCCTGCGCGCCTCCGAAGAACCGACCGCTGACCGTGTCGACCGGGTTGCCGTCGATCCGACGCGCTCCCCTTTGGTCGGCCTCGAACATCGCATCACCCGCCAGCCCTTGCGGGAAGGTGACCACCCCGAGCTCTTGCGCGAGCTGGCTCACCAGCGGCTCGTTCGGCCAGAACCAGCTGGCACCGAGATCCACGGCGCCCCCGTCGTACGGCACGCTCAGCAGCCGACCACCGACCCGGTCGCGAGCCTCGTGCAGGCGCACGCTCAGACCGGCGCCGGTCAGAGCCCGGGCAGCGGTCAGCCCGGCCATCCCGGCGCCGATCACCGCGACGTCTGCGGTTGTCCCTCGTCCCCCGGGCCCAGGGCGAGGCGGCGACTCGGTCAGCGGAGGCTCCTCAGGAAGGACGTGATCGGGTGGACGTAGGCAGAGAACCGTCGGGGCCCGTGTCAGCCAAGGAGGTCGAGCACGAGATAGCCGTCGATCCGGCGCACGGCGTCCGTGGCCGGGTCTGCGGGGAGCGGGTGGCCGAGGTCGCGGGAACGGACCTCGCCGATCCACTGGTCGTGCTGGTACTCGTGGTTGATCAGTGCGGTCAACAGGTGCGTGCCCACGACGGCCATCTGGTCCGGAGCGCCCACACGCCTGCCGGCGACGTCGCCCAGCCGGGCATGGACCCGCTCGGCAACCGTGTCCCGGAACAGCGTCAAGCGTTCCATGGTCGGCAGGGCTCCCCGGAACTGCTCGGGGTGAGACGAGTCCATCAGCTCGTCCAGCTCAGGGTCGGGGCTGGGCTCGGCGGCGGTCAGGTTACGGACCATGAAGTGCGCGACGTGCGCCTGGTGACCCAGGTGCCACCCGATGGCGCTCGAGGCCTCGTCAGCCCGCCAGACCACCTCGTCCGGCGACAGGTCGTGCCACAGATCGTCGGTGTAGGCGCGAGCCCGGTCGTACTCCACCAGGAGCTCGCTGACGGTCGGCGTGGAACTGGTCATCCAGGTGTCCCCTGCTCATCGGGTCGAGGAGCCCAGACCGATGACTGACGGTCGATGAGCCGCGGCGTCCCGGACAACGTTATGCGGCGGCTTCGCCAAGGTCGGCTGACGGCCGACATCATCTGGCCCTTTCCCGGGTTCAGACGCACCACGTGCCCGCAGGCCTACGCCGTCGTGTGAGGCTGGCCCTCGTCACCCGCTCCGCAGAGAGGTATCCCCCATGGACATCGGCACCCACGTCGAGCACGATCCGACCGAGGTCGGCGTCGACGCCGCCCGCCTGGCGCGCATCGACACCCACCTCGCGCAGTACGTCGACGACGGCCGTCTCGCCGGCTGGCAGGTGCACGTCACCCGCCGGGGCCAGACCGTGCACGCCAGCACGTACGGCTCCCGCGACCTCGAGGCCGGGCTCCCGGTCGAGGCCGACACGCTGTGGCGGATCTACTCGATGACCAAGCCGATCACCGCGGTGATCGCGATGTCGCTGTACGAGGAAGGTCGTTTCTCCCTCAACGACGAGCTGTCCAAGCACCTGCCGGAGTTCGCGGACATGCGCGTGCTGGTCGGCGGCAACGCCGAGCAGCCCAAGACGGTGCCGGCGACCGAGCCGATCCGGGTGTGGCACCTGCTCAGCCACACCGCCGGTCTGACGTACGCCTTCACCCGCTCCAGCGTGCTCGACACGATGTACGGCCTGGCCGGCGCCGACCCGTTGGTCGACCCGACCTGCGACCTGGCCACGATGTGCTCGCGCTGGGCCTCGCTGCCGCTGATGTTCGAGCCCGGCACGGCCTGGAACTACTCGGTCGCCACCGACGTGCTCGGCCGGCTGATCGAGGTGCTGACCGGACAGAGCCTGGACCAGGTCTTCGCCGACCGGGTGCTCGGGCCGCTCGGCATGACCGACACCCGCTGGTCGGTCGAAGACGGGCCGGACCGGGCGCGGCTCGCCGCCCTCTACGTCCCGAACCCGGACGGCGGCAAGGCGCTGCGCTACGACGTGCTCGGCGACGGCGCGCTCAGCCCGCCCGCGCTGCTGTCCGGCGGCGGCGGACTGATCTCGACGGCGGCCGACTACGCCCGGTTCACCTCGATGCTGGCCGGTGGTGGACAGCTGGACGGGACGCGCGTCCTCGGCCCGCGCACGCTGGCCTACATGACGCAGAACCACCTGCCCGGGGGCGCCTCGCTCGGGACTGTGGGGCGAGGCATGTTCGCCGAGACGGCGTTCGACGGGATCGGCTTCGGGCTCGGCTTCGGAGTCTCGGCCGACCCGGTCGCGGCGAAGGTGACCAGCACGAAGGGCGAGTTCACCTGGGGCGGCTACGCCAGCACGGCGTTCTGGGTCGACCCGACCGAGGAGCTGACGGCGCACTTCTACACCCAGCTCATCCCCAGCAGCACCTACCAGATCCGGACCGAGCTGCGTCAGCTGGTCTACGCCGCGCTGGTGGACTGACCGCCCGGTCAGCGCGGCCGGAGCAGGCTCGCGAACGACGCCGGGTCCTGCCCCGCTGCGCGACGCTCGGCCTCGTCGAGCCTGGCCATGCGGTCGTCGTCAGGGCCCACGAGCTCGGCCAGCCAGCCACGGACCCGCTCGACGTCCACCGTGCCGTGCGCGAGCATCGCCTCGATGTCGGCCCAGTCCTTCGTACGATCGAAAAGCGCCTTGAACACCGTCAGGTGCGTGGCGGTCAGGATCCGGACCGGTCGCCCGAGCAGGTCGACGACGTCGGCCTCGCGGTCCACCTCGTCGTGCAGGTCGCTCTGCGGCAGGAAGATGTCGACGGGCGTACGGAACGGCTCCTGCTCCCAGAACAACCGGATCTGACCGTCCCGCCGGCACCGCTCGACGTCGCGGTCGTCCCACGCCACCTCGGGCGGCAGGGCACGAAACACGGTCGCTGGGTCCTCGGTCGCGATGTTGACGTCGATGTCGCTCGTCGCCCGCGGCTGCGCGACGTGGAACGCCAGTGCGATGGCTCCCCCGAACGCGTGCGAGAGCCCGGCCGCGTCCATTCGGTCGGCGACCGCCACCAGGCGCTGCAGCACGATCGGCGGCGTCATGTCCGCACGAGCGTCCGGAACGGTGGGAACCCCATCTGCTCGTCGTGCCGCTGCGGCAGCACGTCGACCATCTGCATGACCAGCTCGACGTGCCGGGACTGCTCCGACCGTGGCTCCACCACCAGTGCCTGCCCCATCGACCGCAGGATCCGCGCCAAGGTCTCGACCCCCGGGTCGCGCCGGCCGTTCTCGTAGGCGCTCAGCACCGAGACCGCGACGCCTGATCGCTCGGATAGCTGCACCTGCGTCCACCCGGTCGAACGGCGCGCCGCACGGATCAGCCGAGCCGCAGTCGTCTTCATGCAGGTGACGCTACTTCACGGATCCGTCAATGCACCGCATACTGGCCGGCGTCGCGCCGCGCGCATGATCGGTCTGCCTTTGCGTGCTTTCGTCGGGCTGGTGGAGACCGAGCTCGATCTCTTGCTCAGGTGGTGAACGCCAGGTAGACCGTCCTGCCTGGACACGAGCCGTTCGCCCATCGGGGCGCCCAGCGGGATCCCCGAGGCGACGATCCTCCTCTTCGCCCGGGTCAGCCGCGCGGCCTTCGTCGGGGTCGGCACGAGGAACAGCCGGGCGAGCCTGACCACGAGCAACAGCGCCTTGCGTACGGCCGTGGCATCCGCCCGCAACCACCCGAGGATCTGACGGTGGCCCACCGTGTAGAGCCAGCCGACGGGGTTCCCAGGCACCCCGGCGACCGGCCACCGCTCCGCCGCCCGGGCGAAGGCCTCGCCGAGCGCGTCCTCGACAAGGTCGAGCCGCCGGGTGCGGGGCCGCCAGCAGCGACAGCAGCCGGCCCCACTCGGCCCGGTGGACCTCAGCCAGCCGAGGACACGTCGAGGACAGGTCGGAGATCGATGTCATAGGCGGGCAGGACCCTGCACAGCTCGATCACCACGTCCAGGTCGGGTGCCTCCAGAACGTAGTAGCCACCGATCTGTTCCGCGGCCTCGGCGAACGGCCCGTCAGTCACGGTCAGCTCCCCGCCCCGGGTGCGCAGCGTCGTGGCGGACGCGCCACCCCCAAGGGCGAAGCCGCTCACCACCTCGACCCCCTCCCGGACCGCACAGGCTTCGTCGAAGGCGACGTGCTGGGCCATCCCGGCCTCCTGCTGTTCCGGCGTCAGCTGGTCCCAGGTGCCCATCTCGCCGTAGCCGGCCAGCAGAACGAAGAACTTCATGATGTCTCCTCCCACGTCGGCGACCATCGCCGACACGATCATGACGTCCGGGCTGGGCCAGGATCGACAGAGTCGCTGAGACGAGTTGCGGGCTTCGTACGCTCGAAGGATGCGCCTGGTCTCCCTGCTCCCGTCCGCGACCGAGATCGTCTACGCCCTCGGGCTCGGCGACAACCTGGTCGGGGTGAGCGCCGAGTGCGACGAGCCCGCGAGCGCGCGTCGCGACAAGGCGGTCGTCGTCGCCGGGCATGACACCAGCGTGATGACGCCCTTGCAGATCGACGAGCACGTACGGGAGATGCTCGCGACCGGCCAGGACCTCTACACCCTCGACGAAGGCGCCCTGAAGGAGCTGGACCCCGAGCTGATCCTCACCCAGGATCTCTGCGGGGTCTGCGCGGTGCCGGCCGGACAGCTCGACCGGGCTCTGGCCCACCTCGGCACCGACGCCGGCGTCCTCACCCTGGACCCGCACACCCTCGCGGACGTGATCGCCTCGATCGCCGCGGTCGCTGATCGCGCCGGTGTCCCCGAGCGTGGTCGTCGACTTGTCGACTCGCTGCAGGCCCGCCTCGACGCGGTCGCCCTCCGGGTAGCAGGGCTGGAGCGACCGAGGGTCGCGGTGATCGAGTGGGTCGACCCGCTGTTCACCGCCGGGCACTGGGTTCCCGACCTCGTGACCGCCGCCGGCGGGGACCCGGTCGTCGGCCAGAGCGGCGGCCGGTCGGTCACGACCACCTGGGAGGCGATCGTCGCCGCTCAGCCGGACGTCCTGGTCGTGGCGCCCTGCGGCTACCAGCTCGAGGCCGCCCTGGAGCAGGCACGTCCGTTCGTCGGCCGGCTCCCCGGCGTGCCGGTGTGGGCGATCGATGCGGACGGCCTGGTCGTGCGTCCCGGCCCGCGTCTGGTCGACGGGGTCGAGGCCCTGTCCGCGATCCTGCACCCGGGCCCCATGCCCCGTCCCGGCACGGTGGCCCTCGCCGGCTGAGCCCGCTCAAGACCGCAGCCCGTGCTCGCCCCGCCGGGCCGTGACGCCCCGCTGTCCCGGTCCCGTGGTGCTGCCACAACGGTGACGACCGCGACGGCGACGGCGACGATCTCGGTCGCAATCGGCGATCCGCCGACCCGGAGCCTCGCCCGTCGGTCACTGCTGGATCCTGAAGGGAGACGTTCGACCCGCAGGACACCCCGCACGACGCACAGCGCACCTCGACAGGCCGCGCGAGACGGCCGTCGTGGCCTGACCCGCCGCGTCATGTGTGCCTTGCTGGTCCGACGCTCGGCAGCTGCCGTCAGTCTGTGACGGCGCGGTCGCCCGATCTGGCGGCACGGTCGGTCGGCATGGTCAGGCGGCGGTGGTGTCCCAGCCGGTGTTGGTGATCTGTCGGCTGTTGCGGAGTCGCAGGGTGCGGGCTTGGTCGTGCAGGGCGTGGTGGTGGTGGTTGCACAGCGGGATGAGGTCGCGTAGTCGGGTGCGGCCGGTGAGGTGCCAGGGTTGGACGTGGTGGGGGACGGTGCGGTGGTCGTGGCAGCCGTTGACGGCGCAGGCGGTG
>JBBSTI010000120.1:0-10922 GCA_038236005.1 Mycobacteriales bacterium | reverse complement strand
GCTCCGTCGGTCGGTCGAGGGTCGCTCGCTCTGGCACCACCCGGGGCGACGCCTCTGCGGGCTCGCGTCCCTGACGTCGCTGGTCTACGAGGACGACGAGCTGCTCCGGATCGACTACACCGAGCCCGCCGGCGAGGCCTCCCGCCGGACGAGCAAGGGCGCCTGAGCTACTTCGTCAGCGCGAGCGCTGGAGCCCCCACGGCGAGCTGACCCTCGGGCTGTAGGGCCAGGAGGCGGCATCATTGTGGAGCAGACCAAGGCCTCCGGCCGTGCGCGTCGGGCCTGACGGCACGGATGACGGTCGTGCCCTTGGGCCAGCGCGACGGTCAGGGTGGGTCGACGACCAGGACACAGCTGGGGCTGGGTACGGCAATCGAGGTCTCGACCCGGAACCCGTCGTGCCCCTCCCGCCAAGTCCCTGCTGTGACCTGGTCGGACAGCTCGTGGGCGACGTACAGGGTGTCCTCGTGCAGGCTGAGGTGCCGCGGGCCGCGCCCGCCCGAGGGGCTGTCGTGCAGCGCCGTCGCGGTCGGGCCAGAGGTCGTGATCGTCGTGAGGACGTCGGCGCCTCGGTGCGAGGCCAGCAGGCGTCGATCCGGCCGGAGCCAGATCAACGCGGCCGGATAGTTGACCGCCTCAGGCTCTTGTCGCACGGCCCTCGTGGTCTGGACGGAGTTGTGGCCGCGTGGTGGCCACGACGCGCTGACCAGGGACCCGTCGAGCTCGCACAGGACGTAGGCGCGTTCCTCCGCCTCATCGAGCAGGACCTGCCGAGGCCCGCTGCCAGCCGGCGTGGTGAGACTGTCTGGCCGCAGACGCAGGGAACCTCCGACCGGGTCGACCGCCAGGACCCAGACCCGGTCTGCACCCAGGTCGGCGACCGCGAGCTGCGCCCCGCCGTCGAAAGGGCAGAGCATGTGCGGGTGCGTGCTGAGCTGGCGTTCTGGGTGCGGGCCGCTGCCTTGCAGCCGCACCTGACCGCTCAGGGGGGCGAGCGTCCCGTCCGCCCGTACGGGGTGGGCGGTGACGTCACCGCTGGTGTAGTTGGCGGTGAACAGCCATCTTCCGGAGGGGTGGAGCACCAGGTGGCACGGGTCTGCTCCTTCGGTGGGCTGCTGGGATACCTGCTCCAGGGCGGACCCGTCCGAGGTCCAGCGATAGGCCACAACCTGTCCCTGCTCCAGCTCGCAGACCCCATAGACCATGGTCCGGGCGCGGTTCGCCACGAGGAACGAGACCGACGTGGCCGCCGCGACAAGGCCATGGTTCGTCAAGGTTCCCGCGTCGTAGTCGTGCTCGAGCAGGCTCAGCCCGCGCGCGCGGCCACGGTCGGCGCCGTATCCGCCGACGAGCAGGCGGACGCGTCGGGGGTCTGCCCTCACCGCACGATCCGTCTCGGCTCCGCCGCCTCGGGCAGCTCACCCTGGATCCACCGGTCACCCGCCGTGGTGTGGTGCAGAGCGGCGGCCCACGCCGTCCGTCGGGCCGCGAGCGCGGGGGTGTGTCCGTGCAGCAGGGAGTCCAGGTAGACCCCGGCCGCCGCGTCACCTGCGCCGAAGGGGTCGAGCACTGCCGCGCCTACCGGGTCGCTGGTGACCTCGCCCTGCTCGGTGACGACCGTCGCGCAGACCTCGACGCTCTGGTCGGGCGCGTAACGGGTCTCGCGCAGCACGATCGACGTGAGCCCGTGGCGTTCCAGCAGCTGCCTCGCCAGCGGCCCTGATCCGTCCGGACCCGCGGCCGTCCGTGGCAGCAGCTCGGCGACGTCGCGACGGCTCGCGAACAGGACGTCGATGTCGGGCAGCAGGCGCAGCGTCTCAGCCCGGCACTCCGACCAGTCCCACAGCGTCGCGCGGTGGTTGACGTCGAAAGCCGTCGTAACACCGTTACGGTGTGCGGCCGCGAGGAAGGCCGCGTTCGCGGCGCGGGCGCCGGGGCTCAGCGCGCTGGTGATCCCGCTGGCCACCGCCACCCGGGCCCCCGCCGTGGCTGCCCGCCAGTCGAAGGCGTCCTCGACCAGCGAGCACATCGCCGACCACCCTCGGTCGTAGGTCACCCGGGTCGGTCGTGGCGGGAGCCCTGGCTCGACGAAGTAGAGCGGTGTCCGGGCCGCCGGGTCCGACCCGGCCAGGACCTCCACCCCGGCGGACGTGAGCTCACGCTCGAGCCGGTCGGCCAGCGGGTCCTGCGCGAGACGGGTGAGCAGGCGGGCCGTGCGGCCCTGGGCAGCGAACGCCGCGAGGATGTTGGCCTCGGCGCCCCCGGCGTACGGGGTCAGCGTCGCCGAGCCCTGCAGCGACCCGCCCGGCTCGGCGGACAGGCGCAGCAGCACCTCGCCGAGACCGACGGCGTCGCAGGGGTGCTCCGGTGCCGCCTGCGACCTCACCGCCCGGCAGCCCCGCCCTCGACGGGATCGGGGGACAGGATCTCCAGCTCCCGCTTGTTGCCGAGCTTCGACTGCAGGTTGCGCTGGACGTCGTCGCTGTAGACGGCGGCGATGATGATCACGCCGAGGACGACCAGCTGCCAGTAGGAGCTGAAGCCCATGAGCACGAACCCGTTCTGCAGGATCGTGTAGACCAGCGCGCCGATCACCGTCCCCCAGACGCTGCCTTCGCCTCCGGTCAGGGGGGTCCCGCCGATGACGACCGCCGCGATCGCCACGAGCAGCACCTCGGTGCCCTGGGAGGAGCTGGCGCTCTCGAAGTGCACGGCCGTCAGCACCCCGGCGAAGCCTGCCAGGGTGCCGGCCAGGCCGTACAGCAGGATCGTCTGGCGGTTGAGGTTCACCCCGGCCCGGCGGGTGGCTTCCTTGTTGGACCCCACCGCGTAGGTGTAGCGACCGAAACGGGTGTTGCGCATCATCCAGGCCAGCACGATCACTACGCCCAGCGCGATCCACAGCGTGTACGGGACCTTGAGGAACGTGCCGTTGCCGAGGGTGAAGGCCCCGGCCGGCAGATTGGCGACGGGACGCCCGTCGGAGATCAGGTTGGCGAACCCCAGAAAGGCTCCGTACGTGCCGAGCGTAACGATCAGCGGGCTCAGCCCGAGATAGCTGATCAGGGCACCGTTCAGTGCGCCGCCGGCCGCCCCGACGAGCAGCCCGAGCACGAGCCCGATGAAGACGTAGCTCGCTCCGCCGTCGGAGTGGGAGGACATGTAGGTCGCCCCGACGACGCCACCGAGCGCCGACATCGACCCGACCGAGAGGTCGATGCCGCCGGCGATCATGACGAGGGTCTCGCCGAAGGCGATCAGCAGGAACAACGAGGTGGCGCCGAGGATGTTGACCCACGAGATGGTGGTGTTGAAGCCTGGTGCGAAGGCGGAGAAGAAGGCGATCAGCGCCAGCAGCACCGCCAGGCTGGTGAAGCGGCGGGCGACGCCGATCAACGTCGCGCTGTTGCGTCACAGCAGCGAGCCACTGGTCGTGGTGGCACTCATGTCGACCTCCTGTGGCCGTCGGGGTGGGTGCGAAGGTCTGGGCTCACGTGCTGACCCCCACCATGAACGCCAGCAGGCTTTCCTGGTCGGCCTCGTGGGAGGCCAGCTCCCGCACGACGCGTCCGGCGCGCAGGACCACGATGCGGTCGGCGGCCTTGGCGATGTGCGGGATGTCGTGGGTCACCACGATGACCATGCGGCCGAGGGCGACGAGGCGCGCGATCATGTCGTTGACCGCAGCCGTCTCTCTCGGCCCGAGGGCGGCAGTGGGCTCGTCGAGGAGAACGACCGGGGCCCCGAAGTAGATGGCCCGGGCGAGCGCCACGGCCTGGCGCTGCCCACCCGACAGGCTCCGCACCGGTTGCGAGACGTCCGGGATGCGGATGTTCACCTCGGACAGGGCCTGACGCGTCGCGGTCATCATCTGCTTGTGCGCCAGGGTCTTGACGCCGAGCACCCGGGAGGTCAGCTCCCGACCGAGGAAGACGTTGGAGGGGATGTCCAAGGTCTCGGCCAAGGCCAGGTCCTGGTACAGGCTCTCGATCCCCAGGGCGCGCGCCTTCGTGGGCGTACTGATCTCGATGGCGCGGCCGTCGAGCTCGATCGACCCGCTGGTCGGGCTGATGACGCCAGACAACAACTTCATCAACGTGGACTTGCCTGCGCCGTTGTCGCCGACGATGCCGGTGAGGCCCGGTCGCACCTCGAAGGAGACGTCTTCAAGGGCGTGGACGGCGCCGTAGCTCTTGGCGATGTTCACGAAGCGCAGCGAGCCCACCTGAGGCTCTACCGCAGCCTCCGGCGCGTCGGCTGCTGCCCGCGGATGGGCGCGATCGGTGGTCGCCATCAGCTCTCGGCGTAGACGGCGGTCTTGGCCTTGTCGCTGTTGATGTTCTCCTTGGTGATCACGAAGGGCGGCAACAGGACCGAGCGCTCGAGCACCGTGCCGTTCTGGATGACGTCGAGCAGCGAGTCGACGGCCTTCACCCCGAAGTCGTACGCGGGCTGGGCGACGAGCGCGGTGATCACACCGTCCTTGAGGCCGGTCACCTGCTGGGGGTCGGCGTCGACGCCGGCGACCAGGACCTTGCCCGCCTTGTCGGTGGCTTTGATGGCGGTCGTGACCCCTTGTCCGGTGAGGCTGTCGACCGCGAAGATGGCCGACAGGTCGGGGTTGGCCTGGATAAGGTCGGTGGTGATGCTCTGGGCCTTCTGGCGGTCGTCGTTGCTGTACTGCCGCGGCAGGATCTTCACCCCCGGGTATTTGGCAGTGATCTGGTCGGCGAAGCCCTGACCTCGCTGCTCCGTGCCGAGGCTGCCCGGGACGGACAAGATGATGGCGACCGACGCGTTGGCCGGCAGCTTGGGGCCGATGACGTCGGCTGCGGCCTTGCCGAGCTCCAGCTGGTCGTCCCCGATGAAGCTAAGGATGTCCTTGTTGTCCTTGCCGTTGGCCTGCGTGGCGTTGACCGTGACCAGCGGGATCTTCTGTTCCGCGGCGGTCTTGAGCGAAGCGTTGAGAGCGGTGTCGCTGTCGGGCGCGAGGATGATCCCGTCGGGCTTCTGCGCGATGACGCTCTCCAGCAGGGGCCGCTGCAGCGTGTAGTCATACTTCGGGGGTGCCTGCACGTCCAGCTTGACTCCCCGCTTCTTCGCCTCGGCCTCGGCGCCGGCCTGGATGGTGAGGAAGAACGTGTCGGCGCTGGAACCGTTCACGAGCGCCAGCTTGATCTCCTTGGTCGGTGTCGGTGCCGGTGCGGAAGACGACGACGTCCCGGACGATGTTGCAGCCGTAACGGTCGGGGTGCTCCCTCCGCTGCCGCAGGCGGCGAGCAGCACGGACGCGGCGGCCAGCGCCGGGACGGCGAGGCGGCGTCGAGGGCGGTCGCGACCGGTGAGCGGCTGACCAGTGCGGTGGAGCGGGCTGCGTGCTGCTGCCATGCGGAGCAACTCCTTCGTCGACGTCCGGGGCGACCGCCGGTGTCCGGCACGGTACCGGACGCGGTCATTAGGTGAACTTGTTGTGCGCCAAGTGAACGTAACAGCGATCACATGCGGCGGTCAAGAGTCTCCCCTAGGGGACCGTGAACTTATTATAACGTCGCGAATCATACTTGATGCACCGTTCGACAACGCGGGTGGCGCGTGTTCAAATGATGATGCTAGCGTTCATCCATCGAACATGACCGAGAGGTAATTGACATGTCCCCCAACAGGACCTGCTCATGTGACGCGGCGAGGACACCACGACGACGGACCTCCCGCCTCGCCCCGGCGACCCGGCCGTGAACGGCGCCCCGCCCCCGGTCGACGTACTGACCGAGCAGCTCGGCCGCTGTGCTGTGGCCAGCCTGTTCGATGTCATGGACGAGCTGGGCCTGCCCAACCAGTGCCTGAGCATCGGGATCCGGTCCCTGACGGCGCGAACCCGCCTGGCCGGACCGGCGATGACGCTCCGAGGGTCCCGTGAGCCGCGGTTCGGGCCGGACTTTCGGCCCGACATCGGGGATTTCGGGGTGTTCGATGCCATCGTGCCCGGCTGCATCGTCGTGGTGAACGCCGAGGGCGACGCCACCGCTGGCCACTGGGGCGAGCAGATGAGCCTGGCCGCTCGTCAGGCCGGAGCCCTGGGAGCCGTCATTGACGGAGGTACCCGGGACCTCGAGCGAATCGACAGCATGGGTGACTGGCCGGTCTTCGGGCGTTACGCCTCCCCCATCGAGAGCAAGGGCCGTTGGCGGGTGCAGGAGATCGGGGTGCCGGTGTTCCTGGAGGGCAGCACGACGTCGGTGGTCCAGGTCCGACCGGGGGACTACCTGGTGGGGGACTCCGACGGCGTCGTCGTCGTCCCGATCGAGGTGGCCACCGAGGTGGCGACGCGCACCTTGGAGCTGGAGGACAAGGAGGAGTCGGCCCGCCAGGCGCTGGCGCAGGGCGTGCCTATCCGCGAGGTCTTCGCGCGGTTCGGCAGACTCTGAGTGTCAGGACGTCCCGGGTCGGTGGTCGTGACCGGCGCCGCCGGCGGCATCGGCGCGACCCTGTGCGAAGCGCTGACCGCACAGGGGTGGCCGGTCGTGGCGACCGACGTCGCCCCGATCGCGGACTGGGCGTTCGCCGGGTCCCTGCGCTCGTGCACCGTCGACGTGACCGACGAACATCAGGTGGGCACCGCCGTCGACGAAGCCCGCGCGGACGGACCGCTGTGGGGACTGGTGCACTGTGCCGGGATCACACAGCGGGTCTCGTTGGCGCAGACGTCCACCGCCACCTTCGATCGGCTCGTCGCCGTGAACCTGCGCGGCACCTTCTTCTGCTTGCGCGCCATGGCCCGGGCGCTCGTCGAGCAGGGCACGGGCGGGTCGCTGGTCGTGGTCGGGTCGATCAACGCCACGGTCCCCCTCCCGAACCAAGCCGTCTATAGCGCCACCAAGGCCGCGATGGCCTCGATGGTGGAGTCGCTGGCCGTGGACCTCGGTCCGCACGGGGTCCGGGTCAACACCGTGGCCCCGGGCGGGGTCCAGACGCCGTTGAACCCACCCGGACCGGAGGACGCGCCGTACCGGCGGGCCGTCCCGCTGAGGCGGATCGGCCGCACCGCCGACCTTGTCGGGGTGACGTCGTTCCTGCTCGGCGCCGAATCCGACTACATCACCGGAACCACCGTCGTCGTCGACGGCGGCTTCAGCAAACAACGCCCCTAACCACCCGAGAGCTGAGGAGACCGTCATGCCACCCCTTGCCGAGCACCGCATCCGCACGCTGGACGCCGTCCGGGTCCGGCTGCCGATCGAGGCGCCCCTACGACACTCCTACGCAGTGCACACCGCGTTCGAGCGGACGCTGCTCCGCTTGGAGACGGACAGCGGCTTCGTGGGCTGGGGCGAGTGCGCCGCAGACCCGGCCGGCCTGCTCGCCCTGCGCGAGCAGATCGTCGGGCACACGCCGTACGAGCTCGAGATCTTTCGGATGCGGATCGGCCAGCGCAACTACACCTCCCGCAACCCCGTCCTGGTCACCGCCGTCGAGATGGCGTGTCTGGACCTGCAGGGGAAGATCGCTTCGGTCCCCCTCGCAGAGCTGCTCGGCGGGCGGCTCGTCGACGCCGTGCCCTACGCCGGCTACGTCTTCTACCGTTACGCGAACGACGACCACCCCCAGGTGTGGGAGCCCCTGGAGGTGGCGGCGCACGCCCGGGACCTCGTCGACAGGTTCGGTTTCAAGACGATCAAGCTCAAGGGCGGCGTTGACGCACCGGCCCACGACGAGCTGACCGTCCGAGAGCTGCGACGCGAGCTTGGGCCGGAGGTCGCGCTGCGCCTAGACCCCAACGCCAGCTGGACGGTGGAGACCGCGCTGCGGGTGGTCCACCGGCTCCAGGCCGACGAGGTCGACCTGGAGTACTTGGAAGACCCCACGTGGGGGATGGACGCGATGGCGCGCATACGTCAGGCCAGCGACGTCCCGCTGGCCACCAACATGTGCGTCACCGAGTTCAAGGAGATGCCCGAGGCGGTAGCCAAGCGGCCGGTTGACGTCATCCTGTCCGACCCTTGGTACTGGGGCGGACTCCACAACACCCGCGTGCTGTCGTCGATGGCCTGGACCCACGGCTTCGGCCTGGGGATGCACAGCGGGCTCGAGCTCGGGGTCGGCCTTGCCGCGATGACGCACGTCGCGGCTACCCTGCCGAACCTGACGCACGCCGTCGACGCCCATTACCACCACCTCACGGACGACGTCTTGGTGCCCGGACAGCTCACTTTCGACGACGGCCTGCTCGCGGTGCCGACCGGCCCGGGGCTCGGGGTCGACCTCGACCCGGAGCGGGTGGCCCGCTATACGGTCACGGCAGCCGACGGAGGCCCCCCGGACCCCTTCAACCTGGACTGGTTCCCCCGTTATCCTGGCTGGTGACGAGCGACCAGCGGCTGCCTCCGCGAGGTGCCGCGACCGGGTCCGGGATCACCCGTCCGCCGGCGACCAAGACCCTGCTTCGCGGCCTGTCGGTGCTCGAGGTGATCGCTAGCCAGTCCCAGGGCCTGCGCGCCAGCGAGGTCGCCGAGCGCACGGAGCTTGACCGGGCCACCGTCTCCCGGCTGGTCTCCACGCTGTGCCAAGCCGGCTATCTGACGCTCGACGACAACCGCTACGTCCTGACCGAGCGCATCTCCCGATTGATGAACGATCACCCGGTCCACTCCGAGCTCAAAACCTTGGCGCGCCCGTTCATCGAGACGCTCTGCCGAACGAGCAGCGAGGCGGTGCACCTGGGTGTGCTCCAGGGCGGAGAGATCGTCTTCATCGATCACATCGGCTCGACGCAACAGGTGCGTGCGGAGCTTCCCCTCACTCCGTCGGCAGCCCACCTCACCGCGATCGGCCGGGCCATCCTCGCGTTCCTGCCGCTGCGGGAGCAGACCGAAGTCCTCGACCAGTCGTTGGGCCTGACGGGGGGGATGGCGACGGCGATGGAGCGCAGCGCGATCGTCGACGACTTGCGGCTGACCGCCCGCCGCGGCTGGGCAACGATCGACCGTGACGACGACGTGCTCCGGGTCGCCGCGCCGCTGCACGACGAGCGTGGGCATGCCTTTGCGGGCCTGAGCATCTCCGGGCCCGCCTACCGCCTGACGGACAAGACGGAATCTTTAGCCGCCAGCTGCAACGACGCCGCCGCTCAGATCGACGGCGCGATCAGCGCCGCCCGCAAGGCCCGTTCTACATGATCGCTACGGGGCCCGAGGACGATCGGCTGTACCGGATCACGGAGCTTGGCGTGTTGGCGGTGGCCGTGGTTCAGGACGTCAGGCATGCGGCTCCGATGGCGCAGGCCCTGCTCGACGGTGGGCTCCCGTGCGTCGAGGTCACGCTGCGTACGCCTGTGGCCCTGGAGGTGCTGCGTGAGCTGGCCGGCGACGACCGCCTGCGCCTCGGGGTCGGCAGCGTCACCTCGCTGGGACAGCTGGAGGCCGCCCTCGCGGCCGGCGCAACGTTCGTCGTCACGCCGGGTCTTAGCCCGGCGATCGTCCGAGAGTGCGCGCGACTCGACGTCGTCGTCGTCCCGGGCGTAGCAACGCCCACCGAGATGCAGATGGCCTGCGACCACGGTCTGGACGTCGTCAAGTTCTTCCCGGCCGAGACGCTGGGCGGTCCGGCCGCGCTGGCCGCGATGACGGCGCCCTACCCGCAGCTGCGTCTGGTGCCGACCGGCGGCATCGACGCCAGCACCATGCGCGGCTACCTGAAGAACCCAGCGGTGCTCGCCGTCGGCGGCAGCTGGATGGTCGCGCCCGGGCTGCTCGCGGCCGGCGACGGGACCACTATCGCGGCCCTAGCCCGGGAGGCGGTTGCCCTAGGTCGGCGTGAGCGCACCTGAGCCGGGGGCATAGGCGGCTGTCTCCGCGGCCACCAGGGCGCGAACCACGTCAAGGCCGAACCCTGCCCCGCAGGCCGTTGGCGCGCCGGTCAACGCTGCGTTCGTGAGATCACTGACGCAGCGGGCGTACGCATGCCCCGGGGTGGACGTCCCCACGGGAGCGTGCAACGCCCCCTGCGGGCCGTAGAACAGCCATTCGCTCCCGCAGGCCGCAGACGGTGCGGTGAGGCTGAGCGAGATGCTGCTCGTCGCGCCGCTGGCGTGGCGCGCTACGACGTCCACGGCCGTATCGATGCCCCGTCGAGCGGCGACCGACTCGACCGGCCCCAGGACGCGCGTGGCGACCGCCAGCGCGTGCGGACCCAGGTCCCAGAGCGCGCCGCGTTCCTGGCGCCACCGAGAACCGGCGTACGGGCTGCCGGGGCCGAAGATGGAGCTGAAGATCCGGATCCTGCCCGCCACCCAGGCCCGGTCCGACTGCTGGTCTACCCACGCGGCCACGGCGGGCTCGTACAGGTTGGTGAAGAACACCGTCGCCGTCACACCCGCGTCCGCGACGGCCCGGACCACCCCCTCGCCAGCAGCGACGTCGAAGGCGAGCGGCTTGTCGAGCAGCAAGTGACAACCTCGGGCGGCCGCCAGCACGGCTAGCTCGGCCTGGACGTCGGGAGGTACGGCGAGAGCGACCGCGTCCACGTCGGTCAGCAGGTCGTCCAGGCTGGTGTGAGCGCGGATGCCGAGCATCGCGGCGGCGGTCGACGTCGCGGCAGCGCTCCGGCCCCAGATGCCGACCAGGTCGACGTCGGGGTGCTTTCGCAGGCCGGCAGCGTGCGCGGTGAGGGCCCAGTGACCCGTCCCGACGACTCCGAACCGCAGGCGCCTACTTCCGTCTGTCATGCGGTCTTCGTATCACTGCCGGCGCGGATGTTCGGGCCTGTCGCGAGGCGACCGTCACGAAGGCGGTAGGCGAACGGGACGCCTGTCCGCGACACTGGGGGGGTGATCCGACGCCTGCTCGCCGCGCTCGCCGTGACCGGGCCCCTGTTGCTCGCCGGGTGCACCGGGGCGTCCGGGACGGACACCAACGCTGTCGCGGACT
>JBBSTI010000119.1:0-11091 GCA_038236005.1 Mycobacteriales bacterium | reverse complement strand
GTCGATCCCTGCTGTGCGGCGCGCTCTGCCCGTACGGTCCTCCGAATCTTTCCGGGAGCGACTCAGCGTGCCCCCGTTCACCCCCAGAGAAGCCGACATCACGCGGGCGTGGCACGTCATCGACGCCACCGACGTGGTGCTCGGGCGTCTCGCCAGCCAGGCGGCCAAGCTGCTGCGGGGCAAGCACAAGCCCTACTTCGCGCAGCACGTCGACACCGGTGACTTCGTCGTGATCATCAACGCCGACAAGGTTGCACTCACCGGCAACAAGGCCGAGCAGTCGATGCAGCACCACCACTCCGGCTTCCCGGGTGGTCTCAAGAGCACCTCGTTCGGCCAGGTGCGGGCGACCCGCCCCGAGCGCCTCGTCGAGCAGGCCATCAAGGGGATGCTCCCGCACAACAGCCTCGGTCGACAGACCGCGAGCACGCTGAAGGTGTACGGCGGGCCGACGCACCCGCACCAGGCGCAGAACCCCGTCCCCTACGAGATCACGCAGGTTGCCCAGTGACTGCCCCCACGAAGACTCCCCCCGTCCAGGCCCTCGCTGTGACGGTGGGTCGCCGTAAGGAGGCCATCGTCCGTGTGCGCCTCGTCCCGGGCACCGGCCAGTACAAGCTGAACGGTCGCACCCTCGAGGACTACTTCCCCAACAAGGTCCACCAGCAGCTCGTCAACGAGCCGTTCGTGACCCTGGAGAAGACCGAGCAGTATGACGTCATCGCACGTCTGCACGGCGGCGGCATCTCCGGCCAGGCCGGTGGCCTGCGCCTCGGCATCGCCCGCGCTCTGCAGGAGATCGAGCCCGACGACCGTCCGGCCCTCAAGGCCGCTGGCTTCCTCAAGCGCGACGCCCGCATCAAGGAGCGCAAGAAGTACGGTCTGAAGAAGGCCCGTAAGGCTCCGCAGTACTCCAAGCGCTAGCTCGTCCGCCGAGCCGGTCACCCACGGGTGGCCGGCTTTTGGCATGTCAGGGACGACCCAGGACCAGACCCAGAAGGAGACGACGTGCTTTTCGGGACAGACGGCATACGCGGCCTGGCCAACGGTGAGGTCCTCACCCCCGAGCTGGCGCTGGCGCTCGCTCGCAGCGCCGGGCAGCTCGCGCCCGGCGGGACGGCCGTCATCGGACGGGACACCCGGCCCTCCGGGCCGATGCTCGAGGCGGCTGCCGCCGCCGGGTTCGCCAGCGCCGGTCTGACGGTCGTGCGGCTGGGGGTCGTGCCGACGCCGACCGTGGCGTACGCCTGCGCTCGTGGGCTCGGCGACCTTGGCCTGATGGTCAGCGCCTCGCACAACCCGATGCCGGACAACGGGCTGAAGCTCTTCGGCCCAGGGGGCTGGAAGCTCGACGACGAGGCCGAGGCCCGGATCGGTGCCGGTCTGCAGGCTTCGGGCCAGGACCGCGGGCCCCGCCCGCACGGGACCTCGATCGGTGACGTCCGGGACGAGGACGTCAGCGAGGACTACCTGGCCGCGCTGCTCCGGGCCGTCCCCGAGGGTGCGAGCGGCGTGAAGGTGGTGGTCGACGGGGCGCAGGGCTCGGCGTCGAGGCTGGCGCCCGAGCTGTATCGGCGGGCCGGCGCGGAGGTGCGCACGATCTTCTGCGACGGGACCGGGGCGCGGATCAACGACGGCTGTGGCGCCACCCACCTGGAGGCGGTGCAGGCCGAGGTCGTGCGCACCGGCGCCGACCTGGGGCTCGCGCACGACGGGGACGCCGACCGGTGCTTGGCCGTCGACGCGAACGGGACCGTCGTGGACGGCGACCAGATCCTCGCCCTGCTCGCCGTCGGGCTCGAGGCGCCGACCGTGGTCGCGACGGTGATGAGCAACCTGGGGTTCGTGCAGGCCATGGACGCGCGCGGGATCGCGGTCGAGCAGACCAAGGTCGGGGATCGCTACGTCCTGGAGGCACTGCGGGCCGGCGGGCACACCCTGGGCGGCGAGCAGAGCGGTCACCTGATCCGGCTGGACCACAGCACCACCGGCGACGGGCTGCTGACCGGCCTGTCGGTGCTCGGTCTGATGAGCAGCACGGGCCGCACGCTGGCCGACCTCGCGTCGGTGATGACCCGGCTGCCGCAGGTGCTGATCAACGTCAAGGCGCCCCGTGAGCGGGCCCACTCCCCGCAGGTGACCGGGGCGGCCGCGCGAGAGCAGATCGGGCTGGGCGACCGTGGGCGGGTGCTGCTGCGCGCCAGCGGCACCGAGGCCCTCGTACGTGTGATGGTCGAGGCTCCGACCGAGGCCGAGGCCCGCGAGGTCGCCGAACGGCTGGCGAAGTACGTGAAGATCTAGGTACGGGTTCATCGAGTCCGTAGACTAAGTCGTATGACTACAACGGTCGGCGTGCACGAGGCCAAGACGCAGCTGTCCCGGTTGCTCGCCCGGGTGGCCGAGGGCGAGGAGGTCGTCATCACCTCCCGCGGGCGTGCGGTGGCCCGGCTCGTGGCCCCGGTCCGACCGCGTCAGCTCGGGATGGACGTCGGCACGATCTGGGTCTCCGACGACTTCGGCATGCTGAGCGAGAGCGAGCTGTCGGCGTTCGGGGCATGAGGCTGCTGCTGGACACGCAGGTGCTGCTCTGGTCTCAGGGCGACCCCGACCGGCTCGGCCCGGTCGCTGAGCTGCTGCTCGACCAGGCGAACGAACTCTTCGTCTCGACCGCTGCGCTGTGGGAGATCACGATCAAGACCGGGACCGGCAAGCTGCGCCTGCCCGTGCCCGTCGCGTCGTGGTGGCCGACCCGGCTGGCCGCGCTCGGTGCTCGTGCCGTGAGCATCGAGGCCGACGACGTCCTGGCGGTCGCCGAGCTGCCGCACCTGCACCGGGACCCCTTTGACCGGCTCATGATCGCGCAGGCTCGGCACCGTGACCTGAAGCTGGTGACCTCGGACGCACAGGTCTGGGCCTACGGCGGCGACCTGCTCGAGGTCCGATGACCCGGCTCCCGGCCTAGGGTCACCGAGCATGCGCAACCTCACCCGTGACGAGGCCCGCGAGCGGGCCGCACTGATCTCCGTGACCTCCTACGAGGTGGCGCTGGAGCTGACCGAGGGGGAGTCCTACGGCACGACGTCCACGGTCCGGTTCACCAGCGGCGCGGGGCAGAGCTTCCTCGAGCTGGACGCCGAGCTGGTCCACGCTGACCTCGACGGGACGCCGCTCACCATCCAGGGCAACCGGCTGACGCTGCAGCTGACCGAGGGCGAGCACGTGGCGACCGTGGTCGCACGGGGCTGGACGACGACCAGCGGCGAGGGGCTCCACCGGCACGTGGACCCGGCCGACGGCAACGTCTACCTCTACGCGCAGAGCTTCCTGGACGACGCGCAGCGGATCTTCGCCTGCTTCGACCAGCCGGACCTGAAGGCCGCCTACCGGCTGAGCGTCGACGCGCCGCAGGGTTGGACGGTGCTGTCCAACACGGCGGGGGTCGCCGACGGGACGCGGCATGATTTTCCCACCACCGAGCGGATCTCGACCTACCTGATGGTGGTGGCCGCCGGGCGGTGGCACGGCGAGCGGGACACCCATGACGGTCTGGACCTCGGGCTCTGGTGCCGGGCCTCGATGGCCTCCGCGCTGGAGGCCGGCGAGCTGTTCAGGATCACCAAGCAGTGCCTGGACCTCCAGCAGAAGATCTTCGGCCGGCCTTATCCGTTCGGCCCGTCGTACGACCAGGTCTTCGTCCCGGAGTTCAACGCTGGCGCGATGGAGAACCCGGGGATGGTCACGTTCAACGACGAGATGTTCCTGTTCCGCTCGCGGGCGACGCAAGGGCAACGGCGGCTGCGGGCGCAGGTGATCGCGCACGAGATGGCGCACATGTGGTTCGGCGACCTCGTGACGATGCGCTGGTGGGACGACCTGTGGCTGAGCGAGAGCTTCGCTGAATATCTCGGCGTGCTCACGGTCGAGCGGGCCACCGACTACGAGGGCGCCTGGGCCGACGTCACGCTGGGGCGCAAGGCCTGGGGCTATCGGGCCGACCAGCTGCCGACCACCCACCCGATCGCTGGGGACGTCCGTGACAACCGGTCGGCGCTGCTCAACTTCGACGGCATCTCGTACGCGAAGGGCGCTGCCGCCCTCAAGCAGCTGTCGGCCTGGCTCGGCGAGGACGTGTTCTTCACCGGGGTCCGCCTCTACCTCGACCGCCACGCGTGGGGCAACACCGGGCTCGACGACCTGCTCGCGGCGCTGGAGGAGGCCTCGGGGCGTGACCTGCAGGCCTGGTCGCAGGCCTGGCTGCAGACCACCGGACCGTCCGAGCTGACGGTCTCGGGCGGCGTGCTGCACGCGACCGGGAACCGGCCGCACACCGTCGGCGTCGCGGCCTACGACGGCGACCCGCTGCGCCAGACCGGGCGGCAGGTCGTCGAGGTGACGTCCGAGACCCCGGTGGACCTGCGCGGCGACCTGGTGCTTCCCAACGACGGCGACCTGACCTTCGCGACCGTCACGCTGGACGCCGGCTCGCTCGCGACGGTCCGCGACCGGCTGCGGACGCTGGCCGACCCGCTGGCCCGGGCCGTCGTGTGGGGCTCGCTGTGGCACATGACCCGCGAGGCCGTGCTGCTGCCGGCGGACTTCCTGGCGACCGTGCTGGCAAACTCCGGCGGCGAGGACGACCCGGACGCCGTGACGACGCTGCTGCGGCAGGCTCGCGACGTGGCGGAGCTGTTCACCACCGACGGCGCAGGGCTCGCCGCGCTGTATGCCCACCACACCACTCGCGAGCACCCGGCCGGCTCCGACCTGCAGCTGGTGCTGTTCCGCGCCGCGGTCGAGGTGGCGCCCGCCGAACCGATCGTTCCTGCCGGCCTGCGGCTGGACGACGAGCTGCTGTGGCTGGTCCGCAAACGGCTGGCGGTGCTGGGGCAGGCCACGCCGGACCAGCTGCAGGCCGCCTACGACGCGTCGCCGTCACAGGCGGCGGGGGTGGCTCTGGCGTACGCGCTGGCGGCGCTTCCCGACCCGGCAGCGAAGCAGGCTGCCTGGGACGAGCTGCTCGGGGAGGCACCGCTGTCCAACAGCCGGGCCCGGGCGCTGGCGGGCGGGTTCTGGCAGCACGCTCAGAACGAGGTGCTCGCGCCGTACGTCGACCGATACGTCGGCGAGATCCCTGGGGTCTGGGACCGCCGATCGCCGCAGCTGGCCGGTGCGATCAGCCGGCTGCTGTTCCCGTCGACCGTCGTCACCCACGACGTGCTGACCGCGACCGTGCCGCTCACCGACCAGTCCCGCCCCGCCGGTCTGCGCAGGGTGGTGGTCGAGGCCTGCGACGACCTCGCCCGTGCTCTGAAGGCGCGGATCGCGGGGTCCCGCACCTAGCCAGAGCCGTAGCCTGGCCCCATGTGCGGCATCGTCGGGTATGTGGGTGGTCAGAGCGGGCTCGAGGTCGTGCTTGGGGGGTTGCGGCGGCTCGAGTACCGCGGTTACGACAGCGCCGGTGTTGCGGTGCTGTCCCCGGACGGTGCCCTCAAGGTCGAGCGCAAGGCCGGCAAGCTCGCCAACCTGGAGAAACTGCTCGTCGAGCGGGAACTGCCGGGAACGCTCGCGATCGGGCACACCCGCTGGGCCACCCACGGCCCGCCGAACGACGCGAACGCCCACCCGCACACCGACGCGTCCGGCGCGCTCGCGGTCGTCCACAACGGGACGATCGAGAACTTCGAGGTGCTGCGCGACGGGCTCGAGCGCCGCGGAGCCGTGATGGAGAGCGACACCGACACCGAGGTGGTCGCGCACCTGCTGGCCGAGGCCTACACGGGCGACCTGGCCCTCGCGCTGCGTACGGTCTGTCGCGAGCTCACCGGGTCGTTCGTGCTGGTCGTCGCGCACCGGGACCAGCCTGACCTGGTGGTCGCCGCCCGCCGCAACCTGCCGCTGGTGATCGGCCTCGGCGACGGGGAGAACTTCGTCGGCAGCGACGTCACCGCGTTCATCGGGCACACCCGCGAGGCGCGGGCGGTCGAGCAGGACCAGTTCGTCGAGCTGCGCAGGTCGGGCGTCACGGTCACCGACACCGAGGGCGTCGTGGTGCCGGGGGAGAGCTATCACGTCGACTGGGACACCGACGCCGCCGAGAAGGGCGGCTACGAGTTCTTCATGCTCAAGGAGATCCAGGAGCAGCCGCAGGCCGTGCGCGACACCCTGGGCGGCCGGCTCACGCCCGAGGGGCTGGTGCACCTGGACGAGCTGTCGATGAGCGACGAGGACGTCCGCGGGATCGAGCAGATCTTCATCGTGGCCTGCGGTTCCTCCTACCACTCCGGGCTGATCGGCAAGTATGCGATCGAGCGCTGGTGCCGCCTGCCGGTGCAGGTCGAGATGGCGTCGGAGTTCCGCTACCGCGACCCGGTGCTGGGCCGGAACACGCTGGTGATCGCGATCAGCCAGAGCGGCGAGACCGCCGACACTCTCGAGGCTGTCCGCCACGCCCGCTCCCAGCGCGCCTGGGTGCTCGCGGTGACCAACACGTTGGGCTCCACGATCGCGCGGGAGTCCGACGCGGCGCTGTTCACGCGAGCGGGGCCGGAGGTGGCGGTCGCCTCGACCAAGGCGGTCATCGCACAGATCACGGCGATGTACGTCGTCGGGCTCTACCTCGCCGGAGTCCGCGGCACCCGCGACGCCGACGAGGTGAAGGCCCACCTGCGGGACCTCATGGAGATCCCGGACCTGATCGCCGAGCTGCTCACCCGGATGGACCCGGTCCGGGAGCTCGCGATCCAGCTCGCCGCCGAGGAGCGGGTGCTCTTTCTCGGACGCCACGTGGGCTTTCCCATCGCCCTGGAGGGAGCCCTCAAGCTCAAAGAGCTGGCCTACGTCTCCGCGGAGGGCTACCCGGCCGGCGAGATCAAGCACGGCCCGATCGCGCTGGTCACCCAGGGCACCCCGGTCGTGGTCGTCGCCACCCGGCACGCGCTGACGCCCAAGCTGGTCAACAACGTGCAGGAGGTGCGCGCCCGGGGTGCCTACACGATCGTGCTGGCCTCCGACGGGGACCAGAGCTTTGTCCCGTACGCCGACCGCATCATCTGGATCCCGGACACCAAGACGCTGCTCGCGCCGCTGCTCACGATCGTCCCGATGCAGGTGCTGTCGGCGGCGATCGCCCAGGCCCGCGGGCTGGACGTCGACCAGCCGCGCAACCTGGCCAAGTCCGTGACGGTGGAGTGAGCCGGCGCCGATGATCGTCGGGGTGGGGATCGACGTGGTCGACGTGGCCCGGCTCGAGGCGGCGCTGGCACGTACGCCCACACTCGCGCACCGGCTGTTCACCGACGGTGAGCGCGACCGGCCGGTCGAGTCGCTGGCGGCCCGGTTCGCCGCCAAGGAAGCGGTGGCCAAGGCGCTCGGGGCGCCCGGCGGGCTGAGGTGGCGGGACGCCGAGGTGGTGGTCGGTGAGCGCGGTCGACCGCACCTGGTGCTGCACGGAGGCGTCGCCGAGGAGGCCGAGTCGCAAGGGGTTCGAGCCTGGCACCTGTCCCTCTCGCACGACGGCGGCGTCGCGACCGCCATGGTGATCGCGGAGAGCTGAGCCCGAGACGGCCCGGCAGCATCTCAGGGCAGGCGGCGACCAAGCACGGTGACGGCCTGCTCGTCGTAGCCCTGCTGGCGGTAGAACTCGGCAACCGGGTTGTCGCTGCGCACCATGAGCTGCACCTTGGGAGCGCCTCGGTCCCGGAGCCATGCCTCGGCCGCGCGCACGAGCACGGAGCCGAGACCCTCGCCCTGCTGGTCGGGATGCACCGCGAGGTAGTAGATCCAGCCTCGGTGCCCGTCGAAGCCCACCATCACCGTCCCGGACAGGTCCGGGAGCACCAGCACCTCGCTGGACGCCGACCGCCGGGACAGCGTCAGGTCGTCGTGCGGGTCGTTCCACGGTCGGGTGAGCCCGGTGGCCTCCCACAGCGCCACAACAGCGTCGGTCTCGTCGTCCCGCAACGGTCGCGGCCGGCCCCTTCCGAGGATTGCCGTGATCACCTCGGACTTTGCCTCGGCGTAAGCGTCCAGGTGCGGCCAGTCCTGCGCGGCCAGGCGCTGCTTCGTCGCGGCGTAAAGGGCTCGTTCCTCGGGGGAGACCCGGAGCCGGTCGCGCAGGTCGAGGTAGTCGCAGACCTCAGGCCGTCCGGGCGCGTAGACGTGCAGGTGGACGTCCCGCTCCGGCGTACGCAGCATGCGGTGGTGCGGCTCACGCACCCGCAGCACCAAGCCTGCCTCCACCAGCGGCGCTAGGTATGCCTCGTCCTCGGGGTCGGCGACGAGCAGCAGCACGTCCAGCACCGGCTTTGCCAGCAGGCCCAGAACAGCCGTCGAGCCGATGTGGTGCAGCCCGAGGACCTGCTCTCCGAGCGCGTCCTGGATCGTCGCCGCGACCCGCGCGAACCAGCCGTCCCTCAGCCCGTCGTCCTCGGCCAGGACGACGTCCCGCTTCTCCGGCGCACCGATGAGCTCTGTCATCGCGCCAGTCTGACAGGGCAGGTTTAACGTTCTGCAGCGTGTGGAAACGGCCCGTACCGCTGATCGGCGACCCGACCAGCGCACGCGAGCGCGCCGACGACCCGCGGGCCTGGGCGATGCCGACCGAGACCCGGGACGCGCTGCACGACGTGATCGACGCGCGCCGCGACATCCGACGCTATCGGCCGGACGACGTGCCGGCCGAGCTGCTCGAGCGGGTGCTGACGGCCGCCCACCACGCCCCGAGCGTCGGGCACAGCCAGCCGTGGCGGTTCGTCGTCGTACGCGACCCCGAGACGCGCGAGCGTGCCGCGCTGCTGGCCGACCGGGAGCGTCTGAGGCAGGCCGAGGGGATGGACCCTGAGTCCGGGAGCCGGCTGTTGGACCTGCAGCTGGAAGGGATCCGCGAGGCGCCGCTGGGGGTGGTGGTGCTGTGCGATCGTCGTACGGCCGCTGCCGGCGTGCTCGGCCGCGCGTCCTTTCCGGACGCCGACCTGTGGTCGTGCGCGTGCGCGATCCAGAACCTGTGGCTCGCGGCGCGTGCTGAAGGCCTCGGGGTGGGCTGGGTGACGCTGTTCCAGCCTGCCGATCTGGCGCATCTGTTGGACCTGCCGTACGGGGTCGAGACGCTCGGGTGGCTCTGCCTCGGCTGGCCGGACGAGCGCCCCCCGGCGCCGGGGCTGGAACGGGCCGGCTGGTCGCGTCGGGCACCACTGTCGGACGTGGTGCTTGCTGAGCGCTGGCCTTCGGACGGCCCGGCTGCCCCGGTGTCCCGGCTCCGCGCCCCGGTCCCTGAGGTCGTGGTGGGCGTACGCGACCACGCCGACGCCCTGCTCACCCCGCCCGGTTCGCTCGGCGTGCTCGACCGGGCGCTGGACCGCGTGCTGTCGCTCGGCCCGGCCCCGGCCGGCGGGACGCTGCTGCTGGTCGGCGCGGACCATCTGGTCATCGCTCACGGGGTGTCCGCGTACGACGCTGCGGTCACCCACGAGGTGCTGACCGCCGCCGTCGCGGGGGAGGCGATAGGGGTGACGACGGCTCGGTCCGCCGGGCTGGACGTCGTGGTCGTCGACGCCGGGGTCGCCGTGCCGGTGCCGGGCGCCCTTGACTCTCGCCCGCTCGATCCCCGGGGCGACCTGGTCACGTCCGACGCTCTCACCGCTGCGGACGGTGCGGGACTTGTGGCGCACGGTCGTCGGCTCGGGGAGGGCGATGGGCTCCTGGTGCTGGGCGAGGTCGGGGTCGGCAACACCACGGTCGCGGCCGCGCTCGCCGCCGCGCTGCTGGGGTTGTCGGCCGCGGAGACGGTAGGGCTGGGGGCGGGCTCCGACAGCGACATGGTCGCGAGGAAGGTGTCGGTGGTGCAGCGGGCGCTCGACCGGCTGGATCGTTCGGCAGACATCGGCGAGCCGGAGCCGCTCCGGCTGCAGGACCCGCTCCGGTTGCTGGCCGCTCGTGGCGGCGGCGAGATCGCCGTGCTGACCGGTGCCGTGCTGGGTGCAGTCGCTGCTGGCCGTGCCGTCGTGCTGGACGGTCTGGCGACCTCGGTGGCTGCGTTGCTCGCCGTCCGCCTCGAGCCCGGCGTCTCCTCCCACCTGATCGCCGGACAGCGCAGCCGCGAGCGCGCCCATGCCCTGGTGCTCGCTGAGCTGGGCCTGGAGCCGCTGCTGGACCTGCGCCTACGGGCTGGGGAGGGCGTGGGTGGAAGCCTCGCCGCCGGGATGGTGCTGACCGCGCTCCGGGCCCGCGCCACTACCGGCCGTACCGCCTGACCCCGATCACCGACTCCTAAGGCGTTGGTGATCTTGGCCGCCGGAACGGCGCCAAGATCACCCGGGAACGCAACCGCCGGCGGGCTCGCTTCGGTCAGGGTGGGTCTTGGGCCCAGCCGGTCTCGGTGAGCCACCTGATGCCGTCGTGGTGGGGGAGCTGTTGGGCTCGGTCGTGCAGGTCGTGATGATGGGCGTGACACAGCAGGACCATGTTGCCCAGGTGGGTGCCGCCGCCGTTGGCCCACCACTGGACATGATGGGCTTCGCACGCGGCGGGGGGCCGGTGGCAGCCCTTGACGACGCAGCGCCGATCGCGGACGACGAGGGCTTTGAAGATCGCTCCGGTGACGGTGCGGGAGCTTCGTCCGACATACAGCGGGTCGCGCAGGTGCGAGCAGATCCAGCCGGCCGGGGGCGGGGTGCCCAGCGCGGCCCCGGGCGGGCGCTCCTGGCACGCATGCTCGGTGCTGTCCCCGCTTGTCAGGTCGCGCTGGACGGTGAGGTGCACGGTGGCGTCGCAGGTGAGCCGGCGTAGCGCGCCCAGGGTGAGCGGGTTGTTGCTGCCGATCAGGCCTGGTGCGGCGGGGGCGTGCCGGCCCAGTAGGTCAGCGTCCAGCAGGTCCGCGAGCGAACTCGGAGCTGGCCGTTGCTCGTCGTTGATCTGGGCTGCGGCTTGGGCGAGCTGGTCGGGAGTGACGAGCACGTGGACGTGGGTGCGCACGGTGTGGGCGTCGTCTCGCAGGCTGTCGCCCGACCCGTGCTGGTCGGCGAGGTCTTTGCTGGCCCAGCCGATGATGACGTCGGCGGTGCGGGCGGCTTTGCCGCGGGTGTCGCCGTCGACCCT
>JBBSTI010000118.1:0-11209 GCA_038236005.1 Mycobacteriales bacterium | reverse complement strand
GGGCTCCTCGACCGAGCACAGCGCGTACGGGCCCACCCACAACCCCTGGGACCTCGACCGGATCCCCGGCGGCTCGGGAGGCGGCAGCTCGGCCGCGGTCGCGGCGTACGAGGCGCCGCTCGCGATCGGCACCGACACCGGCGGCTCGATCCGGCAGCCCGGGGCCGTGACCGGGACGGTGGGCATCAAGCCGACCTACGGCGGGGTCTCGCGCTACGGCCTGATCGCGTTCTCCAGCAGCCTGGACCAGGCCGGCCCGGTCGCCCGCACCGTGCTGGACGCGGCGCTGCTGCACGAGGTGATCGGCGGTCACGACCCCCGCGACTCCACCAGCATCGACGCGCCGGTCCCGCCGGTCGTCGAGGCCGCTCGCCGGGCCGACATCACCGGCCTGAAGGTCGGGATCGTCCGCGAGCTGACCGGCGACGGCTACGAGGCCGGTGTGCAGGAGCGGTTCGCCGAGGCCGTCCAGACCTTGGAGAGCCTCGGCGCCACCGTCAGCGAGGTCAGCTGTCCGCACTTCCCGTACGCGCTGGCGGCCTACTACCTGATCGCGCCGAGCGAGGCGTCCTCCAACCTGGCCCGCTTCGACGCCGTCCGCTACGGCCTGCGAGTCGGCGACGACGGCGAGCGCGGGCTCGAACAGGTGATGGCGATGACCCGGGCACAGGGCTTCGGGCCCGAGGTGATCCGTCGGATCGTGCTCGGCACGTATGCGCTGTCCAGCGGCTACTACGACGCCTACTACGGCCAGGCGCAGAAGGTCCGCACCCTGATCACCCGCGACTTCCAGGCCGCCTGGGAGCAGGTGGACGTGCTGGTCTCGCCGACCAGCCCGGGGGTCGCGTTCCGGATCGGCGAGAAGACCGGCGACCCGCTGGCCATGTATCGCCAGGACCTCGCGACCATCCCCGCCAACCTGTACGGCGGGCCGGCCATGTCGGTGCCGGCGGGCCTGTCGGACGGTCTGCCCGTCGGTCTGCAGGTGATGGCGCCGGTCCAGCGCGACGACCAGCTCTACCTGGTCGGCGGCGCCTTCGAGGCTGCCCGGCCCTTCCCTGCACCGCCGCTCGCCTGGGAGCGCCAGACTGGAGTGACGGCATGAGCTACGAGAGCGACCTCGCCGAGTTCGAGCCGGTGATCGGTCTGGAGACGCACGTCGAGCTCGGGACCGCGAGCAAGATGTTCTGCGGCTGCGCGACCGTCTTCGGCTCCGAGCCCAACACCCAGACCTGTCCGGTGTGCCTCGGCCTGCCCGGCGCGCTGCCGGTGGTCAACGCCAAAGCCATCGAGAGCGCGATCCGGATCGGGCTGGCGCTGCACTGCTCGATCGCGACCTGGTGCCGGTTTGCGCGCAAGAACTATTTCTACCCGGACATGCCGAAGAACTTTCAGACCAGCCAGTACGACGAACCGCTCTGCACCGACGGCTACCTCGACGTGCTCGTCGACGGACAGACGGTCCGGGTCGAGATCGAGCGGGTGCACCTGGAGGAGGACACCGGCAAGTCGTTGCACGTCGGCGGCGCGACCGGGCGGATCACCGGGGCCTCGCACTCGCTGGTCGACTACAACCGCGCCGGCATCCCGCTGGTCGAGATCGTCACCCGCCCGGTCACCGGCACCGGGGTCCGCGTCGCCGAGGTCGCCAAGGCGTACGTCACCGAGCTGCGCGACGTGCTGCGTGGGCTGGACGTCAGCGACGTGCGCATGGAGCAGGGGTCGATGCGCTGCGACGTGAACACCTCGCTGAACCGCCCGGGCGAGGGCTGGGGCACGCGTACGGAGACCAAGAACGTCAACTCGCTGCGCTCGGTCGAGCGGGCGGTGCGTTCGGAGGTCGAGCGGCAGGCCGCCCGGCTGCGGACGGGCGAGAAGATCGTTCAGGAGACGCGGCACTTCTCCGAGGCGACCGGCGGCACCCTGGCTGGTCGGATCAAGGACGACGCGGCCGACTACCGCTACTTCCCTGAGCCCGACCTGGTCCCGATCGCGCCCGACCCGGCCTGGGTCGCGCAGCTGCTCGCCGAGCTGCCCGAGGCACCGTCGGTCCAGCGCCGTCGCCGCGTCGAGGGGCTCGGGCTGTCCGAGCTGGACGCCACCGCGATGGTCAACGCCGGCGTGCTGGACCTGGTCGTCGAGACCGTGCGGGCCGGCGCACCGGCCGAGCAGGCCCGCAACTGGTGGCTCGGCACGCTCGCCGAGCAGGCCAACACCGCCGGCGTCGAGGCGGCCGAGCTGGCGATCACAACCAGCCAGGTCGCCCGGGTCGTGGCCCTGGTCGCCGACGGGACCCTGAACGCCGGGCTCGCCCGGCAGGTCGTCGACGGGGTGCTCGCGGGGGAGGGCGAGCCGGACGAGGTCGTGGCCGCCCGAGGGCTCGCGGTCGTGTCCGACGACGGTGCGCTCGGCGTCGCGGTCGACGAGGCGATCGCCGGCAACCCCGACGTGGCCCAGAAGGTCCGTAACGGCAAGATCGCCGCCGCCGGCGCCCTGGTCGGCGCGGTCATGAAGGCCACCCGCGGCCAGGCGGACGCCGCCCGGGTCCGGGAGCTGGTCCTGGAGCGCCTCGGCGCCTGACCGACCTCCGTCTGTCTGCGCGCCGGGACCCGTGCACCGCATGGGCCCCGGCGTCGGCCTGTAGGGGTGCACGGTTCTCCCGGCGGCACCCTGAACCGTGGCATCGGTGGCGGCACGGTCGTGCGGCGGGCTCAGCCGGGTTGGTCCGCTGGCTCAGCCGCGGCGTCGACGCAGGCGCATCCGGCGGGCTGCCGGGCTCGGGTCGACCACGACGGCGGCGGTCACGCCAGCCGTCGCAGCGTGCCGACGGACGTGTCGTGCCAGCAGGATCGCGTTCAGGTTGGCGCCCACCAGCAGCCCGAAGCACAGCAGGTAGAGCCAGGTCATGACGATGAGCCCGCCACCCAGGCTGGCGAAGACCGGTGACGCGCCGAGCGCCACGTCCAGGTAGAGATTGAACAGCGCGGAGGCGCCGAGCCACAGGACGGCGGTCAGCAGCGCGCCGGGCAGGCCTCGCCGCCACGGTCCGGCGCGATCGGGGCAGAAGTGGAACAGCGTCATCGCCCAGGCGATCAGCGCCACCGCCGCGATCGGCCAGCGGACGTAGGACGCGAGCACCGTGTACTCAGCGTCCAGCCCGAAGCGCTGCACGATGTCGGCGTCGGCGAGCAGGGGACCGATGACGATGAGGGTGATGACGACCACCGCGGTGAGCACGCTGCCGATCCCGATCAGCAGCCCGAGCCAGCGGCGATACCACCAGCCACGGGTGTCGTTCACGTCGTACACCAGGGTGACGGTGTTGAGGATCGAGGCGGAGGCCTGGGCCAGCGAACCCAGCGCGAGCACCGAGGCCAAGGTCAGGGCGCCGCCGGAGGTGTTGAACAGGTTGCGCGCGGTGTCGATCGCCGGCTGGGCGCTGTCGGTCAGCAGGGTCTGCAGGAAGTCGAGGACCGACTCCTCGACCTGCATCGCGTTGTCCTTGCCGATGACCGTGGACAGCTGGCCCAGGACCGCCGCGACGACGATCAGGATGGGGAAGGTCGTCAGGACGGCCATGAAGGCGTTCTCGCCGGCCAGCCCGAGCAGGCGGTCGCGGTCGGCCTTGCGGATGATGTCGTGGATCAGTCGAGCGACCGCACGGACGTAGCCGCGCGGCGGCGGCGCCGCAGCCTCGCACGCGGTGGCCTCGGCCCGAGCGACCGCAGTGCGACGACCTGAGGCGCGGGAGAGATCCGGCGACGCCGAGGCCGGACCGGCTCCGGACGGGTCGGACCGTCTGCTGCGGCGGCGGCGCAGGGTGCGCCTCGAACGCGGTCCGGACGCCTCGTCCGTGACCTCCGGGGTGCCGGGTACGGGCACGGTCGGGGCGCTCACCGCACCATCTTGCCGTAGCAGCCCTGGTCGCACCGACGAAGCCGGGTGACGGGCGTGTCACGTCCTCAGGCCGAGGGGGCCGCCGCCTCGATCAGCCGGGGGAGGTCGCGCCTCGGCATGGCAGTGAGAGGGAGCCGGTCACGCCCGGCTCCGGGGAGCAGACGCAGCCGCACGAACCCCCGCTTGGGGACATCGAACCCGCCGACCTCGGACCAGGCGACCCGGCGCACCCCGAGGCCGTTGCACACCTCGATCCCCGCGGCGTCCGCGACCACCCGGGCCCGAAAGACCCAGACGCCGGCGACGACCGGCAGCAGCAGGATCCAGGTGAACGCGATCGAGCTGGCCGCGGCCGGGATGCCGCCGAGGAAGGCGACGACCACCGGGAACAGCACGATCTTGTCGGGCCCGAGTCGCAATGGCTTCCGCGCAGGACCTGGTGCGGTCGTGTCAGCTCCGGGGTCGGATCCGGGGTCAGGGGTGCGGTCGGTAGCGCTCACGGAGAGATCCTCCCACCGGTCGTACGCCCTGGCCCGGTCGCGCACCTCGTCACGACCGGGCCGCCTACGATCAGTGACCATGAGCAGCCCCACGAGCAACAAGAAGCCCCGCAGCTTCGACGTGACCGACGGCATGGCGCGAGCGCCCGCCCGCGCGATGCTGCGCGCGGTCGGTATGGGCGACGAGGACTTCGCCAAGGCTCAGATCGGGGTGGCCAGCAGCTGGAACGAGATCACCCCCTGCAACCTCTCGCTGGACCGGCTCGCGAAGGCGGCCAAGGAGGGCGTACGCAAGGCTGGCGGTTTCCCGATGGAGTTCGGGACGATCTCGGTCAGCGACGGCATCTCGATGGGCCACGAGGGCATGCGCGCCTCGCTGGTCTCCCGCGAGGTGATCGCAGACAGCGTCGAGACGGTGATGTTCGCCGAGCGCCTCGACGGCTCGGTGACGCTCGCGGGCTGCGACAAGTCACTGCCCGGGATGCTGATGGCTGCAGCCCGGCTCGACCTCGCCTCGGTCTTTCTCTACGCCGGCTCGACCTTGCCGGGCAAGCTGGCCGGGATGAACGGGATCGACCGCGACCTCACGATCATCGACGTGTTCGAGGGGGTCGGGGCGCTCGCGCGGGGCCTGATCACCCAAGAGGAGCTGGACGCGATCGAGCGCGCGACCTGCCCGGGCGAGGGTGCCTGCGGCGGGATGTACACGGCCAACACGATGGCCAGCGCGGCCGAGGCGCTCGGTATGTCGTTGCCCGGAAGCGCGGCGCCGCCCGCGATCGATCGGCGACGTGACGCGTACGCGGTCGCCTCCGGCGAAGCCGTCGTGTCCCTGGTCGAGAAGGGCATCACCGCACGCAAGATCCTGACCAAGGAGGCGTTCGAGAACGCCATCACGGTCGTCATGGCGCTCGGAGGCTCGACCAACGCGGTGCTGCACCTGCTGGCGATCGCGCACGAGGCACGGGTCGAGCTGAGCTATGACGACTTCACGCGGATCGCGCTCAAGGTCCCGCACCTGGCCGACGTCAAGCCGTTCGGGCGCTACGTGATGACCGACGTCGACCGGATCGGCGGGATCCCGGTCGTGATGAAGGCCCTGCTGGACGCCGGGCTGCTGCACGGCGACTGCATGACCGTCACCGGGAAGACGATGGCGGAGAACCTCGCCGACCTCGACCCGCCGCAGCTGGACGGCGAGGTGCTGCGCGCCCTGTCGAACCCGATCCACCGCACCGGCGGCATCACGATCCTGCACGGTTCGCTCGCTCCCGAGGGCGCCGTGGTCAAGAGCGCTGGCTTCGACGCGACGGTCTTCGAGGGGACCGCGCGCGTGTTCGACGGCGAGCAGACCGCGATGGACGCGGTCACCGACGGGACGCTCCAGGCCGGTGACGCCGTCGTGATCCGGTACGAAGGGCCCAAGGGCGGGCCCGGCATGCGCGAGATGCTGATGGTCACCGGGGCCATCAAGGGCGCCGGTCTCGGCAAGGACGTGCTGCTGCTGACCGACGGCCGCTTCTCCGGCGGCACCACCGGGCTGTGCGTCGGCCACGTCGCGCCGGAGGCCACCGACGGCGGCCCCATCGCCCTGGTCGAGGACGGGGACCGGATCCGCCTCGACCTCGAGACCAGCACCCTGGACCTGCTGGTGGACGACGGGGAGCTCGAGCGTCGTCGGGCGGGCTGGAAGCCGTTGCCGCCGCGCTACCCGACCGGGGTGCTCGGCAAGTACGCCAAGCTGGTCGGCTCCGCCGCCCATGGTGCGGTCACTGGCTGACCGGCTCCGTCGGGGGAGCCCCTGATGGGGTGGGGGGCCATCGAAGGTTCCCCTGAAGGCGCAGGGACCATCGGGGGAGCCCCTGGTGTGGCCCGGGCCCACGAGTCGAACGCTCCCCGCGCACAACCGCTGATCCTGACACCGTTACCGATCCACATCGAGACGCCGATCCACATCGAGACGCTGCTCGACATCGAGAAGCGATCCACCACCAGACGCCGCTCGACATCGACGTAGCCCATGCCGCCGCTATGCCACCTGCATGGTGTGTCGAGCAGCCGGACCTGAGCAGGCCGTGGGCGCGCGTCGCCGGGCGCGGGTGTGGACCCTGCGGCCCGGAGATCCGGTCGGCGAGGAAGCGTCGACAGGGCGCGCCGGCCACCCGCTCGAGGATCTCAGCCAGCAGCACGTAGCCCGGGCTGCTCCACCCCTGACCGGGAGCACATCTGAGCAGGACCGCGCGGAATCGTTCCAGAAGCTCGTTGGGCTCGACCCGCGCGCACAGGTCGCCGCTCGCGTGGTCGTGCCAGTGACCAAAGCCCGAGGTGTGGCTCATCTGTCCAGCCGCTCCGAGCTCGGGGCCCGCTACCGGCCGATCGGCACGGTGTCGGCGCTGGTCCCGGTGGTGGCCTTTGTGGCGTACGGGCTGCTGGCGCTGTCCTGGGTGACCGGGTTCAGCTACACCGGCACCTCCTACGTCCCGTCGGGCTCCGCGCTGCAGTTCAGCAACGGCTACCGCTATGTCGACTGGTCGGTCACCGTCCCGCTGCTCACCGTCGAGCTGGTCGGTGTGCTGGCCGTGGCCGGCACCCGGGCCCGCACGCTGCGCGCCACCTGGATGTCGCTGGCCTTCGTCATGATCGTCACCGGGTTCCTCGGCGCCGAGGTGTTCGGCTACAACGACAACAACGCCGCCCGGCTGATCTGGGGCACGATCTCCTCGATCCCGATGGTGATCCATTACGTGATGTTCTTCAAAGAGGTCAAGCAGTCCCGTCAGACGCTGTTGCCCGAGGCCGGCAAGACCTTGCAGAACGCGCTGTGGCTGCTGGTCGCCATGTGAGGCGTCTACCCGCTGGCCTACCTCGTCCCGGTCTTCTTCAACGGCTCGGCCGGCTGGGGCGTCGGACGCCAGCTCGCCTTCACCATCGCCGACGTGATCGCCAAGGTCGGGTACGCCGCGCTGATCCACAAGATCCTGAAGCTACGCAGCGCCGAGGACGTCCGCAACGGGGTCTCGCCGCACGACGAGCCGATCTGGTTGTCCAACGACCTGCTCGCCGACGCCGTCCCGGCCGACGCCTCCGCCCTCGCCCAGGCCCGCCTAGCACCCGGCCAGACCGCGCCGGCCGCCGCTGGACGGCACGCCGCGACCCAGAGCACCGGCAGCATGGACCTGGACGAACAGGCCGTCGCCACTCCCACCGGGCCGCGGAGCACCCAAGGCCAGCAGCGCCGCCGACAACTAGCCGCCAGCCACCCTCGGCGCCTTGCTCACCACCGTCTACCTGTCCCACGCATCTGCGAGGTCGCCACGATGACGAGGCTCCTCACCACAGCCGGTCCTAGCACAACGACCTTGTGGTCATCGCTCGGTAGCTGCCTGCTCGGTGCTCCCCGGCCGCGCCCTGACCCGGGTGCGACCGAGCAAGGACCAGCGACCTCTGACGGACTCGCCCCCGGGGGCGGGAGAGAAGACGTTGCCGGCGTCGGGGGCTCGCGGGTCTCCTCGGAACACGAACCGCTCCACGAGCGGACCGACGAGGCGTTCATACAGCCCGGGGACAAAGCGAAACGCCAGCTCGGTCGGGATGTTCGCCGGGCCGACGTTGACGTGGCGCCGAGGATGGTCAAGCAGACGCACGATCTTGTGGGCGACGCGTTCGGCGCTGAGGACCGGCGGCGGCGGATAGCCGCCCGAGCCGGCGTAGTTCGCCGCCTGGTCATAGATCGGGGTGTCGACAGCGCCGGGGGAAACCGTGCAGACATGGATGCCCGGCACGTCCCGCACCTCCAGACGCAGCACGCGGGCCAGGCCCAGCTGCCCCCACTTGCCGACGTCGTACGCCCCCATCGAGGGGGTGGCGACCTGCCCGAGCAGAGAGTTGACGATGACGAACGTGCCGCTGCCCTGCGCGCGCAGCTGTGGCAGCACCGCCCGGGCAACGTGGGCCGTGCCGTGGACCGCGGTGTTGACGACCCGTTCGAACACCTCGGCCGGGACGTCCTCAAACCGTCCGTACGCCATGACAGCAGCGGTGTGCACGACCGCGTCGAGGCGGCCGTGCGCGGCCACGACGTCCGCAACCACCCGCTGGATCGCGGCGGCGTCAACGACGTCGGCGACCGCCGTCGTGACGGTCGGATGGGCGACGCGGACCTGCGCGAGCGCCTGTTCGCTGCGAGACACGCCGACCACCGTGTCGCCCCGGGAGGCAAGAACCCCGCAGGTGGCGGCGCCGATCCCGCTGGAGGCGCCGAGCACGAGCACGACCCGCGGCTGCATGGGACGATTATGCCCGCCGTCCGCCGGGGGTTTCTGTGCGCCCTTGCGGGACACGGACCCAGAAGCCGTGTACGCCCTCTGGAGAGCAGGCCAGCGTGTTCGCAGCCAACACCGCCCGGGTCGCCATCGTGGCCAACAGGACGGTGGGCAACGGTTGCCTCGTCGGGCCGGCGTGCACTGCTCATCTTCGTGGACGTCTGCGAAGCGCACTCGATGGCCGGGTCCCGACCGAGTCGGAGCGCGATCGGCGCCGCTCGACTGTGGCTCGCGGACCCTTGCCGTCGGCGTCGTGCGCAAGGGTGCTGCACGTCTGCTCCCACCGCTCCCGTCGGCCCAGCCATCTTGACGGGGCGGGCGGGTTGAGCTCGCACCCCGCTGCGCTGTCGCGACGGACATCACCGACTCGTCGACGCGTCCCGGCGCGACTGGAGCGCCGCAGCGCGGTCAGCCACACCACAACCTCAGCAATCTAGATGGACGGAGGACACATGAGCGTGCGCCGTGCAGAGCTTGTCCGGGGTGGATGGGGCCTGGCCTGCCTCGCTGCGCCGGACCTGGTCGTTTCCCGGCTCGGCGACGGCCGCACGGACAGCCGCGCCCGGTGGGTCTGTCGCGTCCTCGGGGCCCGGCAGCTGACCCAGGCGGTGCTCTCCGGTCTGCCGCCCAGCGCGCAGGTGGTCGCCGTGGGGGTGTGGGTGGACAGCGTGCACAGCCTTACCGCGGCAGGGCTTGCGCTCGTGGACCGCTCCCGGTGGCGGCCGGCCCTGCTCGACGTTGCTGTGGCAGCGGCTTTCGCTGAGCTCGGGCGTCGAGACGTCCGAGATGGGCGTAGGCCCGGCAGTTCCTGGCAGGACCGTGCCGCGCAGGCCCTGCTCCCGTTCCTGCCCGGCGCCATCTCCACCATGTCGCTGGCACAGACCTCCCGGGCCGTCGGCGAACGCCAGTCCTGAGCCCCGCCCCCTACCGTTGGAGTCCCATGAACACGGTCGCACCGTCCGGACAACAGTTCGAGATCGTCTCGGGCGAACAACGCGCCACGATCGTGGAGGTCGGCGGCGGGATCCGCGAGTATGTCGTCGCAGGTCGCCCCGTTCTTGAGCCGTACCCCGTCCACGCCATGTGCGACGGCGCGCACGGCGCGCCGCTGGTGCCCTGGCCGAACCGGCTGGCCGGTGGTCGCTACCACTTCGACGGCGCAGACCATCAGGTGGCGTTGACCGAACCGGACAAGAACAATGCGATCCACGGCTTCCTGCGCTGGCGGAGCTGGCAGGCGACGTCCCACGAGAAGAGCCGCGTCGTCATGGCCACGCGGCTGCACCCGCTGAAGGGCTATCCCTTCGTGCTCGACGTCAGCATCGCGTACAGCCTCGACCAGAACGGGCTCACCGTCACCACCACGGCCACCAATGTGGGCAAGGAGCCGTGCCCCTACGGCGCTGGTCAGCACCCCTACCTCTCGCCCGGCAGCGGGTTGATCGACGACTGCGTGGTCGAGCTCAAGGCCGCGACCATGATCGATACCGACAATGCACGTCAGCTGCCGACCGGCCGCAAGCCCACGCAGGGGACGGCGTTCGACTTCGGCGAGGGCAAGCGGCTCGGAGACCAGCAGCTCGACTTCCCCTTCACCGATCTGGTCCGGGACGGAGACGACCGCGCCTGGGTGCGGCTCACGGCGGCAGACGGCAGCTGCGCTCAGCTGTGGGTCGGTCAGGCCTACCCAGTGATCGAGCTGTATACCGGCGACACGCTGGCTCCGTCACGACGGCGTCGTGGCCTGGGGACCGAGCCGATGACGTGTCCGCCCAACGCTTTCGCATCTGGAGAGGACCTGGTGCGCCTCGAACCCGGCGCCGGCGCCCGGAGCACGTGGGGGGCCGCACTGGCCTGATCAGCCTGGGCCAGGAACCGGGCTTCGTCGGGGCGCGGGAAGCTGCGACCAGTCGGCTGGCGGGGCAGACCTCGAACCTGCTGGACCAGCAGGAAGGCCGAAGCCCAGCGCTGTCAGAGCGCTACCGGGCTGCTGCCTGCTATCTGTCCGCCATGCAGTCGCCCGACTCACACCGAGAGACATCACAATCTTGCGCCCTGCCTGCTGCCACCAGGCAGCATTGACATGGGTCGGTCTACTGCTCAGGCGTTCTCGCGGGAGAGGGCGGTGCGCGCGTTGGCAAACAGCTGGGCGCCCACTGCTCGCAGCGAGTTGCGGATCATCGCGGGCTCGGCCGGATCTCCCTTGATCAGCGTGGTGAGGAAGCCCTTGGCCTCGTCGAAGCTGATGTGGGCGGGCAGCGGCGGCACGTTGGGGTCGGTGTGCACGTCGAGCAGGACAGGACGGTCGGCGGCGAACGCGGCGTCCCAGGCAGCCGCGACCTGTTCGGGCTTGTTGACGGTGATGCCGCGCAGGCCGAGCAGCTCGGCGTACGCCGCGTAGTCCATGTCCTCGACCAGCTGCGAGGTGTCCCAGCGGGGGTCGCCGACCTGACGCATCTCCCAGGAGACCTGGTTGAGGTCGTCGTTGTG
>JBBSTI010000117.1:0-11394 GCA_038236005.1 Mycobacteriales bacterium | reverse complement strand
CCGCGACCGAAGGCGGCGACGGCCTCGCGCACCGCCGACTCGTACAGCTCGGGGACCTCCTCCTGCGTGCGGGCGATCTTCAGGCCTCGTCCGCCACCGCCGAAGGTCGCCTTGATCGCCACCGGCAGACCGTGCTCGGCGACGAACTCCAGGACCTCGTCGACGCCTTTGACCGGCGCGGTCGTGCCGGGCACCATCGGCGCGCCGATCTTGCGGGCGATCTGCCGTGCGGTGGTCTTGTCGCCGAGCGCGGCGATCGCCTCGGGGGGTGGCCCGATCCAGGTCACCCCGGCGTCGATGACGGCTTGGGCGAAGTCGGCGTTCTCCGACAGGAACCCGTAGCCGGGGTGCACCGCGTCGGCGCCGGACTTCTCGATCGCGTCGAGGATCTTCGCGATCACCAGGTAGGAGTCGCCGGGGGTCTGACCGCCCAGCGCGTACGCCTCGTCGGCGACCTTGACGTGCAGCGCGTCCGCATCGGGCTCGGCGTAGACCGCGACGCTGGCCAGCCCGGCGTCCTTGCAGGCACGGGCGACGCGGACGGCGATCTCGCCGCGGTTGGCGATGAGGACCTTGCGCACGCGAGGGCTCCTGAGGTCGAGGACGACGGTCGGGGAAGTGTACGAAGAACGCCGCCGTCCGGCAGCCCTGGGGGTCAGATCGGGGTGACTCCCAGGTGTCGACCGTCCGTCTCCACGAGTGCAGCGAGGTCCTCCGGGTCGCTCGTGATGATGTCGTCACCCGTCTCGGCCGTCACCACCACCAGCGCATCGTCGTTCGTCGTCGTTCGTCGTCGTTCGTCGTCGTCGTTCGTCGACGTGCGGGCGTCAGCGGACCGCCCACCGCACGTCGACGCTGACGCTGACCTCGGTGGAGCCGGCCTCCAGGGGCACCGCGGGGGCCGCGGAGGCGGCGGGGGCGCTGGTGCGTGCGAAGGGCAACGGGCCCTGGGACACGTCCTCGGCGATCGACACGACCTCCGCGAGCTGCTGACCGGACAGCCGGGCGTACTGCTCGGCCTTGCTCCGGGCCGTGGCGAAGGCGTTGTCGCGGGCGGCGGCAAGGACGGTCTCGTCGTCCTCCAGCGCGTACGAGACACCTGACAGGCGCGCCGCGTCGCCGCCCGCCTCGACCGCCGCGCTGATCAGTCCCCCGGCAGCGGCGAGGTCGCGGGCCGTGACGACCAGGTCCTGCCGTACGACGTAGCCGGTGATCTGCTGCCCCGTGTCGGCGTAGCGAGGCTGGATCTGGACCGACGCCGTCTGCAGGTCCCGCGGCTGCACCCCGCGATCTTTCAGCACAGCGATCGTGCGCTCGGCTGCCTGGTTGGCGGACGAGAGCGCGGCGTCGACGGTGTCGGCAGTCACCTCCACGCCGACGGTGAAACGCAGGACGTCAGGCGCTCCGCTCGCGGTCCCGACCCCGACGACGCGGATCCCGCGGTCAGCGCTCTCGGGGGCCGTGTCCGCGGCGGCCGTGCCGGACGTGAGCGCGAAGCCGACCGCGACCGCCAGGACGACGACCAGCACGGCAAGCACGGCGACGAGGCCGCTGCGAGGGACGGACAGTGCCATGGCGGCCTCCAGGTGTGGTCGGTGATCGGCAGTGGGACGCGGCCGGGTGCGACCTGGTTCCGTCGCGCGCCGGGGTAAGCCGAGCACCGCAGTCGGCTGCCGGCGACAGGACCGCCCGGGCAGCGGGAAGGCCGCGGTCGCGTTGCCGCACGCCTTCAGGCGTAGTTTCCGTCGCTTGCTCGCTGGCGGCGCAGGTGCCAGGGCCGTATGGGCAGGCACGCACGCGGAGCCGTGCGTGCACCGTTGATGCGACGCCTGCTCGCGTGGAGAAAGCGCCCCCTGGTTGCCTGCGGTCACGCTCGACGCCGCGTCACGGCTTGCTCAGGCGTCTACACGATGGTGGGCGCGGCGCCTCGCGCCAGCAGCACGCGGGAGGCGAAGCAGCAGCTTTGGCTGGCGGCGACCACCTGCCGGGTCTGGCCGAGCAGGTGCTCGGTCCGTTGGACCGCGAGACGGCTCTGGGCAGACGCGAGGGGTGGGTTCTGCTGGGGGTCGAGACCGGTCATGGTGCTCCAGCGCGGGCCGGTACCCGTGCCCTGCAGCCCCAAGGCCGGCACCGACGTGCGCGTGATCATGGTAGGCCCTGCAGACACGTCTTGTCACCGGTGCGGCCAGGGCAGTCTCCGTTTGCGCGACAGGCCGGTCCTGCTCGGGCAGGTAAGAGCGGTAGCCCTGTTAGATGACCAGCAGCGGCCCGGTGGCCGGCAGCAAGGAAGGGGTGGGCGCGTGAGCGAGCTCGACGACGGGACAGCCGGCGGGCGCGGGCAGCCGTCCGCGCAGGACACCGGCAGCAGCGACGGTGACGACGCGCTCGCGGCGCGGTTCAGCGAGCTGGCGCGGGAGCTGCAGGAGCAGCCGGACCCCGAGGGCGCCCTGGAGGAGATCGTGCAGGCTGCGGTGGCGGTGATCCCCGGCGTGGACGAGGGCTCGATCAGCGTGGTCACCGCCCGCCGGCACGTGCGCTCGGAGGCCGCGTCCGGTGAGCTGCCGCGGCTGGTCGACGAGCTGCAGGAACGCACCGGTCAGGGACCGTGCCTGGACGCCGCCTACCGGCACGAGACCGTCCGGGTCGCCGATATGGCGAGCGAGACCCGCTGGCCGCAGTTCACCGCTGGCGCGCTGGCGCTGGGCGCGGCCGGGATGCTGTCGTTCCAGCTGTATGTCGAGGGCGAGAACCTCGGGGCGCTGAACCTGTTCTCCCGCACCGCGGGCGCGTTCGACGACGAGTCCGAGCACGTCGGGCTGCTGTTCGCCAGCCACGCCGCGATCGCCTACGCCGCGGTGCGCCAGCAGGCCAGCCTGGTCCGATCGATCGCGACCCGCCAGCTCATCGGCCAGGCCCAGGGCATCCTGATGGAACGCCACAAGGTCACCGGCCAGCAGGCGTTCGCGTTGCTGGTCCAGGCCAGCCAGCACCGCAACGTCAAGCTCCACGACATCGCCGACCAGCTCGTCCGCAGCGGTTCCCTGCCCGGCTGACTTCGGGCGGGCAGACGGCCGGCGGAGCTGCCACCGGGGCCTGCCGGGCCCAGCGAGACTGGTGCACCCGCGCGTGTGCTGCGGGTCCGGCGCCTGCACGGCTTGCTCGTCCAGGTCAACGCCGCGCTGGGGAACCTGCTCGGGTACCGCCCTGACATGCTGCTGGGTCGCCGGCTGGAAGACCTTGCCGACCACGACCGGTCCCAGGCGATCGCTGCCGGCCGTCGGCAGATGCTCGAGCAGGGCCTGCTCCGGCAGGCCGCGGTCAGCAGCCTGCGGCATGCCCACGGCCATCAGGTGCCGGTCTCGCTGTCCTGCGCGCTGGTGCCCAACCCACCCGCTGCCGACCCGGCCGGCCCAGACGGCGGCTGGGACGACGTCGCTTCCTACCTGGTCGTGCACGTGCTGGACATCAGCGAACGCCAGGCCACCGAGGCCGACCTGACCCACCAGGCGCTGCACGACCCGCTCACCGGCCTGCCCAACCGGCTCCTGCTGCGGGACCGGCTCGACGTCGCCCTGGCCCGGCTGTTGCGCCAGCCCTCTGCCGTCGCCGTGCTGTTCTGCGACCTCAACGACTTCAAGGCCGTCAACGACACGCACGGGCACGCCGCCGGCGACCGGGTCCTTATCGAGGTCGCCCGCCGGCTGCAGCACCTGCAACGCCCCGGCGACACCGCCAGCCGGTTCGGCGGCGACGAGTTCGTGGTGCTGTGCACCGACAGCGGACAAGCCGAGGCCGACAGCGTCGCCGCGCGCCTGCACGCCGCGCTCACCGCACCCGTCCTGGTGCACCCCGCGCCTGAAGACCCGCGAGCCGAACCAAGGGAGATCACCGTCACCGCCTCGATCGGCATCGCCACCACCAGCGACCCGCACCACGCCGCCGAGCAGCTCCTGCACGACGCCGACACCGTCATGTACCTGGCCAAGGCCATCCAGCCACACGCCCACTGACCGATCGACGCGTCAGTACGCGACATCCGGTGGTCGGCGCTGGCGGGCGCCCCGTACGCCTTCGGTCCACGCTCGAGCGCGAGAGGGCGTTCGGCGACCTGTGAGCGGGCGAAGGGCCTGACAAGCCAGGCGACGGCCAGCAGGCCCAGTAGCCAAGGCCTGCTCGCAGGCAACAGCTGACCGACCGACCGCGTCGGGGGTGATCCCGAGGGAGAGCGGCACCCCGCGGCTCGGCGGTCCTGCCGCGGCCGCAACGACCGCGTCAACGTGCCGAATCGCCGCCGTGGGCTGCCGCGGCGTTCTGCCCTCGAGGTGTCAGGACCGGCGCGCCGCCTGGGGCTCCCGCTGGACGCAGTTTCGGCCGCCAGCTTTTGCTTGGTACATGCAGCGGTCGGCGGCGGAGAGCAGGTCCAGCAGCGAAAGGTCGCTCGTGTCGCTGACCGCCACCCCGATCGAGGCGGTGACGCCGACCGCGTCCCCGTGGTCCAGGACCACGAGCTGACCGGCGACCTGGCTCCGCAGCCGCTCGGCGATCACGCCGGCCTCCGGAGCGTCGGCTGCCGGGAGCAGTGCGACGAACTCCTCCCCGCCGAAGCGGCCGAGCAGATCACCCTCGCGCACCCCGCCGGTCAGTGCGCCGGCGACAGCCCGCAGCACCTCGTCTCCCACGAGGTGTCCGTACCGGTCGTTGACGGACTTGAAATGGTCTAGGTCGATCAGCAGCACTGCAGCGCTCTGGCCCCGCCGGCGCAGCGCGAGCAGCTTCGCGTCGGCCTCGCGCTCCCACGCCCCGGCATTCAACAACCCGGTCTTGACGTCGAGCATCGCGACCGCGCGCAGCTGCGCATGCATCAGCCCGCGCTGCTGCAGCAGCACCGGCGGCAGCAGGAAGACCACCAGCAGCGGGTCGATACCGAGCAGAAGTGCGGCCAGCACGCCCAGACACGTCTCCACCCCCTCCAGGCGTAGCCGCTCCGCGTCGCCCAGCAGGTCGCTCCACCGCGACTCGGCGTCGCTCGCCTTCACCGCCACCGCGACCAGCACGGCGTTCAGAGCTGCTGCCACCACACCCGCCGCAGCAACGGCAAGCGCCCACGACAGCAGACCAGGCTCCGGCAGCGGGCCGGCGGAGCGCGCCAGGACGGCGTGAAACCCCCACGACACGGTCGAGTAGGCCAGGCCGATACTGGCAGCCGAGAACATCCGACGGTGCCACAGCGTTGCGTGCACCCGCCACTGCGCCAACGCCAGCAAAGGCACCGGCGCCAGCAGCACGTACGCCGGAGGCAACAGCACCGCCGCCGGCAGCCACCACACCGACAGCATGTCCTTCACCAGGGTGTTGGACGGCCTGCCGATCCGTCGAGTCGCCTCGACCGACAACCCGCCGGCGACCAGCAGCACCCCCGCCAGCAGGGCGTCCGGGCCAGCCCACGAAGCCTGCCCGACCAGGAACACCGCCGCGACCAGCGCCAGGACGGGTAGCCCGACGACGTACGCACGGACCGGCGCTGGTAGCCCGGACACAGCCCAATCGGACACGGCATGCCGCACGTAAGAAGCCATGCCGGCGGCTCCTCGCACCCAGCCGCCTCCTCACGCTGCGCACCCAAGACCCCACACCAGGTGACAGGTGTTACCGAACCACGCCACACTGCCGATGTCTACCCCGACCCTTCGTCGCCGTCGGCGACCTGTCCAGCGAGGAGAACGCGATGCGCGGCAGTCAGTGGAGCTAGTGGAGCGTGCGGTCCGATCTTGTGTCGCCGTCGGCGACCTGTCCAGCGAGGAGAACGCGATGCGCGGCAGTCAGTGGAGCTAGTTGATGTGTGTCACCCCGTCGCGCCTGGCGCCTTGTGCTCTGAGGTGTGGAGGTGTGGAGGTGGGCGCGGTAGGTGCTGCGGGGGCTCGGTCACAGGCTCGGCGCGGTTGCCCTGTGCCCGGATCCTCGACCGGACGCTCATCAGGGGCTCCCCTGATGGTCCCCGCGCTTTCAGGGGAACCTTCGATGGCTCCCCACTCCATCGGGGGCTCCCCTGATGGAGCCAGCGCCGTCCCGCAGGACGCACGATGAGCAACGCGCTAGGGACCCGATCGCCTCAGGCGCCGTCAGCCGTCCCCCAGGGGTACGGCAGACCGGTCACCGTCTCGGGGGGTCGTCCCACTGCCGATCGCTCAGTCGGACGGCTGGTCGGGCCGGGCGAACCGCCGGGCAAGCACGATCGCTCCGGCGACCACCAGGATGCCGGTGACGGTGCCGGCCGCGGTCGACCAGGACCAGGAGGTCGCGTCGGCGTGCAGGATGCCGGCGAGCAGCGCGACGACGAGAACCGCGAGCGGGATCATGCGTGCTCGTTGGAGCCGTTGGGGTGCGAGCACGTCCACACCGAGCCGCTGTGCGTACAGGATCGTCAGCCCGCCGACGGCCCCGGTCAGGACCAGCCCGATCTCCACGTACGGCAGTGCTGGTCGTCCGACGATCCAGATGCTGACGGTGGCGAACAGCAGAGCGGTCACCAGGGCGAGCTGCAGGCCGAAGGCTGAGGCCTCGTTCCACACGTCGCGGTGCCGCTCCTCCTCGTAGAACGGGTTCCCGAGGTCCCCCACGAAGCGGGCGGCGCGCATGAGGGGGGTCTGCCTGGTCGTCATGACTCTGCTCCGGAGGTTGTCGTGGTGGTGGTCGTGTCGAGGGGGGCGGGCTCGGGGTCGAACAGCTCCTCGACCGTGCTGCTGAGGTGTTCGGCGAGAGCGAGGGCGAGGTAGACCGAGGGGGCGTAGTCGCCGGCCTCGACCGCGACGATCGTCTGCCGGCTCACGCCGGCCAGGCTGGCGAGCTCGGCCTGGGTCCGTCCGGCGGCTCGGCGGGCTGTCCGTACGTGGTTGCTGCGGCCCTGCGCCGACGTTCGCCCCATGCCGACAAGTGTCAGGGCTACTTGACTGTTAGTCAAGTAGCCCTGACAGCCAAAGGGCAGTCGGGGAAGGCTTCTGGCGGCCCGAAGCCGTGGTGCAGGAGCGTTGTCGTCGGGGGAGGGTCACACGAGATCACCCAGGCCGGAAGCCACCTTGACATCAGGCCGGGGTTGTTGGCTGTCCGCATGACCTCACCTGAGCCCTTCGAGCATCTCGACGAGGACTGGCAGCGCCTGCTGGCCGTGGCCGCGCATCCTGACGACCTCGAGTACGGGCCTGCGGCCGCGATCCGATCGCGCGCTGGACCGGACAGGGCAAGCAGGTCGCGTACGCCATGGTCACCAGCGGTGAGGCCGGCATCGACGCGATGCACCCTGACCAGGCGCGGTCCGTCCGCGAGGCCGAGCAGCGGGAGTCCGCGCGCCGGGTCGGGGTCACGCAGGTCGATCTCCTCGGGCTGCCAGACGGCGTGCTCGAGCACGACCTAGTGCTGCGCCGAGCGATCGCGGGGGCGATCCGGCAGCACCGGCCGGACGTCGTGCTGGCCGGTGCGCGGAGCGTTCGACTCGTGGGCCCGGGCTTCATCAGGGGTTCCCCTGATGTTCCCGGCGCCTTCAGGGGAACCTTTGATGGCCCCCCACCCCATCAGGGGCTCCACCGATGGAGCCAGCGTCGTCCCAGATGCCGAGCTGCGGACGAGGCGTCTTCGGCCCGGTGAGCGAGATCGCCCCTAGCGCCGTCGGCCCTCCCACAGTGGTCGGGCGCATCGGTCACACCTGCGACGGTCGTCCCGCGGCCGATCGGTCAGCGGCCCGCCCTGCGCCTTTGCGTGGTCGTCACGAGCGCCAGCCCGTTCATGGTCATTTTTCGCAGTCGACGGCGATGGCGAGCGCTGCACAGACCTCGCGCATCCGCGTGTCGCTCAGCCGTCCGAGCCGGTCGACCAGCACGGCGACCGACACGCTCTCGACCGAGTCGAGGTTCACGGCCGAACGGCGAGGGACGGGGTCCTCTCCAACGTCGAGGACGACCTCGCTCACGAGCCCACGGATGGTCGTCGTGCATGGCGCTATCAGGGCCCGACGGTGGCGGGGGATCACGGCGTCGCGCGACAGGACGACGACCGGGCGGCGACCGATCTCAGCCATCTCGCACCACCACACCTCGCCGCGGGCAGGCAACCCGGTCACGACGCGGCTGCCGCCCGTCGGAACGACGCAAGGTCGCCCCACTCGTCGGGCTCGTTCAGGGGGTGCTCGTCGTAGGCGGCATAGCTCGCGTCCACCTCGCCCGAGCGATGTCGAGCCAGCAGCGCCGACAGCGCTTCGTCGACGAGCGCGGCGTCGGTGGTCCCGAAGCGAAGGCTGCGGGCGCGCTCGAGCAGCACTGGGTCGACCGTGGTGCTCAAGCGTGTTCGATTCATGCCATTATCATGCCACTTCCTCACCGAGCAAGCGACCCAGCTCGGGATCGGCGCACCTGTTCCGTAGCCGATCGGTGAGCGGGACGTATCGCCCTGCTGCGGTAACCGCGTGTCGGCATTCACGTCCACGAGGCCGGCCAGCGCGTCGTTCTCACCGCTGTCGAGGATCTGCGGGCGACGGCGCGGGTCAGGGGCGGGGGTCTTGCTTGCAGCCGCGCATCGGACCGCTCTGGTCTCCACCGTCAGCCGGAGCCTGACCGGGCGGCGTCGTGTGCTGATGGTTCTCATCGCCGGTGCCTCTGCCAGGACGCAACCCCACGGGGTCCTGTCCGGGTGCCGCCTGGTGTGCGTGGTTCGTGTCGCCGTATCCGCAGTCGGGTCGGGGCGGTGTCTCGGCTGAGGCGGGAACTGCCCCGATCATCAGCGTTGCCATCAGCGGCAGGGCGAGGAGTGCGGTGGTGCTCAGTCTTCTGGTCATGGCGTACGGCTCCTTGCGTCGGTTCCGCGTGGCGCCAATCCTTGGTAAGTCCATCAGAACGTTCTGGCCGGGGCCAGGTCGATCACCGCGGTCACCTCACGGAGCACGTGCGCGCCGCGAAGGGCGTGCGTGGCGCTGGTAGAGGTGGCGTAGGGCGCCCAGGCGTTGTGCACGGCGTCGCCAGTGAACCGGGGCAGCACCCCCCTGGCGTCGGTCATCGGTGTGATCTCGCGCCGACGATGACAGGTGGCCAGCTGTACTTATTGGTCCAGACGGTATTAACTGCTCGAACGGCCGTAATTGGCGGTCCGGAAGTTTAGGTGCCCCAATGCTCTCGCCCTTGTCCCGCCGGCTGTTGCTGTCCACCACGCTGCTCGCCGTTGGCGCCGCAACCGTCGTTGCCGCTGTCGCCGCCCCCGAAGCTTCGGTGCCGCCGCTGGCTCCCGCCGTCGCCGCTGTGGCCCTGCCCGCCGCAGCCCCGGCACCGCCACCGGCCCCCGCTGGTTCGGTGCCGCCGCCGACCCCCGCTGCGTCCTGCGACGCCGGGTCGCTGCCCGAAAACACCCAGGGCCGCGCCCCGCTGGCCGACGTCGCGAGCGGTCGCTACGCCCAGGGTTACAGCTGCAACGCCGTCCAGGTCGCCAAAACCGGCACGACCGGCGGTTACCGGGTCGAGCGCTACGTCGACACAGCCGGTAACGAGTGTGCGTACGCCGACACCACGCTGCTGTTCCCGCAGAACGTCCCCGATCAGGGCACCACCGGCGCCGGGACCTACGTCTACGACATGAAGGACCCGGCCAAGCCGGTGCTGACCGCGACGCTGAAGACCGTCGCGATGGCCTCGCCGCACGAGTCGCTGCGGCTCAACGCCAAGCGCGGGCTGCTGGTCGCGGTGTTCGCCTCCCCGACGGCAGAGCCCGGCATCGTCGATGTATACGACGTCAGCGCCGACTGCCGAACGCCGCGGCTGATCTCCACCACGCCGCTCGGCGTGCTTGGCCACGAGGGCGGCTTTGCCCCCGACGGATTGACGTACTACGTCGGGTCCTTGTTCCTACGCACCGTCACAGCAATCGACCTCGCGGACCCGGCCCTACCGAAGCTCGCTTGGGTGAGCACCGAATACGGGTCGCACGGCCTGTCGGTCAGCAATGACGGCAACACACTGTTCATCGGCGAGGCTGCGATAGGCGATGGCTTCTCCGGGATGACCGTCCTTGACGTCCGGCAGGTTCAACAGCGCGTGCCCAATCCAACCGTCCCGGTCATCAGCCGGCTGACCTGGCCGTCGGTGAGCACCCCGCAGAGCGCCGTGCCGTTTACCAGCAAGGGCAAGAAGTACGTCATGGAGATCGACGAATTTGGCTCCGGCGCGGCGATCGGCGCTGGGCGGATCATCGACATCAATGACATCACGCAGCCGTTCGTGGTGTCGGAGCTTCGCTTAGCGGTCAATCAGGCCGCTGCACAGGGTCCGGATCTGGACGCCGACCCAGGCAACAGCAACGCCTTCCAGGGCTACCAGGGCCACTACTGCTCCCTGCCGAGCCGGGTCGACCCGCAGATCCTTGCCTGCTCGTTCATCATGTCCGGCCTTCGGGTCTTCGACATCGGGAACGTCGCCAAGCCCAAGGAGATCGCCTACTTCAATCAGCCCGTGGTCCTCGGCAGCGTGGCAACCTCGCCGACCCGCGCCGGTTCGTTCGCGATGAGCGCCCCGGCGTACGACGGCGCAACCGGCGACATCTGGTACACCGACGGCAACAGCGGCTTCTATGTCGTGCGACTGACCGGCTCGGCCAAGGGGACCTTCGCCAAGACAGTCGTCAACCCCGGGAGCTGAGCGGATCCGGGTGGTGCTCTTCGTCGTCTCGGACTGAGTAGTGGCCGGGCTGACGGTCTCGCCCCTGCGACTGCCGCCGTGGCCCCACGCCGCCTTCCGCGCCGGTCCCCCACCCACCCTCCCAGCTCCAGCGGGTCGGCAGCTGAGTCACGCCCGCGATGCGAGTGATCAGTCATATGCGACGTGAGGCCGGTGGACACTTGGGTACTGGCGCTGAGCTGGAAGGGCGCAATATCCACCGGGGTCAGTGGCTGAAGCGAATGTCGGGCAGGACCCGGCGCAGCCGGGTCGGGCAGGCCCACGCGGCCCGGCCGGTGAGGCGCATCAGGACGGGCAGCAGCAGCAGTCGGATGAGGGCGGCGTCGAGCAGCACGGCGATGCCGAGCACGACACCCATCTCCTTGGGCGGTAGCGGGCCGGACAGGGCGAAGGTGAAGAAGACCGCGACCATGACGCCCGCGGCGGCGAAGATGACCCGTCCGGAGTGCGCGATGCCGCCGATCATGGCCTTCTTCGGGTCACCGGAGGTCTCCCAGTGCTCCTTGGCGCTGGCGAGCAGGAAGACCGTGTAATCCATCCCGATCGCGAAGATCATGGTGTCGCCTGCCATCAGCATGGGACCGTCCTGACCGGTTTTCTGCCACGGTCATGGGACCACCTGGGTTGCCAGTCATGGGACCACCCGGTGTGTCGTGCTGTTGGGTCCTTGGCTGGCCGGTCTGATCTT
>JBBSTI010000116.1:0-11488 GCA_038236005.1 Mycobacteriales bacterium | reverse complement strand
GGTCGGCCGGATCGCCGCCGGTGGACCGATCCTCGCCGAGGAGTCTGTGGAGGAGGTCTTTCCGCTCCCCCGCTCCCTGGTCGGCAGCGGCACGCTGTTCCTGCTCAAGGTGGTCGGCGAGTCCATGATCGACGCGGCGATCGCCGACGGCGACTGGGTCGTGGTGCGCCAGCAGGCCGACGCCGACAACGGCGACATCGTCGCGGCGATGATCGACGGCGAGGCCACCGTCAAGACCCTCTCGCGCCGCGAGGGACACGTCTGGCTCCTCCCTCAGAACGCATCCTTCGCCCCGATCCCCGGCGACCAGGCCACCATCCTGGGTCGCGTCGTCACGGTGCTGCGCAAGCTGTAGCGCGACGAACCAGGGCTGGAGCCTTTAGGCCCCCTGGGCTGCAAAGGGCTCCAGCTCGGCGGCCAGCGCATGTCCGACCCGAGCCTCCAGGTGCGTGCCGTCGCCGCCGTGCTCCTCGACCAGCACCTCACCCTCGTCGTGCACCCGGGAGACCAGGGCGCCACGGTCGTAGGGAAGAAGCACGTCGACGAGCACGTCCGGGTGCGGCACCCGGTCCTCGAGCACTGCCTGCAGCTCGTCCATCCCCGCCCCGGTCACGGCAGAGACGGCGATCAGCTGCTTCTCCCGCCTCTGCAACGAGCCCAGCACGAGCGGGTCGGTCAGATCGCTCTTGTTGACGACCACGATCTCGGGCACCGTGTCGGCGCCGATGTCGGCCAGCACCTCACGCACGGCCGCGAGCTGGCCGACCGGGTCAGGATGGCTGCCGTCGACCACGTGCAGCAGCAGGTCCGCGCCCGCCACCTCCTCGAGGGTCGACCGGAAGGCCTCGACGAGCTGATGGGGCAGCCGGCGTACGAAACCCACGGTGTCGGTCAGGGTGAAGTCACGACCAGTGAGCGTCTCGGCCTTGCGCACGGTCGGGTCCAGCGTCGCGAACAGCGCGTCCTCGACCAGCACCCCCGCCCCGGTGAGGCGGTTGAGCAGCGAGCTCTTGCCGGCGTTGGTGTAGCCGGCGATCGCGACCGACGGCACCCCGCCCCGCTCGCGCGACGCCCGCTTGGTGTCGCGCGAGGTCTTCATCTCGGCGATCTCGCGAGACAGCTTGGACTTGCGGTTGCGGATGCGACGACGGTCGGTCTCGATCTTGGTCTCGCCGGGCCCGCGCGTGCCGACCCCGCCCGCGCCACCGCCCGCGCCACCACCCTGGCGGGACAACGCCTCGCCCCAACCACGCAGACGCGGCAGCATGTAGGTCATCTGTGCCAGCTCGACCTGCGCCTTGCCCTCCCTGGACGTGGCGTGCTGGGCGAAGATGTCCAGGATCAGCCAGGTCCGGTCGATCACCTTGACCTTGACGATCTCCTCGAGCTGACGCAGCTGGCCCGGGGTCAGCTCGCCGTCGCAGATCACCGTGTCGGCGCCGCTGGCGAGCACGGCGTCGCGCAGCTCGCGCGCCTTGCCCGAACCGACATAGGTGGCGGGATCAGGCTTCTCGCGACGCTGGGCCAGCCCCTCGAGCACCTCGCAGCCGGCCGTCTCGGCAAGCGCCTGCAGCTCGGCGAGCGAGTTCTCGGCACCGACCGCGTCGCCGTACGGATAGACGCCCATCAGCACGACCCGCTCCAGACGCAGCTGGCGGTATTCGACCTCGGTGACGTCCTGAAGGTCGGTGCGGATCCCGGCGACCCTGCGCAGCCCCGTGCGGGCCTCCAGGTCGAGGTCGCCGATCGTCGGCTCGGGGGCCGCGCTCGGGGCGGGCGGCAGCAGGTCGTCGTCGAGCTCGATCGTCGCCGGGACGGTCGAGGAGTTGTTCAGGTCGGGGTCGGGCACAGGTCGCGTCATCCCCACCAGGGTGACACGGCCGGCCGGGCAGGGCACGGGAGTTGTCGCCAGGCCCGGTCGTGGACGCGCGAACCGATCAGGGACACGCTGCGTCCGACCGGCGTGAAGGGCACCGGATGAGGCGCATCAGGATCCCCGCCGTGACGGCCGCGGCCGTCCTGCTGGCCGGCTGCGGCCAGGGTGCCCAGCCGGCAGCGTCCGGTGGCGCTACCCGATCCCGGGTCACGGGCTGCTCGGCGACCAGGAGCTGACCGGTGACGGCGGCCTGGCCTGGGTCCACGCCGACCGCCAGACCCAGGTGCTGGACCTGACCACCGGCAGGCTCGGGTGGACGCAGCCCACGACCCAGGATTTTCCGGGCCTGACCATCCTTCCGCCCCGCTGCTCGGCTATCCGGTCCACACCGACGTGGATGCCGACGGCATCCTGGTCCAGTCCGCGGAGGCCAGCTCAGTCGTGTGCTTCGAGTAGGTCCGGCTGGCGCAGCCACTCCCCAGACGCGACCAGCACGGCCGGTCCCTGCAGGAGCACGTGACCGTCCTCGCGCCAGGTGATCGTCAAGGTGCCGCCGGGGACGTCGAGCCGCACCGGTGTCCCGCGCGAGGCGCCACCGGCGAGGCTGTCGGCGACGACGGCGGCGCAGGCCCCGGTGCCGCAGGAGAGCGTCTCGCCGACGCCCCGCTCGTGCACCCGCATCCGCAGGTGCGCAGGCCCGGCGCGCTCGACGTACTCCACGTTGAGGTCGAGACGATCCGGGTGCAGCTCGCCCAGCGCGTCCACCGAACGCACCGGAAGCACCGCGTGCGGGTTGCCCATGTCCACGAAGGTCGCAACCTGGTCGTCGACCAGGACCGGCTCACCGATCACGGCAGGCCCCATGTCGACCGTCACGTCGCCGTCGCTGACCTGGACCTGCTTGAGGCCCCCGCGGGTCGCGATCTCCACCTCCCCGGGCGAGACCATCCCCTCGATCACCAGGAAGCGGGCGAACAGCCGCAGCCCGTTGCCGCACATCTCCGGACGGGTGCCGTCGGCGTTGCGGTGATCCATGAACCACGTGGCGCCGGCCGGGACCGTCTCGTCGGTGACCCGGTCACTGCGCACGACGCGCAGCACTCCGTCGGCGCCGATCCCGGTCCGGCGGTCGCACAGGGCCACGACCAGTGCGTCGGTCAGCACGAGCGAGCCGTCCGGGTCCAGCAGCAGGACGAAGTCGTTGCCGGTGCCGTGGCCCTTCCAGAACCTCACCCCACGAGGATAACCGCCCGGCTCGAGCCGTCTGGGACGGTGACAGCGGACCGCGCTCGAACGGCCGGTGCGCTACGACGCCACCCCGGTCCCCAGCAGCCGGCTCGCCTGGTCGAGCTCGGTCCCGTCCCGCCGCAGCCACGTCACCCGAGGATCACGACGGAACCAGGCCCGCTGACGGCGCACGAACCGGCGGGTGGCGACCGTCGTGCTCTCCCTCGCCGCGGGCTCGGTCAGCGTGCCGTCCAGCTGCGCGATCGCCTGTGCGTAGCCCAGCGCCCGGCTGGCGGTCAGCCCTTCGCGAAGCCCGGGCAGGGCGGCAACCTCGGCGACCAGGCCCTGCTCCCACATCCGGTCGACCCGCAGCGACACCCGCTCGGCGAGGTCGTCGCGGTCGAGCCCGACCTGGACCGTGTCGTACAGCGCGTCGTAGGACGTCAGCGCCCCGGGCATCTCCCCGGTCAGCGTCACCACCTCGATCGCCCGCACGACGCGCCGGCCGTTGGTGGGCTCCATCCGGGCCGCCGCCTCCGGCGACAGTGCGTGCAGGCGGGCGTGCAGCTCCGGAGCACCGACCGCGGCGAGCTCGGCCTCCAGCTCGGCCCGCAACGCCGGGTCGGTGCCCGGGAAGCGCAGGTCGTCGAGCGCCGCGCGCAGGTAGAGCCCGGAGCCGCCGACCACGACCGGGACCACGCCGCGGGCGAGGACGTCGTCCAGCACCTCACGCGCCAGCTGCTGGTAGTCCGCGGCGGTGGCCGTCCGGCTGACCGGCCAGACGTCGAGCAGGTGGTGCGGCACCCCGTCCCGTTCGGCCAGGGTCAGCTTGGCCGTACCGACATCCATCCCGGCGTAGAGCTGCATCGAGTCGGCGTTGACCACCTCGCCTCCGTGGCGCTGCGCGAGCTGCACCGCGAGGTCGGACTTGCCGGTCGCGGTCGGACCGACGACCGCGATCACCGTCCCCTCCGTCCCCCCCGTCACGGCCGGCTCACGGCTTCAGCGAGCCCAGCGTCGTGATCGCCCAGACCACGTCCCCGGAGAGCCGCAGCCGACCGGTGAGCGCGAGCCGCTTGGGGTCCTGGACACCGACCGCCACCCGGAGCAGCCGCACCAGCGACAAGCTCATCGTCGCCCTGGGATCGACGAGGTCCGCAGGCTCGGTGACGGACCGTGCACCGCCCTCGGTGAGGGCCACCCCGCGGGCGTACGTCGTGCCGCCGTGGTCCAGCCCGAACGCCAGCGTCCCGGGCAGCCTGCCGGGGCGTACGCCGAAGCGCTCCGCCATCCCGTCGAAGACCACGTCGAGCACGACCGGCACCCCCAGGTCGTCCACGGCCGTCGCGATCTCCGCCTCGCTGGAGCTCTTCAGAAACGTCGTGACGTCGTCGATGTTCACATCGATGGAAGATAGTGCGAACCTGTGAGCCTCCCCACGCGTCGTACGTGGTGAGACAGGACGAAGGGGACTCGTGAGCTCAGCGTCGACATCAATGACGAACGGTGGCGCCCTCCCCGTCGTCGCGGCGATCCCGACCCTGGCCCGAAGCAGCCGGGAAGAGGCTGCGCTGGCGCTGTGGGTGCAGCACTACCCGAGCCTGGCCGGCTGGTGCGCGTCCCTGGTCGGTGACATCGACGTCGCTCACGACATCGCGGCGGAGAGCTTCGCCCGGCTGCTCGGTCGCTGGACGACGGTCCGCGAGCCGCGCGCCTACCTCTACACCGTCGCCGCCAACCAGGCCCGTGACCACTGGCGGCGCCAGAGCCGGGACCGACGCCTGTCCGACCGGATCGCCGAGGTGACCGACGCGACGACGCCCGCCGCCGACCCGTGGCTGCGCGACCTCGTCGAACGGCTCCCGGAACGGCTGCGGATGCCCGTGCTGCTCCACTACTACGCCGACCTGCCGGTAGCCCAGGTGGCTGCGGCGCTGAACCGACCGGAGGGGACCATCAAACGGTCCCTGTCGGAAGGCCGCACGGCGCTGCTTGCCGCGATGGCAGTCACCTGACGTGGATGACCGTCGACGACCCGAGCACCCGGCGGACCGGGACCCGGACGTCCCGGTGCGGCTCGAGGAGCTGCCGCACCAGGGCTTTCTGCGCCTGGACGCCCCGGTCGGCACCTACGCCGCCGTCGTCGGGGCTGGGCAACGGCGCCGGTCCCGCCGCGCGCAGCTGACCGTCGGGCTTGCCGTCGTCGTCGCGGGCGCCCTCGTCGGGGGCGCGGCCGCCGTGTCCGGTCTGCGGACCGGCCCTGAGCAGGCGCTGATGCCGATGGCGGCGCCCCTTCTCGAGGCGACCTCGCCGCTCGGCCTGCAGCAGGACCCGGTCGTGCCTGCGCCCGTCACTGCCGAGGCGACGTCCGGGGCGCCGGTCCCGTCGACGTCCGCGCCGGCCTCCTCCCGCCCGTCCCGCTCCCCGTCCGGGTCCGGGTCCGGGTCCGCCACGGTCCCGTCGCTCTCGCAGCCCCCTTCCACCGGCAGGGCCGTCGCCCCCTCCGCCTCAGCCCGACCGGGCCCGAACCCGTCGGGCCCGAACCCGTCGGGCCCGAACCCGTCGAGCCCGATCCCCTCGACGACGGTCCCGGCGGCTGCCGTCGGCGACCTCGCTGCCGGGTGCCGCACGAGCAACGGACGCGCCGTCGACGCCGGCGGAGCGCCGCTCGCTGACCTCGTCGTCGCACGCTTCGTCCGCGGTGCCGACGGCGCGGTGTCCGTGACGGTCGCCGCTCGCACCGGCGGTGACGGTCGTTTCGCAGTTCCTTCGGGCGGGTCGCTGATGCTCGCCCCGACCGCTCCGGGGGTCCCTCAGACGCGGGCGACGCGCAACCTCTCGCCGGTCTGGGTCGGCGGTGGCAGCTTCCCCGGCAACCCGACCGCCTGCGGTCCAGCCGCCGACACCGTCCTGCCCCCCGGGGCGACGCTGGTCGGCGACCACGCCAGCCCGGTCGACGGCACTGCCCAGACGGTCGATACCCTGTCCGTGATCGCCACCGCTGCCGGCAGCCCGATGGCACTGGCGCCCGCCGTCGCCACGATCACCGAGACCGGCTACCGGTTCGTCGGTCTCCCGGTCGGGGTCGGCGCCGTGCTCGTCGACGCGTTCGACCACCGACGAGGCTTCGACGTCACCGCCGGGTCCACGCGCGAGGACTGGAGCTCGTGCACCACCTGCCTCGCTGGCAAGCCCACCCGCGGCGGCGCGGCGCAGGTCGACCCGACGGCACCTCCGCTCCCGTCGCCGGAACCCGGGGAGCCCGCACCGACCGGGACGCCCCCGCCCCTGGTCGCACCGCCGTCGCCGACCGGCACGTCTGCGCCCTCACCAGACCCTCGCGGTTCCTCGACCCCCACCGAACCTCCTGGGAGGGCCTGACCCCCACCGCTCAGGGCCGCAGGGTCGGCGTCCCGAGCATCGTGGCGGCCGGCCCGGTCGCCGCTGACGCTGCCTCGGTGAGGTCACCGGCCCGGGTGCGCCGGTGCGCGAGCACGGGCCCGTCGGCCAGCAGATAGTGCGGCGCGGCCCCGGTCACGTCGACCTCGACGACGGCACCGACCCGTACGCCGTCGTGGGGTGCGAGGTGGATCAGCCGGTTGTCGCGCAGCCGTCCGGACATCCGCCCGCTGCGGCCCACCGGGGCGTGCACCAGCACCTCGGCCTGCGTGCCGACCTTGGCCTGCATGCCCTCGTAGGTGATCCGGTCCTGCAGCACCACGAGCCGGTCGTAGCGCTCGCGGACCACCTCGGGCGGCACCTGGTCGCCCATCGTGGCCGCCGGCGTGCCGGGACGCGGGCTGTACTGGAAGGTGAACGCGCCGGAGAACCGACTGGCCTGGACCACCCTCAGGGTGTCCTCGAAGTCGGCGTCGGTCTCGCCGGGGAAGCCGACGATGATGTCGGTGGTGATCGCCGCGTCCGGGATCTTCGTCCGGACCCGCTCCAAGATCCCAAGGAAGCGCTCGGAGCGGTAGGAGCGGCGCATCGCCTTCAGGACCGCGTCCGACCCGGACTGCAGGGGCATGTGCAGCGACGGACAGACCGCAGGCGTCTCGGCCATCGCGTCGATCACGTCGTCGGTGAAGTCGCGCGGGTGCGGGCTGGTGAACCGGACCCGCTCCACGCCGGTCTTGCCGACCGCCCGCAGCAGCGCGCCGAAGGCGAGCCGGTCGCCGAAGCTGCGACCGTAGGAGTTGACGTTCTGCCCCAGCAGCGTCACCTCGAGCACGCCCTGCTCGACAAGCACCTCGACCTCGCGCAGCACGTCACCGGGACGACGGTCCTGCTCGGTGCCGCGCAGCGCCGGCACGATGCAGAACGTGCAGGTGTTGTCGCAGCCGACGCTGATGCTCACCCACGCGCTCGCGACGGACGCCCGACGGGCCGGCAGCGCGGACGGGAAGGTCTCCAGCGCCTCGAGCAGCTCGACCTGGCTCTGCTGCTCCACCCGGGCTCGCTCGAGCAGCACCGGCAGCGCGCCGACGTTGTGCGTCCCGAACACCACGTCGACCCAGGGCGCCCGTTCGGTGATCGTCGCGCGGTCCTTCTGCGCCAGACAGCCACCGACCGCGATCTGCATGCCCGGGGTCGCGTCTTTCACCGGCTTGAGGTGCCCGAGGTTGCCGTACAGCCGGTTGTCGGCGTTCTCCCGTACGGCGCAGGTGTTGAACACGACCACGTCCGGCGTCGTGTCCTGCGCCACCGGCGTGTAGCCCGCCTCGTCGAGCAGACCAGCGATGCGTTCGCTGTCGTGCACGTTCATCTGGCAGCCGTAGGTGCGGACCTCGTACGTCCGCGGTCCGTCGAAGGTCGTCACCGGGTCAAGGCTACGACGCGGGCGCGTACGGCGGGCCCGCACGGACCTGTCGTCGGGCGTTCACCCGGCGTACGCCGCACAGGCCTGTCCTGGTCCCCTGGGCCCGACAGCATCCCGGCCGTCGGACAACCCGCTGGAGGGACCCCTGTGAGCCACGACCACCACGATCACGACCACCCGCACCCGCACAGCCACGAGCCGGTGACGCTGCCGGCCGCGATGGACCTGGAGGTCCCGGACACCGAGCTCGCCCCGTGTCAGCTCGGGCGGCGACGCTTCCTGCAGTCCGCCGGGGTGCTCGGTGCCGGCACGGCCGCGCTGTCCGCCCTGGGCCTCGGTCAGGCTGCACCGGCGCGCGCCGCCGACGGCTCGGTCCCGCGCAGCGACCCGTCCCCGCTCGGCGGTTTCCGCTGGCTGTCCGGCGACCACCACATCCACACCCAGTACTCCCCGGACGCGCTCTACCGGGTCATCGACCAGGTGCAGCACGCGAACGCGTACGGCCTGGACTGGATGGTCATCACCGACCACGGCACGGCGCAGCACACCCGGATCGGCGTCGAGCTGACCAACCCGGACATCAAGGCCGCGCGGGCGCTGGTCAAAGACACCCTGGTGTTCCAGGGCCTGGAGTGGAACATCCCGGCCGCCGAGCACGGCACCGTGTTCGTGCACCCGGGCGCGAACGAGGTCGCGGTCCTCAAGCAGTTCGAGACCGACTACGACGGGTCCGGCCCGGACGGCACCCGCGCCCGCAGCGCATCAACCCCGGAGAACGAGGCGCTCGCCCGTACCGGCCTGACCTACCTCGCCTCCGCGGTCGACAGCAAGCGCGTCCAGGACGCGCTGATGTTCGCCAACCACCCGGCCCGCAAGGGCATCGACAGCCCGCACGAGATCCGCGGCTGGCGCGACACCGCCCCGAGCATCGCCGTCGGCATGGAGGGCGCCCCCGGGCACCAGGCCGCCGGCATCCCCGCGCCGATCGGCCCCGGCTCGGGCCGCGGCTACTACGACAACTCCCCCGGCTCGGCCAGCTTTGCCGGCTACCCGCTGGAGAGCTACCGCACGTACGGCGGGTTCGACTGGATGACCTCGACCGTCGGCGGACTCTGGGACAGCCTGCTCGCCGAGGGCAAGCCGTGGTGGATCACCGCAAACTCCGACTCGCACCAGGTCTACGCCGAGACTGCGCAGCGGGGCGACCAGAACTTTGCGACGCAGGGCTTCTACGGCGACCCGGTGTACGACCCGAGCGGTCCCAAGCTCAACAACGGCGACTTCTGGCCGGGCTACTACAGCCGTACGCACGTGGGCTCGACCGACTTCTCCTACGCCGCCGTCATGGCAGGACTGCGGGCGGGCCGGGTGTGGGTGGACCACGGCGGGCTGCTCGGCTCGCTCGACGTCCGGGTCCGGGCCGGGGGCAAGGAGGTCCCGCTCGGCGGGGTCCTGGTCGCGCCCAAGGGCAGCAAGGTGGAGGTCATCACGACCATCACCACCGCGACCCGCCCGAACTGGTCGGAGTTCGTGCCCAGGCTGGCCAAGGTCGACCTGATCAAGGGAAAGATCACCGGCCCGACCGCGGACACCGACAGCTTCCGGGCCCCCGGCACCCGGGTCTACGGCAGCTTCGACGCCCGCGGCATCACCGGCACCAAGACGGTGGTGACCAACCTCGGCAAGCTGGACGGCCCGGTCTACCTCCGTCTGCGCGGGTCGGACGGCAACCGGCTCGGCACCGGCCTGCACGGGGCGTCGGTGGATCCGGCCGGACCGGTGCAGGACGTGGTCGGGGACGCCGATCCCTGGCTGGACCTGTGGTTCTACACGAACCCGATCTTCGTCTACCCGTCGTCCTGAGCGTGCCCACGGTGTTCGGCGTCGACGTCCTCTGCCCGACGGTGGCGGACGCCGACCGCCTGGCCGCGCTCGTGGTGGCCGCGCTCGGCCCGGACGGTGTCTCAGTGGCGACGCACCTGTGCGCCTGCCAGGCACCCCAGCACGTCTCGCTGTCGATCGAGGTCTCACCCCGCGCCGACCTCAGGCTGCTCCGGGAGACCGTCGGTCCGGAGCGCGGGGCAGGGGCCGCCGCGGCGGCGAGCGCACACCTCTGCCGTACGGGCGGACGGCTCGTCCACCTGCCCGGCCTGGACCGGCTGCGCGGCACCGTCACCGTGGCCGACGCGCTGCGGATCGTCGACCGGGTCGTGCTGCTCGGCGGGCAGGTGCCCGACCCGCAGACCCCGCTGGTCACCCGGGACTTCGTCCGGCCCGTCCTCGCCGACGGGGCCCTGGTCCTGACGGTGGACCCGGCTGCAGGCGGCGCCGTCGTGCCGTTCGAGACCCCGACCCCGACGCCGTGCTGCGTCGACCCACGGTTGAGTCGAGGCCTTCGGCTGCCGAGACCCTGTACATGGACCCCCTCGAAGAGCTGGCCGCGCAGGTCTACTCCGACGAAGCCGTCATCCAGGTGATCCGACCGGCGGCGGTGCTGCCGGAGAAGGCCGCCCGCGAGGTCCTGGTCGAGCTCGCCCTGCACGACGTGCACGGCGGCGGCACCTGGTGGAGCAGCCCGACGCTCTGGCAGCGCTATGACCGACCCTTCGACGGGCCGCGCGGCACGGCCGGAGACGCGGTGCTGATCGGCAGCCTGCAGGTGACCTACGGGGCACCCACCCGCTATGCCATCACCATCTATCGCGCGACGATCACCCAGTTCGGGCAGGCGGCCGGATGGACCGTCGAGACGCTCTGCGACGAGGCCCTCGGGTTTGGTGGCTACCGCCTCGCGGACTGCCCGCGCGCCGACCTGAAACCGCCGCCGCGGCCGTTCCGTATGCCGAGCGCGCCGGTCGTCTAGCCCCGGGTCGTGCTGAGAAAAGATCACGTTCTGGACACACAGTGGACGCGCACGGCCGGTGGTGCAACTGTTCGCGGATGGTCTCCGTCAGCAAAGGCTCAGGTCAGCCGCTGCTGACCCTGTCCAAGGTCTGCAAGTCCTATGGCGATCTCCAGGTCCTTACCGATATCAACCTGCAGGTGCAGCCCGCCGAGGTGGTCGTTGTCCTCGGACCGTCCGGCTCCGGCAAGTCCACCCTGATCCGCACGATCAACCGCCTGGAGACGATCAGCTCCGGCGAGATCCGGCTGGAGGGTGAGCTGCTCCCGGCCGAGGGCAAGGACCTGGCACGACTGCGTTCCGACATCGGCATGGTCTTCCAGTCGTTCAACCTGTTCGCCCACAAGAGCGTCCTCGACAACGTGACCCTGGGCCCGATCAAGGTCCGAGGCGTGTCCAAGTCCGAGGCCAACGAGCGAGCCCTGGCGTTGCTCGAGCGGGTCGGGCTGGCCAAGAAGGCCGACGCCATGCCTGCCCAGCTGTCCGGTGGTCAGCAGCAGCGCGTCGCGATCGCCCGTTCGCTCGCGATGCAGCCGAAGGTGATGCTCTTCGACGAGCCGACGTCGGCGCTGGACCCGGACTTCATCAGCGAGGTCCTGGACGTCATGAAAGGCCTCGCCGACGAGGGCATGACGATGGTCGTCGTCACCCACGAGATGGGCTT
>JBBSTI010000115.1:0-11580 GCA_038236005.1 Mycobacteriales bacterium | reverse complement strand
GCGATCTACTACGCGCACGAGCGCGAAGTTTTCGAGCGCGACGGCATGATCCTGGGGGTCACCGAGCACTCGATGCCCCGCGAGGGCGAGGCTGTCTCGCGGCGCATCGTGCGCTATCGGACGGTCGGCGACGCGTCCTGCACCGGAGCCGTCGAATCGCCCGCGAGCACGCCGGAGGAGGTCGTGGAGGAGGTGGCCGCCACCCGCATCACCGAGCGCGGCGCCACCCGCGCCGACGACCGGGCCAGCGAGGCCGCCATGGAAGACCGCAAGAAGGCGGGGTACTTCTGACATGAGTGAGCAAAAGATGGCGGGGCTGCTGCGTTTCGCGACCGCCGGTTCGGTCGACGACGGGAAGTCGACCCTGATCGGCCGGCTGCTGTTCGACTCCAAGACGGTGATGGCCGACCAGCTGGACGCGGTCGAGCGGGTCGCGGCCGAGCGCGGTGACGACTGGACCAACCTGGCGCTGCTGACCGACGGGCTGCGGGCCGAGCGCGAGCAGGGCATCACGATCGACGTGGCCTACCGCTACTTCGCGACGCCGGCGCGCAGCTTCATCGTGGCCGACACCCCGGGCCACGTGCAGTACACCCGCAACATGGTCACCGGCGCCTCGACCGCGGACGTGGCGGTGGTGCTGGTCGACGCGCGCAAGGGCGTGGTCGAGCAGACCCGTCGGCACGCGTCGCTGTCGGCGCTGCTGCGGGTGCCGCACCTGGTGCTCGCGGTCAACAAGATGGACCTGGTCGGCTACGACCAGGCCGTGTTCGACCAGGTGGTCGCGGAGTTCGCCGAGCTGGCCGGGCACCTGGCGGTCAAGGACGTCTCTGCGATCCCGGTCGCGGCGCTGCACGGCGACAACATCGTCGAGCCGTCGACGAACATGGGCTGGTACGAGGGGCCGACGCTGCTCGCGCACCTGGAGCGGGTCGAGCTGCAGCGCGACGACGCCCAGGCCAGGCCCGCGCGGTTCCCGGTGCAGTACGTGATCCGGCCGATGAGCACCGAGCGGCCGGACTACCGCGGCTACGCCGGCACGGTGGCGAGCGGCGTGCTGCGGGTCGGCGAGCAGGTCACCGTGCTGCCGGGCGGGCGCAGCACGACGATCGCCGGGCTGGACACCTTCGACGCGCAGGACGGGCTGGACGAGGCGGTCGCCGGCCAGGCTGTCACGGTGCGCCTGACCGATCAGCTCGACGTCTCCCGCGGCGACATGATCGTCGCGGCCGGGGACCCGCCGGAGCCCACGAGCAGCTTCGAGGCGACGCTGTGCTGGATGGCGGACGCGCCCCTGCGACCAGGCACGCGGCTGCTGCTCAAGCACACCACCCGCACGGTCCCGGCGATCGTGACGACCCTGCACGACAGCCTGGACGTCACCACGCTGACCCGCGCGCCGGTCACCGAGCTCGGGCTCAACGGGATCGGGCACGTCACCGTGCGCACCGCGAGCCCGATCGTGGCCGACGACTATCTGGTCGACCGGCGCACCGGCGCGTTCATCCTCATCGACCAGGCCACCGGAGCCACCCTCGCCGCCGGCATGATCGGCAGCCAGGTCGGCGTACGGGCATGAGCGACTGGGTCCGTACGCCGTGGGTGGGCTGGTGCATCGACTCCTGCCGACCGGGGACGCGATGTCCGGCGAAGCACGTCCCGTCCCCCTGACCGCCCCGTCCTGAAGGTCCCCCGTGCGCCTGCGCTCCCTGTTCCCGCTGCTTGCCCTCGTCACGGTCGTCCTGACCGCCTGCGGCACCGCCTCCGCCACCTCGCCCGACCCTGTCCTGCGGCTCGCCTACTCCCCGAACGTCACGCATGCCGCGGCGCTCTACGGCGTCGCGTCCGGCGAGCTGGCCCGTGCGCTCGACGGGACCCGGCTCGAGACGTCGGTCTTCGCCACCGGACCGGCCACGATCGAGGCCCTCGCCTCGGGTGCGGTGGACGCAGCGTTCGTGGGTCCGAACCCGGCGGTCAACGGCTACGTGGGCACCCAGGGCCGGATGCTGCGGGTGGTCGCCGGTAGCGCGTCCGGGGGTGCGTCGCTCGTCGTCCGGGAAGGCGTCACCCGGCTCGACCAGCTGCGCCGGGTCGCGACCCCGCAGTTCGGCAACACCCAGGACGTCGCGGCCAAGAGCTTTTTCGCCGCCGAAGGTCTCACGGTCGACGTGGTGAACCAGGCCAGCGCACAGACCCTGGACCTGCTGCAGCGCGGTGACATCGACGGCGGCTGGGTGCCCGAGCCGTGGGCCACCCGGCTGGTCACCGAGGGTGGCGGGCACGTCCTGGTGGACGAGGCCTCGCTCTGGCCCGACGGCGCCTTCGTCACCACCCAGCTCGTCGTACGCCAGGACGTGCTCACCGAGCGCCCCGACGACGTCCGCGCGCTGCTGCGCGGCCTGGTCACCGTCGACGACGCGCTGCGCACCGGTTCGCCCCGGGTGCAGTCGCAGATCGGTCAGCAGCTGGAGACGGACAGCGGCCAGGCTCTGGCGCCCGCCGTGCTGAACCGGGCCCTGGAGAACCTCACCCCCACGCTCGACCCGCTCGCGGCGACGCTCGAGGTCGACGCCCGGCGCGCAGCCTCGCTCGGGCTCGGACGCCCCGACCCGGACCTGCGCGGGCTCTACGACCTGCGGCTGCTGCGCCAGGTGCTCACCGAGGCCGGCCGACCGACCGTCGGTGACGCCGGCCTGGGGGTCGCGTCATGACCGGGGCCCTGGGGACGCTGCAGACATGCGGCGAGGCCGTCTGCGTCGACGGCGTCAGCAAGCGGTTCGGCAAGGGACCGGTCGTGCTGTCGGAGGTGTCGCTGCGGATCGAGCCGGGGGAGTTCGTCTGCCTGCTCGGGGCCTCGGGCTGCGGCAAGTCGACGCTGCTGAACCTGATGGCCGGCCTGGACACCCCGACCGCCGGGACGATCACCGTGCCGGGCTCGCGACCGTCGCTGATGTTCCAGGAACCCGCCCTGATGCCCTGGCTCACGGCTGCGCAGAACATCGAGCTGGCGCTGCGCCTGCGTGGGGTCGGCAAGGCCGCCCGGCGGGTCGAGGCCGAGCGGCTGCTGGCCCTCGTACGCCTGGAGGGTGCGGGGGAGAAGCGTCCGCACGAGCTGTCGGGGGGCATGCGCCAGCGGGTCGCGATGGCCCGGGCGCTCGCGGTCGGCTCGACGCTGCTGCTGATGGACGAGCCCTTCGCGGCGTTGGACGCCCTCACCCGTGACGTCCTGCACGACGAGCTGACCCGGATCTGGCAGGAGCTCGGCACGACCGTGGTGTTCGTCACCCACAACGTCCGCGAGGCTGTCCGGCTCGGTCAGCGGGTCGTGCTGCTGTCCTCGCGGCCCGGGCGGGTGTCGGCGGAGTACGCGGTCGACATCCCCCAGCCTCGCCGGATCGAGTCGCCCGCGGTCTCCGCGCTGTCGGTCGAGATCACCGAGGCGCTGACCGCCGAGATCCGTCGGCACGCCGCATGAGCAGGTCGTCCTCGTGACGGGCCCGGTGATCGAGACCTCCCGCGCGGGAGCCGACCTGTCGGCCGGGCTCGACGCGCTGGAGGCCGTGCCGGTCGAGCCGCGTACGCCCTGGGGGGTGCGGGTCCTGCACAACGCCCTGCCCCCGCTGCTCGCGCTGCTGGCCCTGCTCGCGCTCTGGCAGGCCGTCGTCGTGCTGCGCGACCCGCAGACCCTGCCGAGCCCGGTCGAGGTCTGGCAGAGCGCCCGTGACCAGTGGGGGCGCGGCCGGGTCCAGGAGGCGGTGCTCACCAGCCTGCAGCGCGGCGTCCTCGGGTTCGGTCTGTCGGTGCTCGTCGCGACGCCGATCGGTCTGCTGCTCGCCCAGGTGCCGTTCCTGAGGCGCGCCTTCGGGCCGCTGATCAGCGGGCTCCAGGCACTGCCGTCGGTCGCCTGGGTGCCGGCGGCGATCCTGTGGTTCTCGCTGTCGGAGGGCACGATCTACTTCGTGATCCTGATGGGCGCGATCCCGTCGATCGTCAACGGGACGATGAGCGGGATCGACCAGGTGCCGCCGCTCTATCGCCGGGTCGGGCATGTGCTCGGCGCCCGCGGGCTCACCCTCGCCCGGCACGTCCTGCTGCCCGCGGCGCTGCCCGGCTACCTCGGCGGGCTCAAGCAGGGCTGGGCGTTCTCCTGGCGGTCGCTGATGGCCGCCGAGCTGATCGTTTCGTCGCAGACCTTCGGCTTCGGGCTCGGCCAGCTGCTGGACCAGTCCCGCCAGCTGTTCGACGTGCCGGGGATCGTCGTCGGCATCCTCGCGATCCTGTTCGTCGGCCTCGCGGTCGACCTGCTGGTCTTCGCACCGCTCGAGCGCGCCGTCCTGGCCCGCCGCGGCCTGACCGGCCGCCGATGACGGTCGCGGGCAGGCTGACGGCGTGACCCCGCTGCATCTCGACCTGCAGGACAAGCGGGTCCTGGTCGTCGGCGCAGGCCCGGTCGGTCTGCGCCGCGCAAGGACGCTCGCCGACGCCGGGGCCGACGTGCACGGCGTGGCGCGGGTGGTTCCGCAGGACGCGCCGGGGGTCTGGGAGCAGCGCGCCTTTCGTACGGTCGACCTGGACGGGGCCTGGCTCGTCGTCACCGCCACCGGGGTGGTCGACGCTGAGGTGGCGCAGGCCTGTGCCGACCGGCAGACCTGGTGCGTCCGCGCCGACGACGCCTCGCTGTCGGAGGTCTGGGTGCCCGCCGTGGCGCGCAGCGGCGACGTGGTCGTGTCGGTGACCGCCGGCCGCGACCCCCGCCGTGCCGTGGCTGTCCGGGACGCGGTGGCCCTGCAGCTCGACACCGGTGCGCTGCCGGTCCGGCGGGTGCGGAGCGGCCCCGGCAGCGTCGCCCTGGTCGGCGGCGGACCCGGCGCCCCGGACCTGCTGACGGTCCGCGGCCGTCGGCTGCTCGCCGAGGCCGACGTGGTCGTGGCCGACCGCCTCGCCCCGCACCTGCAGCTGGCCGCCGAGGTGATCGACGTGGGCAAGACCCCCGGCGGGCCGTCCTGGGGGCAGCGCGACATCGAGGCGCTGCTGGTCGAGCGAGCGCTGCAGGGGCAGCACGTCGTACGGCTCAAGGGTGGCGACGTGCACGTCTTCGCCCGCGGGATGGAGGAGATCCAGGCTTGTGCGCGCGCCGGGGTGGCCGTCGAGGTGGTCCCAGGGGTCAGCAGCGCGCTCGGGGTGCCGACGCTCGCCGGGGTGCCCCTGACCGTCCGAGGCGTCAACCAGTCGTTCGCCGTGGTGAGCGCCCACCTCGCCCCGGACGATCCCGGTTCGACCGTCGACTGGTCGGCGCTGGCCCGGCTCGGTGGCACGATCGTGCTGCTCATGGCGGTCGGGCGCCTCGAGCAGGTCTGCGCAGCGCTGGTCCGGCACGGGCGCTCGCCGCAGACCCCGGTCGCCATCACCCAGGACGGTTCGCTGCCGACCGAGCGCACCGTGATCACCACGCTCGCAGACGCGACCCGAGACGCCGCTCATCTGCGCAACCCGGCGGTCGTCGTCGTCGGCGAGGTCGTCGCCGCCAGGAGCGTCCCGTGACCCCGCACCTGCTCGCCGTCGCGCACGGCTCGAAGGCGGTTGCGCCGCAGCAGGTGGTCGAGGACCTGCTCGCACGGGTCCGCGAGACCGGGGTCCGGGCCACGACGGCCTACGTCGACAACGCCTCGCCGTCGATGGCCCAGGCGCTCGCGGACCTGGTCGCGGCGGGGGAGACCGACGTCGTCGTGCTGCCCCTGCTGCTGACCCCGGCCTCGCACAGCAAGACCGACGTGGCGGCCTCCGTCCAGCTCGGACGGACGGCGCACCCCGGCATCAGGCTTCGCTACGGCCGCCCGCTCGGTCCGCACCCGGTGCTCGTGGAGCTGCTGGCCCGCCGGCTCGCGGAGGCCGGGGCGCCGGACGCCGACCCGGTGCTGCTGGTCGCGGTCGGAGCGCTCGACCCGGACGCGAACGCCTCGGTGCTGGCGACCGGCAGGCTGCTGTACGAGGGCCGGCCCTGGCCGTCGGTCGACGTCGCCTTCGCCTCGGCCACCGGACCGACGGTGCCCGAGGCGCTGGACCGGCTACGACGCCTGGGTCATGCCCGGGTGTCCCTGGTTCCTTATGCGCTCGGACCTGGCCGGCTGCCCGCGATGGTCGCCCGGCAGGCTGCGGAGGCTCCCGGCGTGGACGTGCTGGTCGCGGCGCCGCTCGGTGCGGACGCCTCGCTGGCCGGCCTGCTGCTGGAGCGCTACCGCGAGGCGCAGGGCGAGGACGTACGGATGAACTGCGACGCCTGCCTCTACCGCATCGCGCTGCCCGGCCGGGAGGCCTCGGTCGGCGCGCCGCAGACGCCGCACACCCATCCCGACGACAGGCCCCCTGAGTAGGGTGTGCGTATGGTCCGCGTGGACATCACCGTTCCCGACGTGGTCCTCGTTCGTGCTCGTGAGCTGTCCTACGCCGACGTGCCGGTGAGCGCCTTGCGCCAGCCGGTCGGGGCGCCGGTCTGCAGCACCGCGTTCTCGTAGATCCGCGCAGCCAGGCTCAGCAGCGCGCCGGTGACGATGATCAGCAGCCCCATCGAGAGCAGCACCTCCCACCAGGCGCTGTCACCGGCCGCGTAGCGGATCGGCATGACCAGGGCGGAGAACGGTGGGACGTACGACAGGACGGTCGTGACCGTGCTCCCGGCGGCGTTGCTGGCGTAGACGGCCGCGAAGAAGCTGCCGACGACCAGGAAGGTGAGCAGGTTCGTCGCGTTCGGCAGGTCCTCCTGGCGGCTGACCGTGGCCCCTCCCGCGGCGTAGAGGACGGCGTAGAAGGTGAAGCCGAGGACGAACCACACGAGCACCTGGACAATGATGCCGAGCACCCCGGCGCCGAGCGAGAACGTGCCGGTGGCCAGGCCGGTCCCGACCCCGACGGCGGCGATCAGCAGCAGCTGGGCCAGCCCGATCGCACCCACGCCGAGCACCTTGCCGGCCAGCAGACGACGTGGACGGACCGTGGCGAGCAGGATCTCGACGACCCGGGTCGACTTCTCTTCGACGACGCCGTTGGCGACCGTGATGCCATAGCTGATCAGCTGGCCGTAGAGCAGGATCACCGCGATGAACGCGACCGCCTGCCGGGTGTCTCGGTCGGGATCGACCTTCTGAAGAGTCTCCACCGCGGGGGGCGCCGGCGACAGCGCCTTGCCGATCGTCGCCCCGTCGACCCCGACGTCACCCAGGGTCTGCTGGGCCTGCACCTGCTGGCTCGCGAAGGTCGCAAGAGACTCCAGCTCGCTGTTCAGGTCCTTCTTGACGACGAGCTTCCCGTCGACCAGCGCGAGGTCGAGGTCGCCGCCGTCCAGCCGGTCCTTGGCCGCAGCGGCGTCGGGCAGCTGGGTGAGGTCGATCTTGACGTCGGTCTGCTTCGCCTGCGCCACCATGGCCTGGGCGACGGCCTGCTGACCCGGGCCGACGCCGACGTCGTACGTCGTGGGTCCGCCCCCGAAGATCTTGATCGCCAGGATCGCACCGACCACGATGAGCAGCGTGATGCCGGTCGAGATCTTGAAGGCCCGCTCGCGGGTGCGCTCGGTGATCTCGCGCCGTGCGATCAGGGCGACGGTGGCGCCCGCCGACAGCTCGCTCACGCTGACACCACCGAGCGGAACAGGTCGGTCAGGGTCGGCTCGACCCGGCTGAAGTGGGTGACCTCACCAGCCCGTCGAGCGGCGTCGAGCACGTCCTGCTCACCGACGTCGCCGGGGTCGAGCACGGTTCTGCGTACGCCGTCCTGGGTGCCGTCCTCGAGCACGGTGACGGCCAGGCGGTCGGCCCAGGCCTCGGGCGCACCCTGCACGTCGACGCGCAGCCGGTGGCCCTCCCGGCCCTGACGCAGCTCGCGCACGGTGCCGACCGCCTCCATGCGACCCGCGCGGATGATGCCGACCCGGTCGCAGAGCCCCTCGACCAGCTCGAGCTGGTGGCTGCTGAACACGCAGGCGACCCCCGCGGCGACGCGCTCGCGCAGGACGCCGGCCATCACGTCGACCCCGACCGGGTCCAGGCCCGAGAACGGTTCGTCGAGCACGAGCACCTCCGGGTCGTGCACGAGCGCGGCGGCGAGCTGGACGCGCTGCTGGTTGCCGAGCGAGAGCGTCTGCACCGCGTCGTCGGCGCGCTCGGCGAGGCCGAGACGGTCCAGCCAGTGTCGGACGGCCTGGTCCGCGGCGCCCGAGGACACGCCGTGCAGCTCGGCGAGGTAGGCCAGCTGGTGAGCGGCGCGCATCTTCGGGTAGAGGCCGCGCTCCTCCGGCATGTAGCCGATCCGGCGGCGGGCCGCGACGTCCAGAGGCTGCCCCTCCCAGCACACCCGGCCGGAGTCGGCGGACAGCACCCCGAGCACGATGCGCATCGCGGTGCTCTTGCCGGCGCCGTTGGTGCCGACGAAGCCGAAGATCGTCCCGCGGGGGACGGTGAAGCTGACGCCGTCCAGCGCCCGCAGGTCGCCGTAGGACTTGGTGAGGTCGTCGAGCTCGAGCATGGCTTCGACTGTAGGTCCGAGCGGTGACGGTGACGTTCAGCCGTGGCTGATGCCCCTGCTGCTCTCCAGATCGGTGATCTTCCCCAAAGAAGGTGCAGAACCGACTTTTCTTGACCGTACGGGGAAGATCGCGCCGGGCTTCGCGGGCGATCTTCCGCAGAGATCCGGCACTTCGGACTTTCGTCGACCGTACGGGGAAGATCACGGACGTACTGAGAGGTGCGGTGGAGGCCCGCCGGCCGTGCTGGCAGGGGGGCGGTCGACCGGAGGTCGAGGGTTGACGGTTCTGTCGGTGGCAGGGTCTACTGTCTGCCTAGTTCGAACAGGCGTTCGGCAGAGGGCGATCGGTCAGCCTGACCGGCAGCAACCTGTTCGAGTCTGCCAGAGCAGCGGCAGGGCCTCGCGGGCTCCGCCGTGGGTGGCCCCTTCCCAGGGGTCCCCGTCCGCCGGTGTGCGTCTTCGACCCTCGCGCACCGGCGGGCGGACCGTCCTGCCCGGGCGGGAGCGTGGGGAAGCGCTCTCACCCGGGCAGGCGGTCCGCCCGCGCCGTCTTCCCCCGGCACCCGTTCGACCGCACCGTGCGGTCGGGCCTGCCCCGGAGGAGGAGCGCCCCATGACCCGTCTGTTCACCGATGTCGTGCAGGTGCGCCGTCGCGACGACGAGCCGACCGAGTTCCGCTGGCGCGGGCGGACCTACCTCGTCCAGGAGGTCCTGGCCCACTGGATCGAGGCCGGCCGATGGTGGGCCACGCCTGCCGTGGCCTCGCTCTCGACCGGCGACAGCTCCCGGCCCGGCGACCGGCCGGCCCCGCTGTCGACCGCGCCCCTCCCGTCCTCGCCGAAGTGGGCCCAGCGCACCTGGGGCGAGCCGGCGCCCGACGTCGGTGCCGCTGTCGGCCCGGCCGGTCTGGACGACGCCGAGCAGCGGTGGTGGCGGGTCGAGGCCGGCAGCGGACGGGCCCACGGAGCCGGGAACGGGGTCTACGACCTGTGCCTGACCTGGTCCACCAACACCTGGACGCTCGCCCGGGTGGTCGACTGATGACGCTGTTCCCTGCTCCCGCACGGCCTGGGGCGGTGACCCGATGACGATCGCCCCCGAACGCCCGGCGCCGGCCCGGCCCGCCGTGACCCGGCCGGCGGCCGAGCTGCTGACGCTGGCCGACCGTGGGCTCACCGAGGCCGCCCGCGCCACCCGGCCGACCGAGCGCTACGCGACCGCGCACCTCGCCGCCCTGCGCTCGGCCGCGGCCGTGCTCGCCTGTCGCGCCGCTCCCGGTGAGAAGCGCGGCCGGCCGACCAGTGCCTGGGTGCTGCTGGCCGCCGTCGCCCCCGAGCTGGGGGAGTGGGCCGCCTTCTTCGCCCAGGGCGCCCGCACCCGGGCCGCCGCCGAGGCCGGCCGCGACGTCGTCACCTCCCGTCAGGCCGACGACCTGCTCCGCGACGCCCAGGCGTTCCGACAGGTCGCCGAGCAGACCGTCCTCGCCGGGCTGGCCGGGGAAGGCACGCCGGGAGCAACGGCGTACGCCCGCTTCGAAGGACCCCCGGACCGCTCGGTCACCTCGGACCGGACTGCGACGTCGATCGGGGACCCGGCGTGAGCGACCCGTTCGTGCACCTGCACGTCGCCAGCGGCTACTCGCTGCGGCACGGCGCGAGCCACCCGGCGGCGCTGGTCCAGCGCGCCGCCGACCACGGCATGGACACCCTGGCGCTGACCGACCGCGACGGGGCGTACGGCGTGGTGAAGTTCGCCAAGGCCTGCGCCGCCGCGGGGATCCGGCCGATCTTCGGGGTCGACCTTGCCGCCCGTCCGGTCGAGCCTGCCCGTCGAAGGTCGTCCGGCGGCGGGTCGGCCCGGGCCGGGTCAGCCCGGACGCAGCCGGTCTGGGCCGAGCCGACCCGGACCGTCCCGACCCGGAGCAGCCCGGCCCGAGGCGGTGCGTTCACCGAGCCCGAAGGACCCGGCACCGACGCCACGAGAGGCCTGCCGCGGTTCACCCTGCTCGCCCGCGACGGCCGAGGCTGGGCGGCGCTGTGCCGGCTGGTGTCGGCCACCCACCTGGCCGGCGAGCGCGGCCGACCGGTCAGCAGCCTCGCGCTGGTCGCCGAGCACGCCGGCTCCGCCGCCCAGGCCGGGTCGGTCGCCGTGCTGCTCGGCCCGAGCTCCGAGCTGGGGGCTGCGGTCGCCGCCCGCCGCCCCGACCTCGCTCTGGCCCACCTGGACGCCTGGCGCGACGTGCTCGGTCACGACGGCGTCGTCGTCGAGGTGGTCCACCACCAGGCCCAGGGCGACGTGGCCCGGGCCGCCCGGATGCTCGGGTTCGCCGAGGAGCACCGGGCCCGGACGGTGCTGTCCAACGTGGTGCGCTACGCCGACCGTAGCGACGCCCCGACCGCCGACGTGCTCGACGCTGCCCGCCGCCTGGTCGCGCTGGACCCCCGCCACGTCGACCGCCGCAACGCCGAGGCCTGCCTCAAGAGCGGCAAGGAGATGGCCGAGGTCGCCGAGCAGGTCGCCCGCTCCGCCGGGCTGCGCGACGACGGCCGCAGCCTGCTCACCCGCACCCGCACCGAGGCCGAGCGGTGCGCCGTCGACCCGCGCCGTGACCTCGGGATCGGGGAGGTCCACTTCCCCGAGCTGGACACGGCTCAGGACGCCGAGCAGGTGCTCCGCCAGCGCTGCGAGGCCGGTTTCGGACGACGGGCGATGTCCCGTACGCCCAAGGTCCTGTCCCGGCTCGAGGACGAGCTGGACGTGGTCCGTCAGCTCGGTTACCCGTCCTACTTCCTGACCGTCGCCGACGTCGTCGACCTGATCAAGGGGATGGGCGTGCGGGCGGCGGCGCGGGGGAGCGGTGCGGGGTCCCTGATCACCTACCTGCTCGGGATCAGCGACGTCGACCCGATCCGTTACGGCCTGCTCATGGAGCGTTTCCTGTCCCCGCTGCGCCACCAGCTGCCCGACATCGACGTCGACGTGGAGTCGGCGCGGCGCACCGAGGTCTACGAGCAGATCCTCGCCCGCTACGGCGGTGAGCGCTGCACCTGCGTGTCGATGAT
>JBBSTI010000114.1:0-11596 GCA_038236005.1 Mycobacteriales bacterium | reverse complement strand
CGCTGCGCAACGTGATCGTCCCGGCGCTCGCCGTCCCGAGCAGGCCGATACCGAGCAGGGTCGCCACCACTCCGGCACCGCGAAGGCTCCGGGGACTTCGGGCACGGGCAGGGGTCAGTCGGCTCGTCATGCCGCGGACCGTATCGGCCTGAGGCGCATGTGACAAGACGGCTCCAGAGTTACGGACGGTACGGGCAGATGTGGCTGATGCTGGTGCGACACGCCGAGCGGCTGTCCGGGTCCTACGATCGGGGCATGCCGCACAGCCTTCCGTCCGACCAGCTGGCGCCAGGTTCCGACGCGTCGGCGCCGGGTTCTGACCCGTTCGTCGTCGCCGGTCGCACCTACGCCAGCCGCCTGATGATCGGCACCGGGAAGTTCTCCTCGCACGCGGTGATGCGCGAGGCCCTGCTCGCCAGCGCCGCCGACCTGGTCACGGTGGCCCTGCGCCGGGTCGACCTCGACGACCCCGGGGACGCGCTGCTGGAGTCCGTGCCTGCGGGCATGACCCTGCTCCCGAACACCTCCGGCGCGGTCGACGCCAGCGAGGCGCTCAGGCTCGCGCGGCTCGGTCGGGCCGCCACCGGCACACCCCTGGTCAAGCTCGAGGTCACCCCCGACCCGCGCACCCTGGCGCCGGACCCGATCGAGACGTTGCGCGCCGCCGAGCTGATGGTCGCCGACGGGTTCACCGTGCTGCCCTACTGCTCGGCCGACCCGGTGCTGTGCCGTCACCTGGAGGAGGCCGGCTGCGCCACCGTGATGCCGCTCGGCGCTTGGATCGGGAGCAACCGCGGGCTGCGTACGCGGGACGCGATCGAGGTCATCGTCGCCCAGGCCGGCGTCCCGGTGGTCGTGGACGCCGGGCTCGGGGTGCCCAGCGATGCGGCCGAGGCGATGGAGATCGGCGCCGACGCCGTCCTGGTCAACACCGCGATCGCGGTCGCCGGCGACCCGGTGCGGATGGCTCGGGCCTTCGCGCTCGCCACCGAGGCGGGTCGGCTCGGGTGGCGAGCCGGGCGCGGGGCGCAGAGCGAGGTCGCGCACGCCTCCAGCCCGCTGACCGGGTTTCTCGGATGAGTGCCCCGCCCGGCGGGTTCGCGCAGCACCTGGCGCAGCTGGCCCCGCCGGCGATCGGTGACGTTGACGGTGCGATGGCCCGCCCCTCGCTCGACGCCCTGCCCACGCTGCTGCAGCCAGGCGTGCCGCTGGAGGCGCTCGCCCAGCGGGCCCGGGAGACCACGCTGCAGCGCTTCGGCCGTACGGTCCGGCTGTTCGCGCCCCTCTACGTCAGCAACGCCTGCCTGTCCTCGTGCACGTACTGCGGGTTTGCCAAGGGCCTGGACGTCGCCCGGCGCACGCTGACCGTCGACGAGGTCGAGGTCGAGGCCCGCACGCTGGTCGACCGCGGGTTCCGGCACCTGCTGCTGGTCGCCGGGGAGCACCGGCTCGAGGTCTCCGCCGACTACCTCGTCGCCTGTCTGGAGCGGCTGCGGCCGCTCGTGCCGTCGCTGTCGGTCGAGACCCAGACCTGGAGCGACGACACCTACGCCCGGATGGTCGCCTCCGGCCTGGAAGGGGTCGTGCACTACCAGGAGACCTACGACCGGGAGCGCTACGCCGAGACTCACCTGGCCGGTTGGAAACGCGACTACGACCGCCGGCTGACCTCGACCGAGCGGGCCGCCGAGGCGGGCGTGCGCCGGCTCGGGATCGGTGCGCTGCTCGGGCTCTCGGCCGACTGGCGGGCCGACGTCCGGGCCGTGGCGGAGCACGCCGTGTGGCTGCAGAAGCGCTACTGGCGCACCGAGGTGACGGTCTCCCTGCCACGGATCAAGCCGTCGGCCTCGGGCTTTCAGCCGCTGGTGCCGGTGACCGACGCCGAGTACGTGCAGGCGCTCTCTGCTCTGCGCCTGGTGGCGCCCGAGGCCGGGATCGTGCTGTCGACCCGTGAGTCGGCGGCGCTGCGCGACGGGCTGGTCCGGATCGCGGTGACGACGATGAGCGCCGGCAGCTCGACCGAGCCGGGCGGCTACGGGACGCCGGGGCAGGCGCAGGAGCAGTTCTCGATCTCGGACGAACGGAGCCCGGCCGACGTCGCCGCGATGATCGAGGCGGCCGGCTACGAACCGGTCTGGAAGGACGCCTTCACCCTGGTCGACCCGTGAAGGACCCCTGCAGCAGGATCGTGGTGGTCGGCGCCGGGCTCGCCGGAGCACGGACGGCGTACGAGCTGCGCGCGCAGGGCTTCTCCGGCGAGGTCGTCCTGCTCGGGGCGGAGGAGCACCGGCCGTACGACCGCCCGCCGTTGTCCAAAGGCCTGCTGGCCGGGCTCGTCGACGACACCACCCTGGACGTGGACCTGACCGACGTCGACCTGCGGCTCGGGGTGCGGGCGACCGGGCTGCGGGACGGTGTCCTGGAGACCGACCAGGGCGAGCTGGCCTACGACGCGCTGGTGCTCGCGACCGGCGCCACCCCGGTGCGGCTGGGGGACGGGCTCGTCGTCCGCACCGTGGACGACGCCCGTGCGCTGCGTGCGCAACTCGTGCCGGGGGCCCACGTCGTCGTCGTCGGAGCCGGCTGGATCGGCGCCGAGGTGGCGACGACGGCGGCGGCCCGGGGCTGTCGGGTCACGGTGCTCGAGGCCGACGAGGCGCCGCTCGGTGCGCTGGGGGAGGTGGGGCGGTTCACGCTGCCCTGGTATGAGGCGCTCGGGATCGAGGTGCGGCTGCGCACCCCGGCTCTGCACGTCGGCGCGCACGAGGTGGTCACCACGGACGGCACGCTGACCGCGGACGTCGTGGTGGTGGGCGTCGGCGCCCGTCCCGACACCGACTGGCTGGCGGGCTCGCACGTGCCGGTGGACCGCGGCGTGCTCGTCGACCGGCACCTGCAGTCGGTGCCGGGCGTCGTCGCGGTCGGTGACTGCGCCGCCTGGGAGTCGGGGCTGTTCGGCACCCGGCTCCGGGTCGAGCACTGGGACGACGCGCTGCGCGCCCCGACCGTCGCGGCCGCCACGCTGCTCGCACGGCCGGGGGTGGCCGCAGACGATCGGCCCGTCCATGACCCGGTGCCCTACTTCTGGAGCGAGCAGCTCGGGCACCGGCTGCAGCACTGCGGTCATGCCGAGGGCGCCGACCAGCTCGTGCACCGCGGCTCGCCGGACGATCCGTCCTGGTCGGTGTGCTGGTTGCGCGGGGGCCGGCTCGTGGCGGTGCTGGCCGTCGACGCTCCTCGCGACCTCGCACAGGGCCGCAAGCTCATCGCGGCTCGGGCCTGCCCCGATCCGTCGAAGCTGGCCGACCCGTCGCTGCCGCTGCGTTCGGCGGGATCACCGGTGCAGGAGTGCCTAGGCTGAGCCTCATGGAGATGCTCACTGTCCCGCAGCTTGCCGAGCGGCTCGGCACCGACGAGGTGCACGTCCGTACGATGATCAAGGACGGGCTGCTGCTCGCCGTACGACGGGACAACGTGCCGATGATCGCCGCCCGCGAGCTGGACGGGACCGAGCCCGTCAAGCACCTGCCGGCCGTGCTCCGGCTGCTGCGGGACGGCAGCTACAGCGACGACGAGGCGTTCGCCTGGCTGACCACCGAGGACGACAGCCTGCCCGGCAGCCCGCTGGACGCGTTGCAGGAGAATCGCGCGACCGAGGTCAAGCGCCGAGCGCAGGCCCTCGGGTTCTGAGGCTGACCGTAGGCTGCTGCTCGTGGACGTCATCGTGAACGGCCGGCCCGTGGAGCTCGACGACGGCGCCTCGATGTCTGATCTGATCAGCGGTTACGGCCTGCAGCTCGGCTCGGTCGTGGTCGAGCACAACGGGCGGGCGCTGCTGCGCACCGAGGTCGTGGCCACGGCGCTCGCCGACGGGGACCGGGTCGAGCTGGTGCGGGCGGTGGCCGGTGGTTGACGCGCGTACACGGTTGACCGACGCGCAGCTCTACCTGTGCACGCCGGACCGGCCCGACCTCGGCGACTTCCTCGACCAGGTGCTCTCCGGTGGCGTCGACATCGTCCAGCTGCGGCAGAAGGGGCTGGAGGCACAGGCCGAGCTGGCCCTGTGTGAGGTGGTCGCTGCGGCCGCAGCCAGGTACGAGGCGCTGTGGTCGGTCAACGACCGCGCCGACCTCGCGCTGGTGGCCGGCGCGGACGTGCTGCACCTGGGCCAGGACGATCTCTTGCCGACGGACGCCCGCCGGATCCTCGGCGCTGACCCGATCGTCGGCGTCTCCACCCACGACGAGGAGCAGGTCGACGCGGCCCGGACCGCGGACGGCGTCGACTACTTCTGCGTGGGGCCGACCTGGCCCACCCCGACCAAGCCCGGCCGGCACGCCCCGGGACTGTCGCTGACGGCGTACGCCGCGGGCTCGCAGCGTCCCTGGTTCGCGATCGGCGGGATCGACCTGCGCACCGTCGACCAGGTCGTCGACGCCGGAGCGACCCGGGTCGTCGTCGTGCGGGCGCTCACCGAGGCCGAGGACCCGTACGCCGCGGCGGTAGCGCTGCGTCGTCGGCTGCCGGACTGAGCCCGTGCGTCTCACCTACGCCGGCGTGCTGCTGTTCATCGTGCTCGCCACCCTGCCGCTCGAGCTCGTCCTGCACACTCGCGTCTATCGCCGACCGCGCCGGTTGTTGCTCACGCTGTGCCCGGTCGCGGTGATCTTTCTTGCCTGGGACCTGCTCGCGGTCCGCGCTGATCACTGGAGCTTCGACGCCTCGCACACCCTCGGGCTCGAGCTGGGTCCGCTGCCGGTGGAGGAGGTGGCCTTCTTCGCCGTCATCCCGGTCGCCGCGGTCCTCACCCTGGAGGCCGTTCGTCGGGTGCTGGGCTGGCAGGTCGGAGACGAATGACCTACACCCAGGCCGCTGTGCTCGGCGTGGTGGTCGCCGTGCTCGTCGATCTCCTCGTGCTGCGGACCTCGCTGGTCCGGCGGAAGATCTTCTGGGTCTCGTACGCCGTGATCCTGCCCTTCCAGCTGCTGACCAACGGGGTGCTGACGGGCCGACGTGTCGTCGTCTACAACGCTGACGACATCCTCGGATCGTCCACCCCGACGTTCCTGGGGGACGGACGGATCGTCTACGCGCCCGTCGAGGACGTCCTGTTCGGATTTGCCCTGATCCTCACGACGATGGCGCTGTGGGTGTTCTGGGGCAAGCGTGAGAGCGCCAGGCTCAGTTGCTCGGGTAGAACTGGGCCCCGACAAAGATCGCGACCATCAGCACGATCACCGCGAGCACGCTGAGCGCGATGATCATCGGCGTGCGGTTGCCGTTGACCGGTCCCTTGTTGGGGCCGTCGTTGCCCGTGGTGCCGCTGATCGAGCCCTCGATCGGCGGGGTGTCGCCGGGGTCCACGCCGCCACCGGGCTCCAGCCCTGCGGTCTCGGCCGGGTCGGGGCCAGGGGTGTTGCTCATCCGTCGGCCGTCGGGGTCGAAGTCGGGGCCGGGCTGTCCTGCGTCGCTGCTCACCAAGCAGACCTTCTCGCTCCGGAACAGATCAAACGGACGACCCGGTCACCTGCGGGCGCGCCGGGCTCGTAGCAGGCCGGGCCCCGCGACCGCAGCGCGCCGTGCCGCCGGGACGCGCACCCGCCTGTCGAGCACCCGGTAGCCGGCCGTCTCGACCGCGTCCAGGATGCCGCCGTAGAGGGTGAGCGCCGTCTCGATGCACGCCCGGCTCGTCGGGTCGAGCAGCCGCACCCCCAGGCGGGCGCCGCGATAGAGCTCGCGGGTGCGGTCGATCTCGAAGGCGAGCAGCCGACGCACCGGTCCGTCGACGACCCCCCTGGCGAGGTGCTCGCGGGTCACGCCGAACGCGGCCAGGTCCTCTTGCGGCAGATAGACGCGCCCACGTGCCAGGTCTTCGCCGACGTCGCGGATGAAGTTGCTCAGCTGGAAAGCCACTCCCAGGTCCACCGCGTACGGCGCGGCGATCTCTCGCGGCACGACCGGCTCGAGGATCGGGAGCATCTGCAGCCCGATCACGGCTGCCGAGCCGTGCACGTAGACCATCAGGTCCTCGTACGTCTGATAGCCCTCGGTCGTGAGGTCCATCGCCATGCTGACCAGGAAGTCCGTGACGTGCTGCTGCGGGATGTCCCAGCGCGCCATCGTGTCGGCCAGGGCGCGGCTGACCGGGTGGTCGTGCCCGAGCGGGTCGGCGGCCAGGTCCTGCAGCCAGGCGGTCTTCTGGGCGAGCGTCAGCGGGCTCGCGAGGTCGTCCACGATCTCGTCGGCGTAGCGGGCGAACCCGTACAGCGCATGGACGTAGGGCCGTTTCGCCGCGGGGAGCAGGCGGGTCGCCAAGAAGTAGGTGCGACCGTGCTGGGCGTTGAGCTGCCGGCACTCGGTGTAGGCCGTGCGCAGGTCGGGGTCGGTGATCCCGGCGGCATCGAGCTCGCGGGCGGTCACCGGATCATCCTGCCAGCCGTCGCCGGGTGCAGCGCGAGGACGATCAGCGCATCGCCCGTGAGCGGTAGGACCGGTCCTTGCCCAGGATGCGCTCGGCAGCCAGGCGCCCCGAGATCAGGACCATCGGTACCCCGACGCCGGGCTGCGTGCCGGAGCCGGCGAAGACCACGCCCTCCACGCCCCGGGCCAGGTTGCGCGGCCGGAACGGTCCGGTCTGGAAGAAGCTGTGCGCGGCGGCGAACGGGGCCCCGGCCGCCATCCCGCGGGCCTGCCAGTCGGCCGGGGTGGTGATCGACTCGACCTCGATCCCGTCACCGAAGCCGACGTAGCCGAGCTTCTCGAGCCGGGCCACGCACTCGTCGCGGTAGCGGGGTCCGACCACCGACCAGTCGATGTCGGCGGTCGCGTTGGGGGTCGGGAACAGCACGTAGTAGACGTGCTTGCCGTCCGGCGCCAGCGTGGGGTCGGAGAAGGTCGGCTCGGTGACCAGCACCGACGGGTCCCCCATCAGCTGCTGCTTGTCGATCAGATCGGTGAACACGCCCTTCCATTCCTTGCCGAAGTGGATGTTGTGGTGCGCGGTCTTGCTGTAGGCCTGGGTCGAGCCGGCCAGCATCAGGAAACAGCTGGGGGAGTAGGTGAGCCGGTCCAGCCGACGCGGCGCCTGGCCGGGCAACAGCTCGCGGTAGGCGACCGGCAGGTCCGGGTTGAGCACGACCACGTCGGCGTCGTAGCGCTCGCCGTCGGTGGTCTCGACCCCGACCGCCCGCCCGTGCTCGACCAGCACCCGGGAGACCTCGGTGCCGTAGCGGAACTCCACCCCGTGCTTCTCGGCGGCCCCGGCCAGCGCGCGCGGCACCGCGTGCATGCCGCCCTTGGGGAAGAACACCCCGGCGACGGAGTCCATGTAGGCGATGACGGCATAGATCGCGAGGGCGTCGTACGGAGAAAGACCCGCGTACATCGCTTGGAAGCTGAAGACCCGCTCCATCCGCGGGTCCTTCAGGTATTGCCGGACCTTCGGGGCCAGCTTGCGAAAGCCACCGAGCGCCACCAGCTTTGCGAGGTCGGGGGTGACCAGGTCGAAGGGGGAGTCGATGTTGCGGTCGATGAAGTCCCGCATCTCGTAGCGGTAGAGCTTGGAGACGAACTCGACGTACCGCTCGTAGCCAGCTGCTTCGTCCGGCCCGCAGACCCGCTCGACCTCGGCGAGCATCTCGCCCGGGTCGGCCTTGATGTCCAGCTGCGAGCCGTCCGCGTAGAACGCGCGATAGAGCGGGTCGACCGGGGTCAGCTCGAGCCAGTCCTCGAGCTTCTCCCCGACGCAGTCGAGCGCATCGGCGATCAGGTCGGGCATGGTCAGCACGGTCGGACCGGTGTCGAACCGGTAGGTACCGCCGCCGGGGGAGTCGATCTCCAGCAGGCCGTTGCGCCCGCCGGGGACATCCTCCCGCTCCAGGACGGTCACCTCACGGCCGGCGCCGGCGAGCCTCAACGCCGCCGAGAGACCGGCGAGGCCGGCCCCCACGATGACGACGCGGTCAGTCTTCCCAGGAACGGTCTTCACCGCTCGACCCTAGGACGGTCGCCCTGCGAGCGACACTCAGACCTGGGTGAGCCTGGTCATCAACACAGGACCGATCACGAGCAGAGGGTCAAGATCTCGGCGCCGTCCTCGGTCACCAGCAGGGTGTGCTCGAACTGCGCCGTGCGCGAGCGGTCCTTGGTGATCGCGGTCCAGCCGTCCTCCCACATCACCGGCTCGTAGTCGCCGATGGTGATCATCGGCTCGATGGTGAACGTCATCCCCGGTAGGAAGCGGGTCGTGGCCCGCGGGTTGTCGTAGTGGAAGACCTGCGGGTCGCCGTGAAAGGCCTTGCCGACCCCGTGGCCGACGAAGGCCCGCACGACGCCGTAGCCGAGCGGCTCGGCGTGGTCCTGGATCGCCCGGCCGATGTCGCGGACCTGACCGCCCGGCTTGACTGCGGCGATGCCGCGCTCCAGGCACTCCCGGGTCACCTCGACCAGGCGACGAGACTCCGCGTCGACGTCGCCGACCAGGAAGGTCGCGTTCGTGTCGCCGTGCACCCCGTCGAGGTAGATCGTGACGTCGGCGTTCACGATGTCGCCGTCCTGCAGCTGCCGGAAGTCCGGGATGCCGTGACAGATCACCTCGTTGACGCTGGTGCACACCGACTTCGGGAACGGCATCACCGACCCGCCGTAGCCGAGCGGGCTCGGATAGCCGCCGCGGGACAGACAGCCCTCGTGGGCGATCCGGTCCAGCTCGTCGGTGGTCACGCCGACCTTCGCGGCCGCGCCGATCTCGGCGAGGATCTCGGCCGCCGCTCGGCAGGCCCGACGCATCTTGGCGATCGTCTCGGCGTCCTTCGGGGCCGCGCTCTCGTGCAGCTTGTCGTGCCCCTCCGGGTCCAGCGCGTACTGCGGACGGACGATCTCCGTCGGCACCGGGCGCAACGGCGCGATCCGGCCCGGACGCATCCAAGCGGCCTGCCGACGCACCTGCTCGGCCTTGCGGGCGTCGCGCTCCGGGTCGAGGTCGGCGAGCCGGTGGCACCGCTTGTACTTGCGGCCGCTGCCGCACCAGCATGGGTCGTTGGTGGCCAGGGTCGGTGCAGTCATCCCGCCATCCTAGGAGCGGACGTCAGAGGCTGCGGGCCGTGGCGGCTGCGGCCAGCTCTTCCAGAGCCTGGCACGGGACCGGGTCGAAAGGCGCCCCGGCCAGGGCGACGAGCGCCTCGTGCGTACGCAGCCCGACCAGGTGCTCCACGCGCTCCAGCGCACCGGTGTCGACGATCACCTCGCGGAGCGCGGCGATGCCGTCCGGACCGAGGTGCGGATCTCCGAGGTGCTGCCGGACCAGAGCCTTCTGGCGGCTGTCTGCCCGCTCCAGTGCCATCGCCACGAGCACGGTGCGCTTGCCCTCCCGCAGGTCGTCACCAGCGGGCTTGCCGGTGCGCGCGGGGTCCCCGAACACCCCGAGCACGTCGTCACGCAGCTGGAAAGCCTCACCGAGCGGCAGGCCGTACGCCGTCAGCTGCGGCAGCAGGTCGCTGCGCCCGGCGAGCGCGGCGCCCAGGTGCAGCGGCTTCTCGATCGTGTACTTCGCGCTCTTGTAACGCAGCACGGCCATCGCCCGGTCGATCGAGCCGCCGCCCCGGGCCTGCTCCAGCAGGTCGAGGTATTGCCCGGCCATCAGCTCCGAGCGCATCTCGTCGTAGACCCGCGTGCCCTGCGCCAGCAGGTCGGGGGCAAGACCGCTGGTGGCGAGCATCTGGTCCGACCACGACAGGCAGAGGTCGCCGAGCAAGATCGCTGCCCCGGCGCCGAAGCCTTCCGGGTCACCGTGCCAGCCCTCGCTGCGGTGCAGCGCGGCGAACCGCCGGTGCACCGCGGGCTGGCCCCGGCGCGTGTCGCTGCCGTCCATCACGTCGTCATGGATGAGAGCGCAGGCCTGGAACAGCTCCAGCGAGGTCGCGGCGTCGACCAGCGCGTCGCTGTCGGTGCCCCCCGCGGCCAGGTGCCCCCAGAAGCAGAACGCCGGTCTCAGGCGTTTACCGCCCGAGACCAGGGCGGTCAGCGCGTCAGCCAGCGGCGCCAGCTCGGGGCTGATCGCGTCGAGCTGGGGACGCTGGGCAGCCAGAAAGGCGTCCAGGCTCTTCTGCACCCGCTGCAGCAGGTCCTCGTGGTCGATCAGGCTCACCTCCCCGACGCTACTGGGGCGGGGCCTGCCCGGCCAGCGGTGGATCAACCAGGGGCCCTGCAGGGAGACGTACGGGCGGTTCATGACCTCGACCGCGCCGCTGGACCTCGGATGGCCTGGCCCGACGTCCCGCACGTCACCGTGCCGGCGAGCGGGCCTCCGGACGCTGTCGCCGTGACGCTCAACGCGACCGGTCGGGGCGACGACCCGGCCGACGCGCTGCGTGCCTGCGGTCGCACCCAGTGGGACGCGCTCGCGGCGCTGGCGGAGGCTGGGGCCACGGACGTGCAGAGCAGCGCGATCACGGTGCACGACGAGTGGGACCACGAGCGCAACCGTGCGGGCCGGCCTCAGGCGCTGAGCACGTTCTCGGCGACGCTGCCCGACGTCGCCACCGCCGGGGACCCTGTCGTCCGCGTGCTGCAGGCGGCGCCCGACGTGCGGCTGCAGGCGCTGACCCCGCAGCAGCGCGACCAGACCGAGCTGCTTCGACGCCCCAGCCGGCCCGACGAGCAGCGTCACGGTCGAGGCCACCTGGGCGCTGCTCGGTCCGACGGACTGAGCCCGGTCGCACATCGCTTTAGGAACACTCTTTCGGGACCACCTGCATGCCCTTCCGGGCTCTACGGATCCCTTTGTGGCGCCACACCTCAGGCCAGGCAGCCGGCACCTGCGCCGACGATTTTTTCTCGTCGGACAACACGCCGACGGGTTTCGTGACAAGCACGAGGTTATTTTCCTTGACCCGTCGATTCTCCCTGCGTGTTGAACACACCGACCGACCGGGTTCGCGATGACAGGCAGATCGTAGGTGCTGGTCGCGCGGTCGCAGCTGCGGCCATGGTGCGTCCCACGCTTTCGCCTCTGCGCGTGTCCCGGTCTGACCACAGACGGTGATCGTGCCTACCTGACCTGCCTGCCTGCCTACCTATCTGCCTGCATGCAGATCGGGCGCTGGTGAGCCCTCTTGTCAGCCGTCCCCTGTCGGCGTTTCGCGACTACAGCTCAACCGCCGCGCACGGCGAGCCCCCCCCGGGGGCAGGTCCTGAGGCGAGGCGGAGCTATCACCTGGGTCTGACATTCCTGCGTCGACAGCAAGCTTTCGGGTTGCGCTTGTGGCGTAATATTTCTGCTGCGATCCCAGGCTGTTTGCGGTATTGTTCTGGCATGTCGTTGACCGATTCTCCGGACCTGGCCGTGGTGTTGTCGCACACGGTTGATGGTTTGTTGTCGGAGGTGTCTTCTGTTCTTGATCCGCAGGTGGCGTTGGTGCGGGCTGCGCGGTTGCTGGCTGAGGTGGAGCGGTTGTCTGCGGTGGTGGCGGTGGCGGTGGCGGATGTGGACGCCCGGGAGCTGTGGGCGTTGCCGGGCGGGCCGGGCTCGGGGGGGACGCGGACGGGGTTGCGGGCGGTGCCGGGCGGTGATTCGGGTCAGCGCGGGTGGGGTCGCAGG
>JBBSTI010000113.1:0-11626 GCA_038236005.1 Mycobacteriales bacterium | reverse complement strand
CGGCCGTAGCCGCGGGCTGTCGACGCCCGCCGACAAAGCGGTCTTCCGGGTGCTGCGCGCACATGCCGACGTCGTGCTCGTCGGCGCCGGCACGGCCCGGACGGAGGGGTACGGGCCGGTCGAGCTGTCCGAGGAGCACCGGGCCTGGCGCATGGCGGCCGGCCGTCCGGCGACCCCGCCGCTCGCCCTGGTCAGCCGGTCGCTGGACCTGCCGGACCAGGCGCTCGGCTCCACGGACGGTGGTCCGGGGGCGATCGTGATCAGCACAGCCGGACGCACCCGTGACGCGCTGCCCGATCTGCTCGTCGTCGACAGCCTCGCCGAGGCGCTGGACGCGCTGGCCGAACGAGGTCTGACCCGGGTGCTCTGCGAGGGTGGTCCCAGCCTGCTCGGTCAGCTCGTCGCCGAAGGGCTGCTCACCGAGCTGTGCATGACGCTCTCGCCGCGCCTGGTGGGCGACGTGGCGGGCATCGTGGCCGCCGACCTGGATGAGCCCGTCGAGCTTGCCCTGGAGCACCTGGTCGAGCACGAGGGCTCGCTGCTGCTGCGCTATCACCTCGCCCGCCCCGCGGGCCGGTCAGGTGGGAGGGCCCACAACTAGCCTGATCGCTGTGAGCACCGCTACCCGCGTCTTCGTCGCCCGGCTGTCCGGGCTGCCGGTGCTGGACCCGGACGGAGACACCGTCGGCCGGGTTCGCGACGTCGTCGTCCAGCTGCAGCCCGGCGGGGACCCCCCTCGGGCGCTCGGCGTCGCGGTGGAGATCGCCGGTCGTCGGCGGATCTTCGTCCCGGTGGCCAGGGTCGGCTCGATCGATCCCGAGGCGATCGTGCTGTCGACCGGCACGGTGAGCCTGCGCCCGTTCGACAAGCGGCCCGGCGAGACGCTGGCCCTCGGCGAGCTGCTGGACCAGCAGGTCACGATCCGGGACTCCGGGGAGCAGGCGACGATCGTCGACGTCGCGATCGAGCAGACCCGCACCGACTGGGTCCTGACCCGTCTCGCGGTGCGCCGCGGCAAGGGCCGCCGACGGGCCGAGCTGGTGCAGCTGGAGTGGTCCGAGGTCCAGGGCATCGCGCTGCCGGAGGCGGAGCAGGGCGCGGCCAACCTGCTGGCCGTGTTCGACAAGCTGAAGCCCAGCGACCTCGCCCATCTGGTCGCCGACCTGTCGGCCAAGCGTCGGGCGGAGATCGTGGCCGCGCTGGACGACGAGCGGCTCGCCGACATGCTGGAGGAGCTGCCCGAGGATCAGCAGGTCGAGCTGCTCGCCGGTCTCGAGGACGAACGCGCCGCGGACGTGCTGGAGGCGATGAGCCCGGACGACGCCGCGGACCTGCTCGGCGAGCTGTCCCCCGACGAGGCGGAACGTCTGCTCGGCCTGATGGAGCCGGGCGAGGCCGATCCGGTCCGACAGCTGCTCGCCTACAGCGACGACACGGCGGGCGGTCTGATGACCACCGACCCGGTCATCCTCGGACCGAGCACGACGGTCGCCGAGGCGCTCGCCCGGATCAGGAACCCGGACCTCTCGCCCGCCCTCGCCGCGCAGGTCTACGTCGTCCGGGCTCCATACGACACCCCGACCGGGCGCTACCTCGGCACCGTGCACTTTCAACGACTCCTGCGCGAACCCCCCAGCTCGCTGGTGTCCGCCGTGGTCGACACCGGGGTGGACCCGCTGGCACCCGAGTGCCCGATGCAGGAGCTGACCCGTCATCTCGCGTCCTACGACCTGGTGGCGGTCCCGATCGTCGACAACGAGCAGCGCCTGCTGGGTGCGGTGACCGTCGACGACGTCCTCGACCACCTGCTGCCGGACGACTGGCGCGGCCGTGGCTGAGCCCCGGTCCGGGTTCGCCGCGCGTCGACCTCACCGCCCCGCCGCCCTGCGCTCCCGGGCCCGCAGGGAGAGCCGCGACCGGCTCGACCTGCCGGCCGAGAAACGACGCCGGCTGCACACGCCGAGCTATGACCCGGAAGCGTTCGGCCGGGTCAGCGAGCAGGTCGCCCGGTTCATGGGGACAGCGCGGTTCCTGGTCTACCTGACCGCGCTGGTCGCGCTCTGGCTGCTGTGGAACTCCCTGGCGCCTGCGAGCATCCAGTTCGACCCGCGCGGCATGAACTTCACGCTGCTCACCCTGATCCTGTCGCTCCAGGCTTCCTACGCCGCCCCGCTCATCCTGCTCGCCCAGAACCGCCAGACCGACCGCGACCGGGTGAGCCTGGAAGAGGACCGGGCCGCGAACGCGCGGTTGATGGCCGAGGTGGAATACCTCTCCCGCGAGCTGGCCTCGTTGCGTCAGACCGTCGGCGAGGTGGCCACCCGCGACTTCCTGCGCGACCAGCTGCGCGAGCTGACCGAGGAGGTCGTCGCCCGCACCGGTCAGACGGGTCGCGCCGACGAGGTCCCGTACGACGAGGCCCGGCGGGCTGAGCGGGACGAGCGCCAGCGACGCCAGGAGCGCAAGAAGCGCGCCAAGGCCAAACGAGAGCTGGCGGCCGCCAACGCCACGCCGGAGCGCGGGAGCCTCGCCGAGCCGTTCGAGGGCGAGCAGGACGACTGACTTCACCTCTGGCCCGGCCTGGCCGAGACATCGAGGGTGACGATCCTCCAGGAGCAGCCAGGACCGAACCCGTCGCGCCGTCGCAGGCGCATCGGTGAGGTGCTCGTCGAACAGGGCCTCATCACCGAGGACACCCTGCAGCAGCTGCTGGCCAAGCAGTCCGCTCAACCTTCCGGCACCGGGCGCAAGCGGCTGGGCCGCCTCGTGGTCGACAGCGGGGTCGCCACCGAGAGCCAGGTGGCCGAGGCGTTGGCCGAGGCGCTCGGCCTCGAGCTGGTGGACCTCGGCCGCACGATCGTGGTCCCGGAGCACGTCCGGCTGCTGCCCCGCCAGGTGGCGGAGCGCAGCGGCGTGCTGATCCTGGACAAGATCGGCAACCGGATCCGGGTGGCGACCGCGGACCCCACGAACGTGGTGGCGCTGGACGACGTCAAGCTCTACACCGGTGCCGCCGAGGTCGACCTGGTCGTTGCCACCGACAGCCAGGTGCGCGACCACCTGAGCCGCTGCTGGTCACTGTCGGAGGACTCCTCCGACATGAACACCTTGTTCGAGGGGCTCGGCGAGGACGAGACGGTCGAGTCCGAGGCGCAGCAGTCCGTCGAGGCCGCGCCGATCGTCCGGCTGGTCGACGTGGTGCTGGCCGACGCCGTCCGTGCCCGGGCCAGCGACGTGCACGTGGAGCCGCAGGCCGGCGACCTGCGCATCCGCTACCGCGTCGACGGGCTGCTCCGGGACGTCATGACGGTGCCCAAGAACGCCACCTCCGCCGCCGTCAGCCGGATCAAGATCGTGTCCGGGCTCGACATCGCCGAGCGGCGCCGTCCGCAGGACGGTCGCGCCAAGCTGACCGTCGACGGGCTGACGGTGGAGGCGCGCGTCTCGACGCTGCCCACCCTGCACGGGGAGAAGGTCGTCATCCGGCTGCTGCCTCGTGCGGAGAACGTGCCGCTCCTGAGCAAGACCGGCATGACACCGGACCAGCTGGAGAAGGTCAGCTCGGCGTTCACCCAGAGTCAGGGTCTGGTGCTCATCACCGGCCCGACCGGCTCCGGCAAGACCAACACGCTCTATGCGGCGATCCAGCAGGTCAGCACCCCGGACCGCAACATCGTCACGCTCGAGGACCCGGTCGAGGTGCAGGTCGCCGGGATCACCCAGGTGCAGGTCAACGTCAAGCAGGGGATGACCTTCGCCAAGGGCCTGCGGAGCATCCTGCGCCAGGACCCCGACATCGTTCTCGTGGGTGAGGTCCGCGACCAGGAGACCGCCGAGCTGGCGCTCCAGGCCTCGCTCACCGGTCACCTGGTGCTCACCACGCTGCACACCAACGACGCGGTCGCCGCGATCACTCGGCTCGTCGACATGGGCGTCGAACCGTTCCTGGTCGCCTCGTCTCTCTCGCTCGTCGTCGCGCAAAGACTCGTCCGCACGCCGTGCCAGAGCTGCAAGGCGCCCTACACGCCCGACGCGCGCACGCTGGCCCTGCTGGGCCTGGCCGAGATCGACCTGGCCGGCGCCACCCCGACCCGGGGCCGTGGCTGTGCGGACTGCGTCGGCTCCGGCTACCGAGGACGGACCGGGGTGTACGAGGTGCTCCCGATCACCGCCTCGCTCCGGCAGGTGCTGCTGTCCTCGCCGACCGAGGCGGCCATCGGGGCGGCGGCCCGCGAGAACGGCATGAGCACGCTCCGGGCCTCGGCGCTCGCGGCCGCGCACCGCGGGGAGACGACGTACGAGGAGGTGCTCCGCGCGACGCACGTGGACACCTCCGAGGGTCCGACCTGCCCGACCTGTGCACGGGCCCTCGCCGACGGGATGCTGGTCTGCCCCTGGGACGGAGCGGCCGTCACCCACGACCTGTGCGTCGGCTGCGGCAAGCAGCTCGACGCCGCCTGGAGCACCTGCCCGTGGTGCCGGACCCAGGTCCTCGCGGCGCAGCCCACGCCGGTCGCGCCGCCTCTGCCGATCTCCCTCCCTGCACCGATCGCCGTGCTGGAACCGATCGCCCCGCCGAGGTGGTTGCACGTCCACGCCGACCCGGCTCGTCGCGCAACCCTCACGGCGGCCCTCGGCACACGCCTGCACGTCACCGTCGCGACGACCGCCGAACAGGCTCTGGTGAGGGTCGGCAAGGAGAACTTCGCCGGGGTCCTCCTCGACCAGGACCTGCCCGACCTGTCCGGCCTGGACCTGCTGCGCCTGTTGCGGGAGAAGCCGCAGACCAGCCCGTTGCGGGTCGTGCTGCTCACCGACCAGGACTCCGCCGCGCTGCGGGCGCAGGCGCTCGCGTCAGGTGCGGACGACGTGCTCCGCCCGGAGACCGAGCCGACCGACCTCTGCGGCCGGCTGCTGGCGCTGTCGGCCCTGCCGGGCTAGACCGGTCCGGTCCCTTCCTCGAGGATCGTCAGCCGTCCGAGCAGCTCGGTCAGCAGGGCGGCCTCCTCGTCGGTCCAGCGGCTGGTCACGTGCTCGTCCACGCCGGCGAGGTGCGTGGGCCAGGCTGCTCGGAGCCGGTCGAACCCGGCGTCGGTGAGCACGGCCAGCATCCCGCGGGCGTCGCTGGGACAGGCCTGTCGGATCACCAGACCGTCTCGGACGAGGCGGTCCACCAGCCGGGTCAGCCCGGAGCGGGACAGCAGCACGCGCTCGGCGAGCTCGGTCATCCGCAGCCGCCGCCCCGGGGACTCGGACAGCTGGACCAGCACGTCGTAGGAGGGCAGCGAGAGGTCCTGAGCGTTGTCGAGCTCGGCCTCGAGCTGTCGGGTCACCTGAGCGTGCGCCTTCAGGAACGTCCGCCACGCCTGCAGCTGCACCGGGCGGAGCGGTCGAAGCGGTCGGGCCTTGCTGGCCGGGCTCGTCATCGGACGATGTTACCCGGGTGCGCGGGGCCGCTCGGGCCGTGGCTAGGGTCGGGCGCGTGCCCCGATCTCCTAAAGACTTCTTCCGTCCCCTGGCCGTAGGCGCCCCTGAGCCGCTGCGGGAGGTGCCCTGGCGACCGTCTCGGATGATCCACTTCTTCGACCCGAGCAACCCCAAGATGGTGGCGAAGGTGCCCGACCTCGCGACCAAGGTCGACGTGCTGCTCGGCAACCTGGAGGACGCCGTCCAGGTGGACCGCAAGGAGGCGGCCCGCGCCGGGCTGGTCCGAGTCGGCAGGGCTGCAGAGCTCGGTGACGCCCAGCTGTGGACCCGCATCAACTCGCTCGACTCGCCCTGGGCGCTGGATGACCTCACCACGCTGGTCACCGAGATCGGCGACCGGCTCGACGTGATCATGGTCCCGAAGGTGGAGGGTCCGGAGGACGTCCACTACGTCGACCGGCTGCTCGCACAGCTCGAGGCCAAGGCCGGCCTGTCCCGCCCCCTGCAGGTGCACGCGATCCTGGAGACCGCCAGCGGGATGGCTCGGGTCGAGGAGATCGCCCAGGCCAGCCCCCGCATACAGGGCATCAGCCTCGGACCCGCCGATCTCGCGGCCGACCGCCGGATGAAGACCACGCGGGTCGGCGGCGGTCACCCGGGCTACCTCGTGCGCCAGGACCCGGGCGCAGACGGTGCGGAGCGCGCGACCTACCAGCAGGATCTGTGGCACTACACCGTGGCCCGCATGGTCGACGCCTGCGCACAGGCCGGGATCTACCCCTACTACGGACCGTTCGGCGACATCAAGGACGTGCTCGCCTGCGAGGACCAGTTCCGCAACGCCTACCTGCTCGGCTGCGTCGGCACCTGGTCGCTGCACCCGGTGCAGATCGACATCGCGAAGAAGGTCTTCTCTCCCGACCCCGCTGAGGTCGCGTGGGCCAAGCAGGTCGTCGAGCAGATGGGCGACGGCACGGGCGCCGTCATGATCGACGGCAAGATGCAGGACGACGCGTCGGTCAAGCAGTGCAAGGTCGTGCTGCAGCTGGCCAAGGATCTCGCCGAGCGTGACCCGGACCTCGCGCAGGCTTACGCGCTGTGACCGCTGACGAGCTGCGCCCACGTCGCTCGGTACTCTACATGCCGAGCTCCAACGCCCGTGCGCTGGAGAAGGCGAAGACGCTGCCGGCCGACGCGATCATCTTCGACCTCGAGGACGCGGTCGCACCGGACGCGAAGGACGTCGCGCGCGCGCAGGCCGTCGCTGCGGTGACCAGCGGGGCATACGGCGGGCGCGAGCTCACCATCCGCTGCAACGGCCTGGACACGCCGTGGGGCGAGGCCGACCTGCGTGCCGCCGGCGAGGCCCGGCCGTCCGCGGTGGTCGTCCCGAAAGTCTCCGGTGTCGCGCACCTCGACCAGGTGGTCGCACTGCTCCCCGAGGGGACGAAGGTCTGGGCGATGATCGAGACGCCGAGCGCGGTCTTCGACGTACGGCTGATCGCCGGCCATCCCAGCGTGACCGCGCTGGTGCTCGGCACCAACGACCTCGCGAAAGAGCTGCGGGCCCCGCTCGCCGCCGGTCGGGCGGCGCTCGTGCCGCACCTGGCCACCGCCGTGCTCGGAGCCCGCGAGGCCGGCGTCGCCGTGCTCGACGGGGTATGGAACGACGTCAAGGACCTGGACGGCTTCGAGGCCGAGTGCCGGCAGGGGCTCGCGCTCGGGTTCGACGGCAAGACGCTCATCCACCCGGGGCAGGTCGAGCTCGCCAACGGCGTGTGGGCGCCGACCGACGCTGAGGTCGACGCAGCACGGGCCGTGGTCGAGGCGTTCGAGGCGGCGTCCCGCGAGGGCCGCGGCGTCGTCGTGGTGGACGGGCGGATGGTGGAGAACCTGCACCGCGACAACGCCCTTCGTACGCTCGCGGTGGCCGACGCGATCTCGGGTCTCGGTTCGTGAGCACCCTGTTCACCAAGATCCTCGACGGCGACCTGCCGGGGCGCTTCGTCCACCGAGACGAGCTGTGCGCGGCGTTCCTGACGATCGCGCCGCTCAACCCCGGCCACACGCTGGTCGTGCCGGTGGCCGAGGTCGACCATTGGGACGACCTCGAGCCCGAGCTGGCCGCGCACCTGTTCTCGGTCGCCCAGCGGGTCGCCAAGGCGGTCAGGATCGTCTATGCGCCGACCAGGGTGGCACTGGTGATCGCCGGGCTCGAGGTGCCGCACTGCCACCTGCACGTGGTCGGCATCGACAGCGAGGCCGAGCTGTCGTTCGCCCGCGCCCGCCAGGACGTGCCGGCCGAGGAGCTGGACGACGTGCAGGAGAGGTTGATCACGGCGTTCGTCTGATCCGGTCCTGGATGGTTGCTCCTCTGCCAGAGTGTCGCCGGACGCGACCGGGACCAACTCGGTCACCTTCATCGGAGGACTGCTCCATGCTCAAGGGATTCAAGGACTTCCTGCTCCGCGGGAACGTGATCGATCTCGCCGTGGCGGTCGTGATCGGCGGTGCTTTCGGTGCGGTCGTCACGGCGTTCGCCACCGACTTCATCGGCGGCCTGATCGGCGCGATCGGTGGCTCGCCCGACTTCGGCAAGGCCGGCTTCACGATCAACGGCTCCGACGTCATCCTCGGCTCGACGGTGAACGCGCTCATCAACTTCGTCATCGTCGCCGCGGTCATCTACTTCGTCGTCGTGGTGCCGGTCGGCAAGCTCATGAAGCGGCGCAAGCAAGGTCTCGAGCCGGAGGTCGAGGCGCCCGACGAGCAGACCCTGCTGCTGCAGGAGATCCGCGATCTGCTGGCCGCCGGCCGCAGGTAAGCCGCACCTGGTGCACGATGGCTCTCCCCGGCTCTCCCGTGCCGTCGCCGGGGAGAGCCGAGGTGCCCGTGCCTGACCAGCCCCAGCGCCCTGCAGAGACGTGGCAGCGGGTCCGTCGGGCGACCGGGAGCCTGTCGACCGAAGCCGTGGCACAGATGGAACAGCTGCCCTGGTTCCGGGCGCTCCCCCCGCAGGAACGCTCCTACGTCGGCCTCGTCGTCACCGCGGGCCTGGAGGCTTTCGCCGGCTGGCTTCGCAAGCCGGACGGGCCCCTGCCCACCGTCTTCGCCGCGGCTCCTCGCGAGCTCGCCCGCGCCGTCACCCTGCAGCAGACCGTCGAGCTGATCCGGCTCGCGGTCGGCGTCGTCGAGGAGCACGTGCCGCTGCTCGCACCGCCGGACCAGACCGACTACGTGCGCGAGCAGGTGCTGCGCTACTCCCGGGAGATCGCCTTCTCTGCCGCCACGGTGTATGCGGCCACGGCCGAGAGCCGTGGTGCGTGGGACGCCCGGGTCGAAGCGGGTGTGGTCGACGCCCTCGTGCGCGGCGCTACCGGCGCCCTGACCCTGTCTCGGGCGACGTCGCTCGGCTGGCGTCGCGGCACCTGGGTGACAGCCATCGCGATCGACGAGCCGGAGCTGGCGTCCTCGACCCGGTTGCCGCAGCTGCGGGACGCCGCGCGAGGCCACGGCACGAGCCTGCTGAGCGGGGAGGCCGCCGGAGCGCTGGTCCTGATCGCGGGCGGGACCGGTCCCGTCCCGACTGCGGTGGACCGTCTGGTCGAGCTCCTGCCGCCCGGTCCGGTCGTCGTGGGCCCGGTCGTCGCCGACCTTGCGGCGGCAGGGTCCGCCGTCCAGGAGGCGCTCGGCGGGCTCGCCGCGGTGCGGGCATGGCCAGACGCGCCTCGCCCGGTGGCGAGCGGTGATCTGCTCGCCGAGCGAGCTCTGCTCGGGGAGCACGCCGCACGGCACCGGCTGCTGGTGGAGATCTACCAACCGCTCGCGGCAAGCGGCGGGGACCTGCTCGCCACGGCGACGGCCTATCTCGAAGGGGGAGGCTCGCTCGAGTCCACGGCACGGACCCTGTTCGTGCACGCAAACACGGTGCGATATCGGCTGCGACGGATGCAGGACGTGCTGGACCGGGATCTCACCGACCCTCGGGTCGCCTTCACCGTGCGGCTGGCCCTGGTCCTCGGACGCACACAGGCGTCGTGGACATCGTTGTAGAGATCCTACAGACGTCGGACCTCAAGTCGGTGCGGGTTCTCGGTCCCTCGACCGGCTGACCGCGGGCAGCATCAACACTGTGCTTCTTCTTGCGCCCGGTCAGGGCTCCCAGACTCCCGGCATGCTGACGCCCTGGCTCGAGCTGCCCGGTGCGGCTGAGCAGGTCTCGCACTGGTCGACCGCGTGCAACCTGGACCTGGTCCACCTCGGCACTACCGCGGAAGCCGACGAGATCCGTCGCACCGAGCACGCGCAGCCGCTGCTGGTCGCCGCGTCGTTGCTCAGCGGCCGCGCGGTGCTGGCCGGCGGAGACCCGGACCTGGTGTGCGGCCACAGCATCGGCGAGCTGGCGGTGCTCGCCCTGGCCGGCGTCCTGGACGACGCGGACGCGGTGCTGCTCGCCGCCGAGCGAGGACGCCTCATGGCGGAGGCCGCCGCGCTGGCCCCGACCGGCATGGCAGCCCTGCTGGGTCGCGCGGACGTGAGCTCCGTGCAGGACCGGCTGGGCGGTTCTGGCCTGGAGCTTGCCACCGTGAACGCCCCGGGCCAGGTCGTGCTGGGTGGTCCGGTCGCGGCGTTGCAGGCCTGGGAGCCTCCGGCCGGGGTGCGGGTCCGTCAGCTGGACGTCGCCGGCGCCTTCCACACCAGCGCCATGGCCTCTGCGGTCGAACCGTTCCGTGCGCTCGTGAACGCGCTCCATCCCCGACCGGCCCGCTGCGGTGTCGTCGCCAACGCCGACGGAGCCGTGCTGACCGACGGTCGGGTGCTGCTCGACCGGCTCGTCGACCAGCTCACCCGACCGGTGCGCTTCGACCTCTGCCTGCCCGCGTTCTCCGGCCACGAGGCGGTCGAGCTGGCCCCGGCCGGGGTCCTGTCCGGGCTGCTCCGCCGCGCGCTGCCCGACCTCTCCGTGCGCGCCTTGCGCTCCCCTACCGACCTTGCAGTGCCAGCAGGTGCCGCGTGACCGGCTCGGGCGCGGCCCTGACACCGCCCATCCCGCGCGTGCTCCGCGGGGCTCGACTGACCGGGCTCGGAGCCCACCGGCCCGCCCGCCGGGTCGACAACCATGCGATCGCGGAGCGGATCGGCAGCAGCGACACGTGGATCCGCGAGCGCAGCGGCATCGTGACGCGAGGGGTCTCCGACGACAACGACTCCCTCCCCCAGATGGCCGCGGACGCGGGCGCCAAAGCGCTCGCCGCCGCCGGGGTCGACCCTGCCGATGTCAGCCTCGTCCTGCTGGCGACCTGCTCGATGCCGGGGCCCCTGCCTGGCGGCGCCCCCGAGGTGGCCTCGTTGCTGGGTGCCCGGACAGCTGGCGCGTCCGACGTCGGCGCAGGGTGCGCGGGCTTCACGTACGCCTTGGCCCTGGCCGCCGACAGCGTGCGGGTCGGCAGCAGCGAGCACGTGCTCGTCATCGGGGCGGAGAAGCTGATGCCCCTGGTGGACCCTGACGACCGGGGCACCGCGTTCCTGTTCGGCGACGGTGCAGGAGCCGTCCTGGTCAGCGCGTGCACGCCCGCGCAGGACGGCATCGGGCCGGCCGTCTGGGCGCACGACGGGGCGCAGCACGACAAGCTGACGATCCACGGCGAGCCTCCGCTGCTGGCGATGGACGGCCGCGGCATCTACCGCTGGGCCACCACCTCGCTGCCCGACCTCGCCCGGCGGGCCTGCGCCGCAGCCGGTGTCACCCCGCAGCAGCTCGACGCGTTCGTGCCGCACCAGGCCAACCTGCGGATCACCGAGTCGGTCGCCAAACAGCTCGGTCTGGGCGACGACGTCGTGATCGCCCGCGACGTCGTCGACAGCGGCAACACCAGTGCCGCCTCCGTTCCCCTGGCGCTGGCCCGCCTCGCCGAGACCGGACAGGTCGGCACCGGCGATCAGGCGCTGCTGATCGGCTTCGGTGCCGGGCTCACCGCCGCCGGACAGGTCGTTCTCGTCCCGTGACCACCTCCCCTCCCCCCACCCCCGAACCCCAGGAGAACCCCATGAGCACACCCACGCTGAGCACCGAAGACGTCCAGGCCGGCCTGGCCGAGGTCCTGCACGAGGTCGCCGGCACCCCGGCCGCGGCCGGCGGGCCCCCCCCCCCCGGCGTCTTGGTCCGCGGCGGGGGCTCGCGCGGCCGGGGCGCGGTCGG
>JBBSTI010000112.1:0-11730 GCA_038236005.1 Mycobacteriales bacterium | reverse complement strand
GGAACGACGCCGCGCCCAAGGCATGTCCGACCGAGAGATCAAACGCTGCCTCAAGCGCTACATCGCCCGAGAGCTCTACCGCGCCCTCACAACCCCGGGCGCAACCACAACCCCTTGACAACCATAGGAGCGTCACCAACGACTGAAGCCGTCAGCGGCGGCGCAGCAGCACGTCCAGCACCTGCCCGGTGGCCGGATCGACGTGACCGTCCTGCAGCGACACCACCCCGAACCCGGCCGCAGTCAGCCGGGGCAGCAACCCCTCCAGCGAGCTACCACCGTCATACAGCGGCACCAGCGCCAGCTCGACCTCCAGCACGGTCACGTCGACCAGACGATCGCCGAGCCCGTCGAGCACCGCCGCCTCGTAGCCCTGGGTGTCGATCTTCAGCCCGACCACGTCCCCGGGGCGTACGAGGTCCTCCCACAGCACGTCCAGGCGTTCCACCGGCACCTCGATCGTGCGGGCGGGCACGGCGACCGGGATGTAGTCGGCGATCGCGCCGACCGGCAGCAAGGACGAGCAGCGGGTGTCGGCGGTGACCGTCATCGGCAGGGTGCCGGCCTCGGCGCCGAGAGCGGCGTGCACGCCGGTCCAGGAGGTGTCGCCCGCGCGAGCACGCACCAGGGTCTCGTACGCCTCGGGCACCGGTTCGACGCTCACCAGCCGACCGGTGAAGCCGCGTTCGCGGACCAGCGCCGCGAACTGACCCTCGTTCGCCCCGACGTCCAGGAGCACCGCGACCCCGGCCGTCTCGAAGGTCTTCTGCCGCCTCGCCGGATGGTCCATCACCCCGCCCGTCCTGCCCCGAGATTATCGGTGGACGCCTGCCGCGGACCGGCTTATGGTCTGCGTACACAAGAGAGGAGGTGGTCCGAGACTTGAATACCCATCGGACATGTGAGGTGGCTGTCCGCTAGGACGCCGTAGCAAGGCTGCAGGACCACCAGCGCCACTACGGCGCCGGCGAATCCTTGGCAGGCACCCAGCCCCCGGGCGTCGGACTTGTCCGACCGACACTCTGCTCGCAGAGAATGCCCGGGGGCTGTCTGCTGCTCAGGACCGGTCGGTCCATGGGGTCGTCCAGGAGGTATCGGTCTCGTAGCCGTCCTCGACCAGCGCGTACGCCACGGCGGGCCCGTCCACGGGCAGATCGTCGGCTCGGGGATCCCGCAGCAAGAGCCGTCGGACCGCCCGCAGGCTCGTCGGGCGGTCCGTGAGCGGCCGTCGCGTGCCGCCGAGCCTCGCCAGGGCGATCAGCCGGCCGCCGCTGCTCGCCGTCTGGCCCGGAGCTGGTCGTTGGCGCCGGCATATCCTCCGGGCCGGTACGACGGGGAGACCGCCGCGCGGCTGACCCCGGCGGCGTCAGCCAGCTGCAGATAGTCCGCAGGCGTCAGACCGGGGAGCCCGACGCGGCTCGGTCCGCACCGGACGTGGACGTCGACGAGGTCGCCCGGTCGCGATGCCACGTGCTACCCGGGCGAGGTGGGCGGGGTCTGGGAAGTGGACGTGTCGTTCGACGCAGGCGGAGCCGTCGCCAGCCGGGACAGCCGGACCGCCTGCACCGGCGCGAGCGGCTGACCGTCCTGCGCCTCCTCGATGACGTACGCCAGGTCTTCCTCGACCCCGCCGTAGAGACGCGTCGACGCGGTGACCTCGCGGCCGGTCGTCGTACGGGCGACGAGGTCGCTCACCAGCTCGATCTTGCGGAACGCCACCGACCCGATGAGCACCTGCACGATCCCGTCGGGCTGGGCCAGCACGACCTCGACGTCACGGGGCTCCGGTCCTGGCCGCCAGAACCCGGACTCGGTGCGAATCTGCTCGCCGGGCGCGTCATCGTCGGCGAGCAGCCACGACCGGGCGGTGTACGTCAGGAACGGCCGCCCGTCGCTGACGAAGCTGACGTGGGACAGGAACGGCACCTCGTCAGCCAGCGCGCCGATGCCCTCCCAGCTGCCGATCAGGAAGGCGAGGTGCTCGAGCGAAGGGTGCGGGTCAGGGGTGCTCACCCGGAGCAGCATCCCAGAGCCTCCCGCGTGCGACCACGCCACCGCCCCGCCAGCCGCCCGCGACGGGGCGAGCCGTCAGCGCTGCCCGCTGTAGAGCCGATAGACCACGTAGCCGGCGAACCAGGTGATGAACAGCGCCACGATCACCAGCAGGCCGGTGTAGAAGACTTCGAGCACGGGGTGCGCCTCTCGCTGGGGGTCTGTCAGGCCTGCACGCCGCAGGGAGCCCCTACGTTAGCCAGATGGCTCGCAACCTGTTGGTGAAGGTGACTGCCGGCGTCGACGCGCCCGAGAGGTGCGCGCAGGCGTTCACGGTCAGCTCGGTCGCGGCGCTGTCCGGGGTGCCGGTCTCGTTGTGGCTCACCGGCGAGGCCGCCTGGTTCGCGCTCCCCGGTCGTGCCGAGGACTTCACGCTTGCTCACAGTCCGCCGTTGCAAGGGCTGCGCGACGATGTCCTCGAGCACGGGATGCTCACGCTCTGCTCGCAGTGCGCGACCCGTCGTGAGATCAGCCCCGAGATGACCCTTCCGGGCGTACGCCTGGCGGGAGCAGCCGTCTTCGTCGCCGAGGCGCTCGCCGAGCACACCCAGGCGCTCGTCTACTGATCACTGGCATCATCGGAGCGTGACCACGACCCCGATGTCAGGCGCCGGTGTCGTCCGCGGCCCGGCGCCCCGCCGGCCGTTGTGGCTCCAAGGCCTCGGTCCCGCCGCGGTCGCCGCGGTCCTTCTCCTGCTCTCCCTGCTGGGTCCGGTGCCCGTGCTGCTCGGCGTCGCCGTGCTCCAGCTGGTCCTCGCGCTCGGGGTGCTGGTCCTGCTGGACGCCCCCAGCAGCGGCGCGGCCTTCGGGCTCGCCGTCGTCGCGGCTGCGGCAGGCGACGCATCGGTGCTCGGGTCGGACGGCTCGGTCGACGCGCTCGCCGGGGTGCTCGCTCTGTCGCTGGTGGCGGCCCTGCTCCTGCAGATCGCGCGCAAGGACCGCGCCCGGGTCACCGAGTCGCTGGCGCACACCCTGCTCGCCGTCCTGCTCGTGGCGGCCGCGGCCTGCCTGATCGCGGTGCGCGACCGTCCCGGTGGGGACGCGGCGCTGCTCGTGGGTCTGGCCGCGGCCGGCACCGCCCTGCTGGTGGCCCGGCTCGTCGACCTGGTGAACAGCAAGCCGCTGCTGGTCCCGGGTGCGAGCCGCGGCTGGGCCGGGATGGTGCTCGGGCTGGCAACCGGGGCCGTCGTCGCGGCTGTCGTGGCGGGTGCCGGAGACGCGGTCACCGGCGGCCAGGGCGCGCTGATCGGGCTGGCGGTCACCGCCACGGCCCTGGCCGCCGACCTCGCGGCCGACCTGTCCGCCGTGACGCTGCGCAACGGACCAGGGGACTCCCGTCGGGTCAGGGCGCTCACCCCGGTGGCGTTCCTCCTTCCGTACGCCGCCCTGGCCCCGGTCCTGCTGCTCGCCGCGTCGCTGGTGCAGCCGAGCTCCTGACCGACGTGGGAAACTCCACGGGTGAAGTGGATCGTCGGGCTCGTCCTGCTGCTCGCCCTGCTGGTGGGCGCCGACCGGCTGGCCGCGCGGGTCGCCGAGGACCGGATCGCGAAGCAGCTGCGCAGCACGCTGGCCGGCGATCCCACGGTGGACGTCCGGGGGTTCCCGTTCCTCACCCAGGCTGCCAGCGGTCGCTACGACGACATCCGCATCCAAGGTCGGCTGGAGCAGCCGTTCAGCGGGTTCACCGCCACGCTCACCGGCGTCCGGGTCCCGCCCGGTGCCGCCCTGTCCGGTGACGTCACGCAGGTCCCGGTCGCGCGGGCGCAGGGCACGGTCGTGGTGGCGTACGACGAGCTCGCTCGTCGTTTCCCCGGCGGCGCGGTGACGGTCACGCCGGAGGACGGCAACCTGCGGGTGATCGGGTCCGTGACGATCCTCGGGCAGCAGGTGTCGGCATCGATCCTGGAGAGCGTCACGGTCGAGCAGGGCCGCCGGCTGGTCACCGAGCCGATCGACGTCAACGTCGACGGGCTGCCCGACGCCGGTCCCGTCCGGGCTGCCGTCGTCGAGGCTCTGCGTCTGGACGGTCGGCTGCCCGAGCTGCCCTACGCCCTACAGCTCACCGGCGTCACCGCCGCCTCGGACGGGCTGCGACTGTCCGCGTCTGCCGACGACGTGGTCATCCCGGTCCGCTGACCCGGTCTGCTGTCCTGCGGTCGTGCGCTGACCCGTGCGGGACATCCCGTCCGGGTCGTCGCCCAACCTGGCGGTTCGCTGAGGTCGCGTGGGTGATCGGCACGGCGCACCAGGGCAACGGCTACGCCCGTGAGGCAGCAGCGGTGATGGTGGCCTGGCTGCGCCGAGCGGACGCCCGCAGCGTCGTCGCCCACGTGCATCCCGAGCACAAGGCTTCGATCGCCGTGGCTCGAGCCGTCGGGCTCGCGCCGACCGCGACCGTCCTCGACGGAGAGGTCCGCTGGCAGGCGTGAGGTGGGTCAGCCGCGATCGGCCTGCCGGGCGGGGACGTCGTAGCGATCGGCCATCATGACCTTGTCCCAGACCGCGACGAAGTCGCGGACGAAGCGCGGCTGGCCGTCGTCTGCGGCGTACACCTCGGTGACCGCTCGCAGCTGCGTGTTGGAGCCGAACAGCAGGTCGTTGCGGGTCGCCCGGTAGACGCATCCGCCGCCCTCCCGATCGTCCAGGATGAACGCGGTGCCGGCTTCGTCCTGCTTGTGCCACGCGTAGCCCATGCTCGTCACCGTCGTGAAGAAGTCGGTGGTGAGCGCGCCGACCCGGTCGGTGAAGACCCCGGTGTCCGACCCGTCGTAGTTGCAGCCCAGGACCCGCAGACCGCCGGTGAGGGCGACCCACTCCGGGGCGGTGAGCTTCAGGAGCGCCGCCCGGTCGAGAAACATCCGCTCCGGGGCGACGCTCGTGATCTGCGGGTAGCCGTCGATGACGAAGCTCCGGAAGCCGTCGACGACGGGCGCCAGCCATTCAAAGGTGGGGACGTCGGTCTGGGCGTCGGTGGCGTCGACGCGGCCCGGGGTGAACGGCACTCGGGCCGGCTCGCCGGCGGCCCGGGCGGCCTGCTCGACCGCCACGCAACCACCGAGCACGATGAGGTCGGCCAGGCTGACCCGGTCGGTCCCGGCCGCGTGAAAGTCCTCCCGCACGCCGCGCAGTGCGGTCAGGACGTCGACCGTGCGGGCGTTCACGGCCCAGTCCTTCTGCGGTGCGAGCGCGAGCCGGGCGCCGTTGGCCCCGCCGCGCTTGTCGGTGTCGCGGTAGGTCGAGGCGGAGGAGAACGCCGTGAAGACCAGGTCGGAGACCGAGACCCCAGAGTCCAGGACGGCCTGCTTCAGCCGCGCGATCCCCGCCTCGCCGATCACGTCGTGCTCGGCGGTGGGCAAGGGGTCCTGCCAGGGCAGGTCGTCCGCCGCCACCTCGGGCCCGAGATAACGCGCCTTGGGGCCCATGTCGCGGTGGGTGAGCTTGTACCAAGCCTTCGAGAACGCCACCGTGAACGCGTCGAAATCGGCCAGGAAGCGCTCGCAGATCTCGCGGTAGACCGGATCGACCTTGAGGGCGAGGTCGCTGGTCATCATCATCAGCGGGTGCTCGACGCCCGCCAGGTGCGCGTCGGGGGTCTTCGGCGCGTCCAGGTCGACCGGCGTCCACTGCAAGGCTCCGGCCGGGCTCTGCGTCTGCCTCCACTCGTGGCCGAACAGGTTCTCCAGGTAGGTGTTGTCCCACCGGGTCGGGTGCTGCGTCCACGAGCCCTCGATGCCGTTGGTCATCGTGTGCTCGGCGTTCCCCGAGCCCTGCGGGTTGTGCCAGCCCAAGCCCATCGCCTCCCTCGGGGCGATCTCTGGCGGGGCGCCGATCCGGTCCGCCGCAACCTGGCCGTGGCTCTTGCCGAACGCATGCCCGCCGGCGATGAGGGCCACGGTCTCCTCGTCGTTCATGGCCATGCGCCCGAAGGTGATGCGGATGTCGACCGCGGAGGCGGCCGGGTCGCCGTTGGCCTCGGGGCCTTCAGGGTTGACATAGATCAGCGCCTGGTGGGAGGCGGCGAGGGGCTGCTCGAGCTCATAGTCGGCGTCCCCGGGCGAGCCGGTCCAGCGCTGGTCGCGCATGACCATCGCGTCGTAGGACTCAGGATGGGTGTTGTCCAGGTGTTCCGGACCCCAGTACGTCGCGTCGTCGGCCTCCCAGGCGTCACGGCGACCACCGCCGAAGCCGTACGTGGGAAAGTCCATGATCTCCAGGGCGCAGTTACCCGTGAGAACGATGAGGTCGGCCCAGGACAGCGCGCTGCCGTGCTTCTGCTTGATCGGCCACAGCAGGCGGCGTGACTTGTCGGTGTTGCCGTTGTCCCACCAGCTGCTGATCGGGGCGAAGCGCTGCAGGGCCTGCCCGGCACCGCCGCGGCCGTCGGCGATGCGGTACGTGCCCGCAGAGTGCCAGGCCATCCGGATCATCTGCGGCGCGTAGCTGCCGTAGTCCGAGGGCCACCACGACACCGACGAGGTGAGCAGCGTCTTGATCTCCGCCTTGAGCTGGGCGAGGTCGATGGTGGCGAACGCGGCCGGGTAGTCCAGGTCTGACAGCGGGTTGGCCGCCCGGCCGTCCCGGTGCAGCTGCTCCACCCGGAGCCGGTCGGGATACCAGTCCGAGAGCGACGGCTTCGACGTGTGCGCGCCCCCTGTGGTGTCGCCACCAGCGGGACACAGCCCCGCGAGGACATCGGGATAGGTCTCGTACTCGGACATGGGTGACCTTCCGGTAGGGGACTCGCCCAGCAGCGTGCCAGGACTTCCCGGAACAGGCCTGGCGGCGGCCGACGGCAGCTGTGACCACCAGCGGTTAGGGCGCTCCGTTGTGGGCAAGCACCTCCCGGCACGTGGAGCGCGTCAGGGTCCGCCGGGGCACGACGCATCGCGGCCCCGGCGTCACCCCCGGTCCGAGCACGCGGAGCTTGTTGCTGACGTCAGGATCATCGCTCCGTCGCTGGCGCAGCTCACCCGCAGGCCGGCCGGGGCGGTGTCGGCCACGGCCTGCTCGACCTCGGGCAGGTAGCCCCGGGCGGTGTCGGTGTTCTGGTCCACCGAGGTCACCGGTGCCTCTGATCGGCGGGGGGCGCCAGGTACCAGAGGGACCCCGCCTCCCGGCGGGCTCGCGCAGCGCGGGACGTCCACCATGGACTGCGCAGGTCCGGTGGTGGCGGGTGCGGCAACCGGTCACCCATGACCGTCGGTCCCGCGCGGTGCGATCAACGGTCCGCGCCCCTACCGGGAGGTCGTGGTGACAACCAAGCCGCCCAGGCGCCGGCGAGCCACGTCAGCGGTTCGGCCCCGTGACCGGATGTGCCCGCTTACGTCCTACGACTCGTCGGTCTCTCGGGATTACACCCCAACGATCCATCGGTCCAGGTCTTGTGCGGGCGCGCCTACCGACTGCCGCCGCAGGATCGACCAGCCCAGCCGGGCGACCCTCATCCAGAACAACTACCGCGACGGCGTCGCAAGCGGCGTAACACTTGCCGCGCGACCGTGGTCCGGCCAGCGCTCGGGGCGTGCGCGCAGCAGGGGGCAGTCCTGGCAGCGGGGCTGGGACCGGCAGCACGTCACGCGCTCCTTGCACGCCATCAGTGGGCACGTGAGGCTGGGTTCGGCTCGTCATTCTCGGTGCTACCTGGTTGGTGCTTGTGACCTGATGGTGGTCGGCTGCCGGCGCGGTTCCATGCCGTGGCGCGCAGCAGGCGCAGGCCGTTGAGGCCGACGATGATGGTGGAACCTTCGTGGCCGGCGACGCCGAGCGGGAGCGGGAGGATGAACAGGACGTCCCAGGTGACCAGGGCCAGGATCACGATGGTGGCGAACGCCAGGTTGGCCTTCACGACCTGGTGGGCGCGGCGGGACAGGTCGATGACCTTGGGCAGGGTCGCGAGCTCGTCGCGCACGACGATGGCGTCGGCGGTCTGCAGGGCCAGGTCCGAGCCGTGCCGGCCCATCGCGACCCCGACGTCGGCGGCGGCCATGGCCGGGGCGTCGTTGATGCCGTCGCCCACGAGCATCACCGTGAGCCCGTCCTGCTGCAGGGCCTTGATGTGGGCGACCTTGTCGGCGGGCAGCAGCCCGGCGCGGACATCGGTGATGCCGACCTCTTCGGCCAGGCGCCCGGCGGCGCGGGGGTTGTCGCCGGTGAGCAGGACCGGGGGCCGCCCGCCCAGGGCGCTCAGGGCGCTCACGGCCTCACGGGCACCGGGCCGCAGCCGGTCGGCCAGGGCGAGCACGCCTGCGGGAGCGCCGTCGACGAGCACGACCACGGCGGTGCGTCCCGCGTCCTCCAGACGGTCCACCAGGGTCCGCGCCTGCTGGGCGCGATCCGGACCGGAGCCACGGGTCACCTGGGTGAGCAGTGCCGGGGCGCCGACCTGCACCAGCTGGCCGGCGATCGTGGCGGTGACGCCCCGTCCTGGGGTGGAGTCAAAGCCCTCGGCGTCCGGCATCGGCAGACCGCGATCGCGCGCGGCCGTGACGATGGCGCGGGCCAGGGGGTGCTCGCTGGGGAACTCGGCCGCCGCGGCCAGAGCGAGCAGCCCGTCGGCACTGATGTTGGCTGCCGGCAAAGGCTCGATCTCCGACACCCGCGGGGTGCCCTCGGTCAGGGTGCCGGTCTTGTCGAACGCGACGACGTCGACCTGCCCGAGCTTTTCCAGCGCGACGGCGGACTTGATGAGCAGCCCGTGACGCCCGGCACTGGCGATCGTGGACAGCAGCGGCGGCATCGTGGCGAGCACCACCGCGCACGGCGAGGCGACGATCATGAACGTCATCGCGCGCAGCAGCGTGGGCTCCAGCGCCGCCCCGACGGCCAGTGGCACGAAGAACAGCGCCAGCGTCGAGACCACGACGCCCAGGGAATAGCGCTGCTCGACCTTCTCGATGAACAGCTGGGTCTTGGCCTTGGTCGCCGAGGCCTCCTCGACCAGGGCGACGATCCGGGCGACGACAGAGTCCTGCGCAGCCCGGTTCACGGTGACCCGCAAGGCGCCGGTGCCGTTCAGGGTGCCGGCGAACACCTGCCCGCCACGCTCCTTCAGGACGGGCAGCGGCTCGCCGGTGATCGAGGCCTGGTCGACCTCGCTGACGCCGTCCTGGACCTCCCCGTCGGCCCCGATCCGCTCCCCGGGACGCACCAGCACCAGATCGCCGACCACGAGGTCGGCCGTGGGAACGACCTGCTGGGTACCGTCGGCCTGCAGCCGGCAGGCCTGCTCGGGGGCCAGGTCCAGCAGCGCCCGCACCGAGTCCGCGGTGCGGCGGGTGACGAAGGACTCCAGCGCCCCCGACGTCGCGAAGATGACGATCAGCAACGCCCCCTCGAAGACCTGGCCGATCGCCGCAGCCACCAGCGCCGCGACGATCATCAAGATGTCGACGTCCAGGGTCCTCTCCCGCAGCGCCGCCAGCCCGGAGCGGGCCGGCTCCCACCCGCCGGCGGCATAGCACGCCAGGTAGAGCGCCCAGAACACGACAGCCGGGGCGCCGGCGAGCTGCGCGACGCCGCCGATCGCGAACAACCCGGTCGACAACGCCGCCCAGCGGGTCTCCGGCAGCGATACCACCGTGGCCAGCCAGGACCGGCTGGCGCCGTGAGACGGCAGCGAGGCGAGCTCCCCGGCGGGCACAGACAGCGTGGATGGCACCAAGACTCCCGAGCTAGCCAGCAGACGAAGCAACGACGCTAACACGTGAAGACCTGTTCCCTCTTGCACGGGTTAGGCTGCGCTAATGGGACACGGCGTGACCGGGCGCGAGAGCGGGCGGAGGCTCGACCTGGCCGCCGCCAAGTCCGTGGCCACCACGCTGCAGGCACTGGCCACCCCCAGCCGTCTGCTCATCCTCGGCCGGCTGCGGGAGGGACCCGCCACCGTCGGCGACCTCGCCGACACCGTCGGGATGGAGCGCTCCGCCGTCTCACACCAGCTACGACTTCTACGCAACCTGGGCCTGGTTCACGACGAACGCCGCGGGCGCAGCATCGTGTACTCCCTCTACGACAACCACGTGGCACAGCTTCTCGACGAAGCCGTTTACCACGCCGAGCATCTGAGGCTGTCCGCCCCGGATCGGTCCGGCAGCGCCGCCCGCCCCCCACAGTGAACAAGCGGTCACAACGCTCGTAAGCCCCACCTCTGAGACGTCCCGCGTGTCGAACCGCTACTGACCGGGCCCAAACACCGTCGATCGCGCTACGCGGCCGCACCAAGATCCGTGGCGCCGACAACACGAAGGGTGCGGGACTAGCCACAGGCGACGCGGCGTTCCCCCGTACGTGCTGACCGTCGTACTCGTGCTGCTGACCACGTCGGTCGTCGGGCTGGCGTGGCGGGCGCGGCAGGGGAAGGTGCACACCGTGACGTCACAAGACGCCCTGGCGCACGAGGTGCGGGCGCTCGGCGCCGAGCTGGGCGAACGGGCGACGCTGGTGGAGTTCAGCAGCGCGTTCTGCGCCCCGTGCCGGGCCACCCGCACGCTGCTCCATCATCTGGCCGAGACCGAGCCCGGGGTCGTGCACGTCGAGGTGGACGCCGAGAGCCACCTGGAGCTGGGGCGTCGGCTCGACGTGCGCAAGACGCCCACGACGCTGGTCCTGGACCGCGAAGGGCGCGAGGTGCGCCGGGCCACAGGCGCGCCCCGCAAGGCCGACGTGCTCGCCGCCCTGCCGGCCTGAGCACCGCACCGGCTAGGTTGATCGGCATGGGTGTGTCACTGGTGAGCCGGCGGGTCGTCGACCTGTGCCGTGTCGCCGGGTGCGTCTGTCCCTGCTGCTGAACGAGACGACCCCCGTCCCAGCAGCCTTGAGAGGCACCATGCCTGATCCCACGGTCCAGCGTCGCGGCGTCGACCCGCGCGGTCCGCGCTTCGGCGCCCTGGTCACCGCATTCGTCCTGGCCGTCGTGCTCGCCACGCTTTGGTGGCCGCTGCTCGCGGTCCAGGCCGTCGTCTTCGCATCGGGAGCCGCGGGACGTTCTCCGTACGCCCCCGCCTGGAAGACCCTCCGGAGCCGGCTCGGGCTGGCGGCACCCAGCGAGCTTGAGGACCCGCGGCCGTTGCGGTTCGCGCAGGTCGTCGGACTGGCCTTCGCCGTCGTCGGCCTGCTCGGGGTCGGCACACCGGTGTTCACGGTGGCGGTCGCGGGCGCGCTGGCCGCCGCTTTCCTGAACGGCGCGTTCGGCCTGTGCCTGGGCTGCGAGCTCTACCTGACCTACCTCAAGACCTCCCTGACACTCACTCGAAGGAGCACCGTATGAGCCGCGCAGATGTCCTGGTCGACGCCGACTGGGCAGAGCAGAACCTGGATGCGCCGGGGGTGGTCTTCGTCGAGGTCGACGAGGACGTCTCGGCCTACGACACAGGCCACGTCCAGGGCGCCGTACGCCTGGACTGGACCACCGAGCTGCAGCAGCCGATGGCCCGTGACCTGATCGACCAGGAAGCCTTCTCCGCCCTACTGAGCCGCAAGGGGATCGCGAACGACGACACCGTCGTGCTCTACGGCGGCAACAACAACTGGTTCGCCGCCTACGCCTACTGGCAGCTCAAGCTTTATGGCCACGCCGACGTCCGACTGCTCGACGGCGTGCGCAAGAAGTGGGAGCTGGACGGACGCGAGCTGACCACGGACGTGACCGAGCGACCCACCACGTCGTACGAGGCGAAGGAG
>JBBSTI010000111.1:0-11777 GCA_038236005.1 Mycobacteriales bacterium | reverse complement strand
GAGCCGATCGACGACGGGCTCTCCGTACCGCTGACGATCGAGAACACCGGGCTGCAGCAGCTGCGCCTGATCGCCGTCCGGGTCCGCAGCACGACGGCGACGGTCTCCGCGTACGACACGGTCGGTGAGCCGGACCCGGCCAGCTTCATCGCTCTGGCACCGGGCAGCCGGACCGTGCTGAAGCTGCAGATCGCCACCCCGCCGTCCTGCCGTGACCTCGCCGCCTTCCTGGACGCGCCGGTGGCGGTGCTGCGCTACGACAGCGGTCGCGGCACGGTCGTCGCGTCGCTCCCGGTGCGGATCGACCGTACGGCGCTGCCGGACCCGCACGACGTCTGCGGCTAGCCGCAGACGGTGTCGGCCGCTTCGATCTCCTCGCGGGAGATGCCGAGCAGGAACAGCACCGCGTCCAGGAACGGGACCGACAGCCCTGCGTCGGCGGCTTCGCGCACGACGGGCTTGGCGTTGAACGCGATCCCGAGACCGGCCGCGGCGAGCATGTCCAGATCGTTCGCCCCGTCCCCGACCGCGACGGTCTGCGCCATCAGCAGCCCCTCGGCCGCCGCGAACTCCCGCAGCGCCGTCGCCTTGGCCGCCCGGTCGATCACCGGGCCGACGAGCTGCCCGGTCAGCCTGCCGTCCACGACCTCGAGCACGTTCGCGCGGGCGTGGTCCAGCCCCAGGTCGGCGGCCAGAGCGTCGGTGACGACGGTGAACCCGCCGCTGACGATGCCGACGGCGTAACCGATCCGCTGGAGCGTACGCACGAGCGTCCGCGCGCCCGGCGTGAGCCGCACCTGGTCCCGGACCCGGTCCACGGCCTCGACCGGCAGGCCCGCCAGCAGGGCGACCCGGGCGCGCAGCGACTGCTCGAAGTCCAGCTCGCCGGCCATCGCCTGAGCCGTCACCCGGGCGACCTCCGGCTCGCACCCGGCTGCGGCGGCGAGCATCTCGATCACCTCGCCCTGCACCAGCGTGCTGTCGACGTCCATCACGAGCAGCCGCCGGGCCCGGCGATAGAGCGACGCCGGTTCCACCGCCACGTCGATCTGCTGCGCGACCGCCTCGGCGGCCAGCTCACGGCGGATCGCGGCGGTCTCACCTCCGGCGACCAGCAGCTCGTAGGACTGGGCCGGCCAGCTGGACAGCCGTACGACCCGCTCGATGTTGGCCCCGCAGCCGGTCAGCCGTCGCGTGATCGCGGCCCGCGCGCCTGGGGTGAGGGTCGGGGCGAGGACGACGACGTGGTGGCGTACGGCCCGGTGCGGCTCGTCGGTGTCCGGCAGCGGGGTGAGCTCGAGGTCCAGCCCCAGCTCGGTCACCCGGGCCGCGAGGGCGGCGCGCACCGGGTCGCCGTCGCCGTCCCCCCGCACCGCGACCCCCAGCAGGAGCCGGCCGTGCACGACGACCTGTTCGACGTCCAGCACCTGCGAGCGGTGAGCGTGCAGCACGTCCATCACGGCAGCGCTGACGCCGGGGGCGTCCCGCCCGGTGACGGTCACGAGCAGGCTCACGGAAGCAGCCTAGGACCCTCACCCCTGGGTGATCTTGGGCCGAGAACCGGCCTCAAGATCACCCGTGGTCTAGACGAGGCCGTAGGAGTTGTAGGCCGCCACCCGGGCACGCCGCACCAGGTCGCCGAGCCGGCGCAGCGCCCGCTCCCGCTCCACCGCCTCGAAGGAGGCGACCGCGCCGCCCCCGTCGGCCAGGGCCAGCTGCACGACGGTCCCGAGCGTCCGGGCCTGCCCGAGCAGCTGCCGGGCCCGCGCCGGGTAGCCGCCGGGCAGCTCGTCCTCGTCGACGCCGCGCCTGGCCGCAGCCCGCAGGTCGTGCAGCGCGTCCGCCAGCTCGGGACGCCACCGGGGCACGTCGAGGTCGGCGAGCAACGAGGCCACCTCGACGACGCCGCGTCGCAGGTCGTGCTCGGCGTCGTGCAGGAACGGGCCGCGGTCAGGACCGGTCAGGCTGACGTCGTACGCGGTCCAGAGCACGGTGGTGACCGTCCCGTCGTACGCCGAACCGTGCGCGGTCAGGGTGGGGACGAGCCCGGTGCCGGTGCCGTCCGGCCGCAGGGCCAGGACGCCTTCGGCCGCGGTGGTGGCCGCGCGGGTGAACGCGCCGGGGCCCGGCAACCCGATCAGGTCGCCCGGGGCGGGCAGCACGACCCGCCAGCGCGTGACCCCGTCTGCTCGCAGCCGGGTGACGGCCCGCTCGATCGACAGGTCCTCGGGCGCGAGCCCGGTGACGGCGTGCGCGTCGTCGTGCGCGGTCGCCCGGTCGGCGAGGTCGGCCAGCGTGGCGTCACCGGCAAGCCAGGCGCTCGCCCAGCAGGCCAGCAGCGCGCTGCGGGGCGGGGCGTGCTCGGTCACGTACAGCAGGCTAAGCACCCGCTGGTGACAACGCCTGCGTCGCGGTGGGCGACCCACGGGTCTCGTGACGTCACGCAGGCGGCCGCTCGGCTCGTCTGCCGCAGGACGGGGCGGGTCGGCGTGGCGGGGCAGCTGAGGCCGGCAGGCGGACCTAGTTTCGGAGCATGCACTCACGGCAGTACGACGACGGGGTGACCCTGCGCCCGAAGCCCCCGGCGCCCGACGTCGCCGCCGACCCCGGGCTGGTGCTCGAGGAGCCGGTCAGCGGCTGGTGCGGAGCCGTGATCTCCTCCGACAAGGAGCGGGTGACGCTGGAGGACCGGCACGGCAAGACCAGGGTGTTCCCGCTCGGGCCGGGCTTCCTGCTGGAGGGTCGACCGGTCGTGCTGACCCGCCGGGTCGTCGCCACCCAAGGTGCCCCGCGCACCACGGCCTCCGGCTCGGTGGCCGTGCAGAACCAGCGCGCCCGGGTCGCCCGTGCCTCCCGCATCTGGGTCGAGGGCAAGCACGACGCCCAGCTGGTCGAGCGGGTGTGGGGCGACGACCTGCGGGTCGAGGGCGTCGTGGTGGAGGCGCTGGACGGCGTCGACGACCTGGTCCGCGAGCTGGGGCAGTTCGGGCCCGCGCGCGGTCGGCGGGTCGGCGTGCTGGTCGACCACCTCGTGCCCGGGTCCAAGGAGAGCAAGGTCGTGGCCGGGGTCAGCTCGCCGTACGCGCTGGTGACCGGCCATCCGTACGTCGACGTCTGGCAGGCCGTCAAGCCTGCCTCGGTCGGGATCCGCGCCTGGCCCGTCGTGCCGCGTGGGCAGGACTGGAAGACCGGCGTCTGCCAAGCCCTCGGGTGGGGTGAGCCGTGGGAGGGCTGGCGCCGGGTCCTGGCTTCGGTCGATCGCTACACCGACCTCGAGGTGCCGCTGCTGCAGGCCGTCGAGCACCTGATCGACTTCGTCACCGACCCTGGCTGACGCCTGCAGGGGCCCCGCTGTCGGACCCCTGGCCTACCCTCGACCCACGTGAGCGCACCCCCTGAGACCGTTGTCGCCGCCCCTCTGCGGGCCTGGCAGCGCTCTGCCCTGGTGAGCTACCTGCGCAGCCAGCCGCAGGACTTCCTGGCGGTCGCGACCCCCGGTTCGGGCAAGACGACGTTCGCGCTGCGGGTCGCCAGCGAGCTGCTCGCCGCCGGCACGATCCAGGCCGTGACGGTGGTGGCCCCCACCGAGCACCTGAAGACCCAGTGGGCGCTCGCGGCGGCGCAGGTGGGGATCGCACTCGACCCGGGGTTCAAGAACAGCGAGGGTGCGAGCAGCGCCGACTTCCACGGGGTTGCCCTGACCTATGCCGGGGTGGCCGCCCACCCGATGCTGCACCGCAACCGCACGACCCGTCGCCGGACCCTGGTCATCCTGGACGAGATCCACCACGCCGGGGACGCCAAGAGCTGGGGCGACGCGGTCAAGGAGGCTTTCGAGCCCGCCACCCGGCGGCTGTGCCTGACCGGTACGCCTTTTCGCAGCGACACGAACCCGATCCCTTTCGTGCGGTATGAACGGGGCTCGGACGGGGTGACCCGCAGCGGCAGCGACACCTCCTACGGCTACGCGGACGCCCTGCGAGACGGGGTGGTCCGCCCGGTGCTGTTCCTGGCCTACTCGGGCACCGCGACCTGGCGCACCCGGGCGGGGGAGGAGATCACTGCGACGCTGGGTGAGCCGCTCACGGTCGAGCAGACCTCTGCGGCCTGGCGCACCGCCCTCGACCCGCACGGCGACTGGATGCCCGCGGTGCTCGCCGCCGCTGACCGGCGGCTGTCGCAGAAGCGCGCCGGGGGGATGCCGGACGCCGGCGGGATGGTGATCGCGAGCGACCACAAGAGCGCCCGGCTGTACGCCGACCTGCTCGCCGGCCTCACCGGGGAGACCCCCGTCGTCGTGCTGTCCGACGACCCCACGGCCAGCCGCCGGATCGGCGCGTTCGCGGACTCCGGCGACCGATGGCTCGTCGCGGTGCGGATGGTCAGCGAGGGGGTCGACATCCCGCGGCTCGCGGTCGGCGTCTACGCCACCTCCACCCAGACGCCGCTGTTCTTCGCCCAGGCGGTCGGTCGGTTCGTGCGAGCCCGGACGCCGGGGGAGACCGCGTCGGTGTTCCTGCCGTCGGTCCCGGTGCTCATGGCGCTGGCCGGTCAGCTGGAGGTGGAGCGCGACCACGCCCTGGACGGCGCGGCCAAGGAGCAGTTCCTGGCCGACGAGCTGCTCGCGGCCGCCAACCGCGAGCAGGACGAGCTGCTGGACGATGAGCCGGCCTTCACCGCGCTGCAGGCCAGCGCCCACCTGGACCGGGTGATCTACGACGGCGGGGAGTACGGCACGGGGGCGGCCCCGGGCTCGCCAGAGGAAGAGGACTTCCTGGGTCTGCCGGGTCTGCTGGACCCCACCCAGGTGCGGCAGCTGCTGGCCTCACGGCAGCAGGCCCAGATCGCCGCGCAGTCCTCGGCCAAGGTCGTCGTCGCCCCGCCGCCGGAGAAGGTCAAGAGCACGTTCCAGCAGCTGCAGGCCATCCGCAAGGAGCTGTCCGGGCTGGTCGGTGCGGCCCACCACCGCACCGGCAAGCCGCACGGCGTGGTGCACGCGGAGCTGCGGGCCGCGTGCGGGGGTCCGGCCACGGCTCAGGCGACCGCTGCGCAGCTGCAGGACCGGGTGGAGATGCTCCGGAGCTGGGCGCAAAAGGCTGCACAGCGTCGGTGACGGAGCTGCGTGTCACAAGAAGCAGAGCTCGCTAGTGGACGTCTTCCATGATCTTGCCGGTCGCGCCGATGATGACGCCGACCAGCAGGATGACGCCGCCGACGATCGCGAGCGGCACGGACTGGAGGGGAAGCGCGAACCCAAGGATGATCACGGCGACGACGAGCACGCCGACGGTCACCCACGAGCTGGTCTTGGTCTTGTGGACGCCTGCGCCCACCTCTGCCTGCGGCTCAGCCATGTCGTACGCCCTCCTCAGGGATTGCTGACGTGACAGGTCAGCCTAGGCGTTCCGCGTGCTGACCCCGGTAGCGCTCGACGGTCCGGAGGATCCTCGAGCGGCGGACTACGTCGGGCTGACCGACGGCGTGCGCCGGATGAAGCACCGGCCTGAGGACGGCTTCTTCATCGCCGAGGGTGACCAGGTCGTGCGGCGTGCGGCGGCGGCCGGCTTCCCCGTGCGGTCGGTGCTGGTGTCCCCGCAGCGCCTGGCAGCACTGTCCCCGGAGATCACCGCGATGGAATGCCCGGTGTACGTGGCGCCGTACGCCATGCTCGAAGCCCTCACCGGTTTCCACGTGCACCGGGGGATCCTGGCCTCGTTCGGCCGGCTGCCGACCCCGGCGCCGGAGCTGCTGCTGGCGACCGCGCGGCGCGTGCTGGTCCTGGAGGCGATGAACAACCACACCAACCTCGGCGCGGTGTTCCGCAGCGCGGCCGGGCTCGGGATGGACGCCGTGCTCCTGTCGCCGACCTGCTGCGACCCGCTCTACCGCCGGGCTGTGCGGGTGAGCATGGGCGAGGTGTTCAACGTCCCGTACGCCTGGCTCGACGACTGGCCGGGCGCTCTGGCCCAGCTCGGCGCGACCGGCTGGCGCACGCTGGCGCTGACCCCGGACCCGTCTGCGACCCGGCTGGAGGACGTCGCGCTCGCCGGGACCGACCGGGTGGCCCTGCTGCTCGGCGCCGAGGGCCCGGGTCTCACCCCCGAGGCCCTCGGCGGGCCGGTCGAGCAGGTCCGGATCGCGATGGCACCGGGCGTCGACTCGCTCAACGTCGGCGCCGCCGCGGCGGTCGCCTGCTGGGTCGTCGGCCGGGTGTGACCGGACGGTGACCTGGGGTGCTCTAGCCTGCCCGGCATGACCGTGACCCGACCCGCCCTGCTCCTGCTCCTGCTCGCCGGCGCGCTGACCCTGACCGCCTGCGGCGGTGGCGGCCTGAGCAAGCAGGACTACACCGCCCAGGCCGACGGGATCTGCACCCAGCTGAAGAAGGACCTGTCCGACGTCAAGGTGCCGACGTCGCCGGACCAGTTCTCTGCCTTCTACGACAGCAGCCTCGACGCGTTCTCGGGCGCGATCGACAAGCTGAAGAAGCTGGACCCGCCCAGCGACGACGCCGACAAGCTCAAGAACGGCCTGACCGAGCCGCTGTCCAAGCAGGTCGAAGCGCTCCGGGGGGCCAAGCCGAAGCTCGAGGAGGCGCTCAAGAGCGACAACCCCGAGCAGGCCTTCAAAGAGATCAAGGACCCGGTCGAGGAGGCTGGTGCAGGGGCCAAGATCGACAAGGGCTTCCTCGACGACTACGGGCTGACCGCCTGCGCTTCCGCCGCCAACTGAGCCGCCGCCCACTGAGCCGGCGGCATGAACAAGCCGCTCTGAGGCCGCTCGGCTCCGGGCCCGGTCAGTCCGTGCCCGCCGGGGCGTGCTGGGGCTCGTCCATCAGCCCGATCGGCGCCCTGAGCAGCGCGTCCGGCACCCCGAAGCCGTCGACCAGGGCCAGCGCGTGCGGCCGCAGCTCCCGGCACAGCTCGTTGACCTCGGTCACCAGGTCGCGGGAGTCGTCGGCGGTGAGGTAGCCGTGCTCGAGGAACCAGGCGCGGCCGCTCTCCAGCTCGGACAGGGTCGCGAGGTCGCGCAGGTGCGCCAGCACCGGCAGCTCGGGGTGGGCGTCGACGGTGGCGCTGAACCGCTCGTGGACCAGCCGCCGCAGGTGCGCGTCGGCGGCGGCCAGGACATGGTCCAGCACGTACGACAGCGCCTGCTGCGCACCGAAGCCCTCGTCCTCCATCAGCTTCTTCAGCCGCCGTGCCAGGGCGTCGACCATGCGCTCCTCCCGGAAGGCCAGCGCCTCGGCCTGCCAGGTCGGGTCGCGCAGCTCGACCGAGTCGCGGGTCAGCCGACCCAGCGGGCCGCCCTCGCCGAGCAGCCGGGCGACCGTCCGGGTGGTCGCGTGCCGCGCCATCCCGAGCACGTCCAGGTCCTCGAACTGGCCGGCGTGCTCGCTGAGCAGCGCCTTGGCGACCAGCTGCATCAGCACCGTGTTGTCGCCCTCGAAGGTGACGAACACGTCGGAGTCGCTGCGCCAGGCCGCGAACCTGTTCTCCGCCAGGTAGCCCTTGCCGCCGCAGCACTCACGGGCCTGCTGCAGCGCACCGGTCATGTGCCAGCTGCAGAGCGCCTTGAGCCCGGCGGCCTGCTTCTCCATGTCGCGGGTGTCGCTCTCGCCGTCCAGGCTCATCGCATACTGCTCCAGCAGCACGTCCCAGGCCGCCTGCAGGGCGTACGACTGGGCGATCGGCGGGAGCAGGCGACGCTGGTGGGTGAGGTAGTCCATCAGCGGCACGTCCTGCTCGAGGCCGGTGCCGAACTGGCGCCGCCGCTCGCCCCAGCGCACCGCAGTCGTGAGCCCGTTGCGGGCCACCGCCAGAGCAGAGCCGGCGATCGAGATCCGACCTTCCACCAGCGCGCCGATCATGGTGAAGAACCGAGCGCCGGGGGAAGAGATCGGACTCTCGTACGTCCCGTCCGCCTCGACCTTGCCGTAGCGGTCCAGCAGGTTGTCTCGCGGGATCCGCACCGCGTAGAAACGGATCCGACCGTTGTCGACGCCGTTCAGACCCATCTTGTCGCCGCAGTCCTCGATCTCGACGCCCTCGCACACCGTGCCGTCCTCGTCGCGGATCGGGACGACGAACGCGTGCACCCCCTGCTGCTGGCCCCCTACGTCGAGCTGGGCGAACACCACGGCCAGGCGCGCGTGCATGGCCGCGCTGCCGATCCAGTCCTTGCGCGCCGTCTCGTCGGGGGTGTGCAGCACGAACTCGTCAGCCTCGACGTCGAAGCGCGCCTGCGTCCGGATCCCGCGAACGTCGCTGCCGTGACCGCTCTCGCTCATCGCGAAGCAGCCGGTGAGGTCCAGGGTGCCGGTGTCCTGCAGGTAGGCGTCGTGGTGCCGCTTCGTCCCGAGGCGGTGGATCGAGCCGCCGAACAGGCCGAACTGCACGCCGATCTTGATCGCGAGGCTGATGTCGCCGTGGGCCAGGGCCTGGAACCCGGCGATCCGTCCGGCCGGATCGTCCTGCCCGCCGTACTCCGTCGGGAAGCTGCGGGCGCCGGTGCCCTCGGCAGCCAGCGACCGCGCCCAGTCCAGGACCTTGTCGCGGTAGGCGTCCCGGGCGAGACCGTCGGCCTCCGGCAGGTCCAGCGCGCACAGGGCCGCGAGCGTCTGGGCGCGGACCTCGGCGTGCGGGCCGTCCAGGACCGCCTGCAGCCCCCTCGGGTCCGGGGCGGGGACGGCGTGGTCGGCGGGGGTGTCGACGCGGATCTCGTCGCGCTCCTGGGTGACAGTCACGTCGACTGGCCTACCCAGGCCCGGACCGGGATCACCCGGCCGTCCGACCGCCCGCTCGGCTGATCACCGGGGCCCGGCGGAGTCAGACCCAGGCCGGGGCGAGCAGGCCGGCCAGCGGGACAAGAAGCACGCAGACGGCGGCCAGCCAGACCAAGCCGGCGCGGAGGGCTGACAGCGGCGGCGGCGGGTGGAGCAGCCGGTCGACCCGCAGCAGCACGTCGCCCGAGACACCAGCGCCGGCGGCGCCGGCAGCACCAGCAGCACCCAGGCCGCCCGCGGGGGGCAGGGCGCCGGCGACCTTGGCGAGCGCCCGGGCGAGCACCCTCGCCCCGTGCTGACCGGCGGCCCTGCGGTCGGCGAGCACCTCGACCAGCAGGGCTACCTGGCGTTCTGCCCTGCCCACCGGCGACAGCCACGGGAAGGTGGCCCGCAGGGCGACGAACGGCAGCACCACCAGGTCGTGCCGCTGGGCCAGGTGCGCGCGTTCGTGAGCGAGGACCGCCCGCAGCTCACCGTCGTCCAGCGCGGTCAGCACCCCCCGGGAGACGACGACGCGAGCTCCGGCGGGCCGCACGCCCGGGAGGCAGTAGGCCACCGGCACGTCGTGGTCGACGACGTGGGTGCCCGGCAGCAGCGGGTTGCGGCCGGCCACGAGGTCGAGGACGCGACGGTGCCGCCGCCGGGCGTGCACGGTGCTCAGGGCCGACGTGAGCAGCACGCCGAGCAGCCGGAGCAGCGCGGCCAGCCCGACCGCCAGAGCGAGCCAGGACCACCACGGACCCTTCGCGTCGAAGCCGGAGACGGCCGTCCACGGGGTCTGTCCGTAGGCGGACAGGCCTACCGTCAGCAGCACCTGCAGCACGAGCAGCCCGGACGTCAGCCCGGAGGCCTGCCACAGCACCAGGGCCGCGGACGGGGCGCGCAACGGCCACCGACTGGCCGCGAGCCGGGGGACCACGACGAGGGTGAGCACCACCAGGAGCACGGCGAGCGCACCGGCCACCGGCAGCACGACGCGCTAGCCGAGGTCGGCGAGCACCCGGCGCAGCGCGTCGGCCTCGGCCGGCGTGATGGCCTCGGCGAACCGGGCCAGCGCGGCCTGCCGGTCGCCGGCCTGGCCCAGCGCGTCGCGCATCAGCACGGCCGTGTGGTCGGCGCGGGTCGAGGCGGCGGCGTAGGTGTGGGCGCGCTCGGCCGCGTCGCGGACCAGCAGACCCTTGGTGGTCAGCCGGTTGAGCACGGTGAGCCACGTCGTGTAGGCCAGGTCGCGGCTCGCCAGCAGGTCGGCCACCTGCCGGGCCGTCAGCGGCCCGGTCGCCGACCAGAGCACGTCCATGGCCGCTCGCTCGAGGTCTCCGGAACGGGTCACGCGCTGACGCTAGATCGCCGGCGACGTCCCGTCCTGCCAGACCCGCGTGCCCGGGCGGGGCTCAGATAGACCTTTTACGTCGCGTAGTAGAGACTGGACCCATGCCTGACGTGATCGGAACCGCCCACCCCCCGGGCGCACAGACGTGGCGCTGGGACTGGCAGCTGTCCGCGGCGTGCCGCGGCTGCGACGATCTGTTCTTCCACCCTCATGGCGAGCGGGAGCCGGCCCGCTCCCAACGCGACGCGGCCGCGAAGGCGCTGTGTGCACGCTGCCCCGTACGCCGGGAGTGCGCCGTGCACGCCCTCACGATGGGCGAGCCGTACGGCGTCTGGGGCGGGATCACCGAGACCGAGCGTGAGGAACGCCTGCACGGTCCGCGCCCCGTACGGCAACGCTGAGAGAAGGGCCGACAGAAGGGCTGACGGCGGGCTCACGCGCGGCCTCGCATACTGGGCGCATGGCTTCCCCGCGTGCGATCGACACCGCGACCGACGACCTCGAGCGAGCGCTGTTCGAGGTGAAGAAGGTCGTGGTCGGACAGGACCGGATGATCGAACGGATGCTGGTGAGCCTGCTGGCCCGCGGCCACTGCCTGCTCGAGGGCGTCCCGGGAGTGGCCAAGTCGCTCGCCGTCGAGACCCTCGCCCGGGTGGTGGGCGGCTCGTCGGTACGCCTGCAGTTCACGCCCGACCTGGTCCCCTCCGACATCGTCGGGACCCGGGTCTACCGACCGAGCAAGGAGTCCTTCGAGACCGAGCTCGGGCCGGTGTTCGCGAACCTGGTGCTCGCCGACGAGATCAACCGTGCTCCGGCCAAGGTGCAGTCGGCGCTGCTCGAGGTGATGGCCGAGCGCCAGGTCAGCCTCGGCGGGGTGACCCACCGGTTGCCGACCCCGTTCATCGTGCTGGCCACGCAGAACCCGATCGAGAGCGAGGGCGTCTATCCGCTGCCGGAGGCCCAGCGAGACCGGTTCCTGCTCAAGATCAGCGTCGGGCACCCGACGATGAGCGAGGAGATGGAGATCGTCCGGCGGATGTCGGTGCGGCCGCCGCACGCCGAGCAGGTCCTCACCCTGGACGAGCTCATCGACGTGCAGCGGGTCGTCGACGACGTCTTCGTGCACCATGCGGTGCAGGAATATGCCGTACGCCTGGTGATGGCGACCCGCGAGCCCGCCCGCTGGGGGGTGCCCGAGCTGGCGCCGCTCATCACGCACGGTGCCTCGCCCCGCGGCTCGCTCGGTCTGGTGCAGGGCGCACGGGCGCTGGCGCTGCTGCGTGGGAGGGACTACGTGCTGCCCGGGGACGTGCACGACCTCGCGGTCGACGTGCTCGCCCATCGGATCGTGCTCTCCTACGAGGCGCTGGCCGACGCGGTGCCGCCGGCCCGGGTGGTGGAGCGGCTGCTGGAGGTCGTCGAGGGACCGGCGATCGCCCCCGCGCACCAGAACCCCTCGGCCCATCAGAACGCCCCGACCCACCAGAACCTCCAGGGCGGCCAGATCGGGCGTGCGGAGACCCTGGACACCTCGCGTCGCCGGAGCGCCTGATCCCGGTGCGGACCGCAACGACGCGCAGGGCTGTCGCCCGCCCGGTCGGCGCGCCGGCCGAGCTGCGCCCGGGCGCAGCTCGCCGGCTGCAGCTCGATGTGGGACGACGG
>JBBSTI010000110.1:0-11821 GCA_038236005.1 Mycobacteriales bacterium | reverse complement strand
GTGGTGCCTGTGGTGCCTGTGGTGCCTGTGGTGCCTGTCGTGCCTGTCGTGCCTGTCGCGCCCTCGGCCGTCTCGCGCAGCCCCTCAGCGTCGGCGAGCGGCTTGTCGTCCTCACCGGACACGGGTCACCTCACCGGCCTGCACGTCGTAACGTCCGCCCTGCAGCACCTCAGGGACGTCGTGGGCGACCGCCGCGGTCACCAGGACCTGCTCGGCGGAAGCGACGAGCCCGGCCAGCCGCTCGCGCCGGACGACGTCCAGCTCGGCGAAGACGTCGTCCAGGACCAGGACCGGCTCGCCGTCCTCACCGCTGGCGTCTGCCCGCAGCAGCTCGAAGCTCGACAGCCGGAGCGCGAGCGCCAGTGACCAGGACTCCCCGTGCGACGCGTAGCCCTTGGCGGGCAGGTCGTTGAGCCGGATCACCAGCTCGTCGCGATGGGGACCGACCAGGGACACCCCGCGCTCCACCTCGGACGGACGGACCCGTGCCAGCTCGGCGAGCAGGGCTGCCGCGAGCAGCGCCTCGTCGTGAGAGCCGGGGAACGCTTCGCCCAGCGAGGACCGGTAGAGCAGGTCGGGCTCGCCCTGACCGGCGGAGACCTCGCGATAGGCCTCTGACATGAGCGGCTGCAGGTCCTCGACCAGCCGCAGCCGGGCGGCGAGCAGCTCGGACCCGGTCCGGGCGAGGTGTGCGTCCCAGACGTCCAGCGTGCGCATGTCCCCCCCGCCGCTCCGACGGGCGAGGAACGCCGTCTTCAGCAGCGCGTTGCGCTGCTTCAGCACGCGCTCGTAGTCGCTGCGGACCCCGGCCAGCCGGGGGGTGCGCAGCGCGAGCAGGTCGTCCAGGAAGCGCCGCCGCTCCGACGGGTCACCCCGCACCAGGGCGAGGTCTTCCGGGGCGAACAACACCGTGCGCAGCAGCCCCAGCACCTCCCTGGCCCGCGGCACGGGCGACCGGTTGACCCTGGCCCGGTTGGCCCGACCCGGGTTGATCTCCAGCTCGAGCAGGTTGTCCCGGCCGCCCCGAGAGACCCGCCCGCGCAGGACCGCACGCTCCGCGCCTGCGCGGACCAGCGGTGCGTCCGCGCTCGCCCGGTGCGAGGAGAGCGTAGACAGGTAGGTCAGGGCCTCGACGATGTTGGTCTTGCCCTGCCCGTTGGCACCGACCAGCGCTGTCGGTCCCGGGTCCAGGGTCAGCTCGAGCCGTTCCCAGGATCGGAAGTCGGCCAGCGACAGCGCCGTCACGTGCACGGCGGACCCGTCACTCCGGGGGGGTGCCGGGGGTCCCAGGCTCGCGGGACTGGCTCTCGTTCTTGTCGGTGGCCCCGGCGGTGTCCGCTCCCGGCGCGTCCATGCCCTTGTCCGTCGAGCCGGCCGACGAGGTGACCGCATGACCGCCGAACTGGTTGCGCAGCGCGGCCACGACCTTCATGGCCGGCGAGTCGTCCTGCCGGGAGGCGAACCGGGCGAACAGCGCGGCAGTGATGACCGGCACCGGGACGGCGTGATCGATGGCCGCCTGGACCGTCCACCGGCCTTCGCCGGAGTCTTCGGCGTAGCCTCGCAGCTTCTCCAGATGGGCGTCCTCGGTCAGCGCGTTCACCATCAGGTCCAGCAGCCACGAGCGGATGACGCTGCCCTGCTGCCAGCTGGAGATCACCGCGGGCACGTCGGTGACCAGGTCGGTCGCATCGAGCAGCTCCCAGCCCTCTGCGTACGCCTGCATGAGGCCGTACTCGATGCCGTTGTGGACCATCTTGACGAAGTGCCCGGCACCGACCTCACCGGCGTGCACGAACCCGCTGTCCCCCGCGGGCTTGAGCGTGTCGAAGAACGGCTGGACGAGGGCCACCTGGTCCTTGCCGCCACCGACCATGAGGGCGTAACCCTCGGTGAGACCCCAGACCCCGCCGGACACCCCGGCGTCGACGAAGCCGATCCCCTTGTCCTCGAGATCCTTGCTGTGGCGCTGGTCGTCGGTGTAGCGGGAGTTGCCGCCGTCCACGATCACGTCACCGGGGGCGAGCCGCTCGGCGAGGGCGTCGATCGTGTCGTACGTCGGCTGACCGGCGGGGACCATGACCCACACCACGCGCGGGGTCGACAGCTTCGACACCAAGGCGTCCAGGGTGTCGACGTCGCGCACCTGCGGGTCCTGGTCGAACCCGACGACCTCGTGGCCTCCACGGCGCAGCCGCTCGGCCATGTTGCCGCCCATCTTGCCCAGACCGATCATCCCGAGCTGTGCCACGACTGTTCCCCTCATCGAAGGTTGCGCGGCCCCGAGCGGCGCCGCCGGCGTTCCCCTACCCGGAAAGTCCGAGCACGTGCGCGATCAGCCGGACAGGCGCACCGGCATGAGCAGATAGCGATAGCTGGCGTCCGGTCCGGTCGGTGACCCGCCGGCCGTCAGCACCGCCGGTCGGGTGGGCCCGGTGAAGGACAGGACCGTGGTCGCGGCGTCCACGGCACCGAGCCCGTCGAGCAAGAAGCCCGGGTTGAAGGCGATCTGCATCGGCTCGTCACCGTGCCAGTCACCCTCGAGCTGCTCGGAGGCCTGGGCCTGGTCGTTACCGCCGGCCTGCAGCTCGACACCGTCGGCCGAGAACGACAGCCGGACCGGGGTGTTGCGCTCGGCGACCAGGGCGACCCGCTTGACGGCCTCGACGAACGCGGCCGTCGGCACCTCGGCGGTCGCGGTGCTCTGGTCGGGGAGCAGCGAGCGGTACTTCGGGAACTCACCTTCCAGCAGCCGCGACGTCGTCCGACGGCCGCCACCCTCGAAGCCGACCATGCCCTCGGCCGCTCCGGAGCCGCTCGACAGAGCCAGCGTGATCTCGCCGCCGGCCAACGCCTTGGCGGTCTCGGCAAGCGTCTTGGCCGGGATCAGCGCGGTCTTCTCGATGTCGGGGTCGGTGGGGCGCCACGGCAACGAACGGACGGCGAGCCGGTAGCGGTCGGTCGCGGCCAAGGTCAGCCGGTCGCGGTCGATCTCGACCCGGACGCCGGTGAGGACGGGAAGCGTGTCGTCACGACCGGCGGCGAGCGCGACCTGAGCCACCGCCTCCGCGAAGACGGACCCGTCGATCGTGCCTGCGACGTCGGGCATCTGCGGCAGCGCCGGATAGTCCTCGACCGTCATGGTGGGCAGCGTGAAACGGGCGGCCCCGCAGGTGAGCTCGACGCGGTTGTCGGTCACCCGAAGGTCCACCGGCTTGGCGGGCAGCGCACGCACGATGTCGGCGAGCAGGCGCCCGGGCACCAGCACGCGGCCGGCGTCGGCCGACAGCACCTCGACGTCGACCTGCGAGCTGACCTCGTAGTCGAAGCCGCTCACCGTCAGGCCCTTGCCGTCTTCCACGCTGAGCAGCAGCCCGAGCAGCACCTGCATCGGGGGGCGCGCCGGGAGCGCTCGGGCGGTCCAGCCCACCGCCTCGCTCAGCGCGTCCCGCTCGACCCTCAGCTCCATGCCTGTCCTCCGTCGTTGCGGTCGTTCGTGCCGGCTACGTCCGTGCAGTCAGGCCCTGGGACCTTAGTGGGCCGTGCCTGATCGGCTTGATCGGTCGCGCCGTCCCCAGCCCGGTCCATCCCCGTACGAACGTCAGGGTCTTCGAGAGGGAGATGAGCAGTAGTGGTCGTCGGTCCTGTGCATGATGTGGACAGACGCTGTCGTCGCAGGTCGCGCGGTGCGGCGGGGTGTGCAGCAAACGGAGCCCGGTGTCCACCGGTGACAGCGGCCCCGGTGGACGAACCCCGTCCCGTCCACTCCTGTCCACCGGACGTCCACCGTCGTCCACCGCTTTCCACAGAGTTGTCCACAACCTGTGCAAGGCGGCTCACTGACGTGCCCGTTGCTTGACCCGGTTCGTGATCTCGGTGACCTGGTTGAAGGTCGCTCGTCTTTCCGGCATCTGACCGCGGATCTTGCCGACGGCATGCATGACCGTGGTGTGGTCTCGACCGCCGAACATCTGGCCGATCTTGGGCAGCGACATGTCGGTCAGCTCGCGGCACAGATACATCGCGATCTGGCGGGCCGTCACCAGCGCCCGGCTGCGGGACGACCCGCAGATGTCCTCCATCGTGATCCCGAAGTATTCCGCGGTCGCCGCCATGATCGTGGCGCCGGTGATGGTGTTGCTGCCGTCCTCCGGGATGAGCCCCTTGAGGACGATCTCGGCCAGCCCGAGGTCGACGGTCTGCCGGTTCAGGGATGCGAACGCGGTCACCCGGATGAGCGCACCCTCCAGCTCGCGGATGTTGCTGGAGATCTTCGAGGCGATGAACTCCAGGACGTCGGCCGGCGCCTCGAGGTTGTCCTGCGCGGCCTTCTTGCGCAGGATCGCGATCCGGGTCTCGAGGTCGGGCGGGGTGATGTCGGTGATCAGGCCCCACTCGAACCGGGTGCGCAGCCGGTCCTCCAGCGTGGACAGCTCTTTCGGCGGCCGGTCGGAGGTGATCACGATCTGCTTGCTGGCGTTGTGCAGCGTGTTGAAGGTGTGGAAGAACTCTTCCTGCGTGCGTTCCTTGTTCTCCAGGAACTGGATGTCGTCGACGAGCAGCACGTCGACGTCGCGGTAGCGGCGCTGGAAGGCCTGCTGCTTGTCGTCGCGCAGGCTGTTGATGAAGTCGTTGGTGAACTCCTCCGAGCTCACGTAACGGACCCGGGCTCCGGGGTAGAGGTGCTGCGCGTAGTGCCCGATCGCGTGGAGCAGGTGGGTCTTGCCGAGCCCGCTGTCGCCGTAGACGAACAGCGGGTTGTAGGCCCGCGCCGGGGACTCGGCGACCGCGACCGAGGCCGCGTGGGCGAACCGGTTGCTGGCCCCGATCACGAAGGTCTCGAAGACGTACTTGCTGTTGAGCCGCGCCGGCTCGACGTCGCGGCTCTGCCCGGCCGGGTCACGTCCGGTGCCGGGGAAGACCCGGGTCACCGGCTCGGGCTCGGGCGGCGGCGCGATCGGTTCCGCGACCGGGTCGGGGCGGCCGACCGGTTCGACCGGCTGGACCGTGACGGCGATCGTGACCTCCCGCCCGTACGCCTCCGACAGCGTCCGGACCAGGGCAGGCCCGACCCGCCGCTCGAGGACGTCCTTCGCGAAGTCGCTCTGCGTCGCGAGGATGATCGCGTCGCCCATCATGCCGAGCGGGCGGGTCTGCAGCAGGAAGGCTCGGTGCTGCGGGGACAGCGCGCCGACGGCTTCGTTGTCGGTCAGCTCGGCGACGCACGTGCTCCAGGCCCGGGCAAGCTCGGGATCGGGCTGGCTGGACGGGTCCGGGTCGCTCACGTCGGTCCTCTGGTCGTGAGGCCCCACGGGGCCACGCTGGGCACGGGCCAGACCTTTCGCCCGTGCAGTCATCCACAGCATTGTCCACAGCCTGTGGAGGCACACCGCACGAGCGGAGAACGCGGCGAGGCAGGACGCTAACAGCACGGCGAGACCCCGGCAAGGACCTCGCGCGGTCGGTTCTCCTGGAGAACCGGCTGGACCGGGCGGCAGCGCTGACTCCACCCCGCGGGTCGGCCGCGGCGGGTCGGCTTGACCCACGCCCACGCGGTCCGTAGGGTCAACCGGTCTGTGCCCGGCCCCCGTGTCGGTCCCCCATGCCCCTCAGGAGTTCTCCCGTGAGCAAGCGCACCTTCCAGCCGAACAACCGTCGCCGCGCCAAGACGCACGGTTTCCGGCTGCGCATGCGGACGCGCGCCGGGCGCTCGATCCTCGCGGCCCGCCGACGCAAGGGTCGCAACGAGCTGTCGGCCTGATCGTCGCCTCGTGCTGGCGCGGGAGCATCGGCTGCACCGCACGGGTGACTTCTCCGCGGTCATCAAGGACGGTGCACGGGCGGGACGGAAGACGTTGACCGTGCACGTGCGCGCTCCCGGATCCGACGGGCCGGTGCGCGCAGGGCTCGTGGTCAGCAAGGCGGTGGGCAACGCCGTCGCCCGTCATCGTGTCTCCCGGCAGCTGAGGCATCTTCTCCTCCCGTATGTCGCTGGCCCGTCGGCGCTGCCGGACGGTTCGATGCTCGTCGTGCGCGCAGCCCCGGCGTCGGCGCGTGCCGGCTCCAGCGTGCTGGCGGCCGACCTGTCGTCCGCGGTGCGTTCTGCCACCCGGCCGTTGCCCGACCGAGCCGGTCGCCGAGCATGACCGCGGCGCTGATCCGGATGGTCCGTGGCTATCAACGCTGGGTGTCGGTGCTGCTGGCTCCCCGCTGCCGGTTCTACCCGACCTGCAGCAGCTATGCCGTTGACGCGCTCGAGCAGCGTGGCGCGGTGCGCGGCGGTTGGCTGGCGGTGCGTCGGCTGGCGCGGTGCCATCCCTTCCACCCCGGTGGGTACGACCCGGTGCCCGAGGCGGATGCAGCCCGTACAGGGCGGCCGGTCGTGACATGAGCGAGACTTGTCCCGTACGTCTGACGGCGGTGCCGTCGGCCCGCCGAGCGATCTGCGCTGGAGCCCCGAGTGTTTGACTTCCTGGCCACCCCGGTCGCCTTCATCCTGATCAACATCCACAACGGGTTGTCCACCTTCCTGGACCCGGCCAGCGGCTGGGCGTGGGGGCTGTCGATCGTCTTCCTCACCGTGTTCGTGCGGCTGCTGCTGTTCCCGCTGTTCGTCAAGCAGATCCGTAGCCAGCGCCGCATGCAGGAGATCCAGCCCAAGGTCAAGGAGCTGCAGAAGCTGCACAAGGGGGATCGCGAGACCCTCAACAAAGAGATGATGAAGCTCTACAAGGCCAACAACGCGAACCCGATCGCGGGGTGCCTGCCGCTGGTCCTGCAGCTGCCGGTCTTTTTCGCGCTGTTCACGGTGCTGCGCGAGTTCAAGCCGGGGGCTGAGCCCAAGTTCGGTCTGACTGCGCAGGACCTGCTGCAGGGCGGATCGGCCCAGATCTTCGGGGGCCCGATCTCCTCCGCGCTGAACGACTCGGCGGCCTACATCACCGGTCTGGGAGGCAGCCCCTCCGCAACCCGGATCGTCGCGGTCATCATGCTGATCACGATGGGTGCCACCACCTTCTTGACCCAGAAGCAGATGATGGCCCGCAACACCTCGACCGACAGCACCCAGATCCAGGTGCAGAAGGTCCTGCTGTACGTCCTGCCGTTCTCGTTCGCGATCTTCGGCTTCAGCTTCCCGATCGGGGTGCTCCTCTACTGGCTGACCACCAACGTCTGGTCGCTCGGGCAGCAGCGCTTCGTGATCGCCCGCATGCCACCGCCTGACCTCAGCGGCAACGGGTCGGTGAAGGTCGCGGCTCCGGCCAAGAAGGGTCTGTTCGGTCGTGGTCGCACGTCCGAGGTCGTCGACCTGACCAAGAGCGACGCCACGGCTCTGGCCGACAGCAACGGCAACATGAAGAGCGTCGCCGACCGACCGTCGGAGCGCGTCGGTGATCGCAAGGGCGGCCAGCAGCACCCGGTGCAGGCCCGACCGCGGGCTCAGCAAGGAAGTCGCAAGAACCGCAACCGCAAGAAGGGACGGCCCGGCGGTCGTCGCTGACCCCGGCCGCTAGCGGCCCCTGTTTCTGACCGGCCGGGACGTCCTTCGTGGGCGCCCGGCGCCTCGCCCGACCGAACCCAGGACGTGACGTGACCGATCCCGCTGTGACCCCCGAGCAGTCCGCCGACGAGCGGGAGGAGCCTGCGCCGAGCCGGGACGGTGGTGATCTGCTCGTCCAGGAGGGCGACATCGCTGGCGACTACCTCGAGCGCCTGCTCGACATCGCTGACGTCGACGGTGACATCGATCTCGACGTCGAGAACGGCCGGGCGATCGTGGCGATCGTCGGCGAGGGGCTGGACGCCCTGGTCGGCAGCAACGGGGTGGTCCTGGACGCACTGCAGGAGCTGACCCGGCTCGCCGTCGTCCAGCAGACCGGTGTGCGCAGCCGACTGATGCTCGACGTCGGGGGATGGCGTGCGCAGCGCAAGGTCGACCTCACGGCGACCGGCGCGGCTGCGGCCGAACGGGTGCTCGCCTCCGGCGAGCCGGTCCGGCTGGCGCCGATGACGCCGTTCGAGCGCAAGATCGTGCACGACGCCGTCGCGGCGATCGACGGGGTCCGCAGCGAGTCCGACGGGGTGCAGCCCGAGCGGCGCGTCGTCGTGCTTCCGGACGGGGAGACCGCGGGCACGCCCGAGCCGTGAACGGGGACCCTGGTCCCGACGGCTCGCAGGTGGCCCAGGCAGCGGCCACGGTGTTCGGGGCGAGGCTCCCGGTCGTCACCGCGTACGCGGATCTGCTGACCACGGTCGGGGTCGAGCGGGGGCTGATCGGCCCGCGGGAGGCACCGCGGATCTGGGAGCGGCACCTGCTCAACTGCGCCGGCCTGACCGAGCTGTTGCCCGACGGCGTCTCGGTGCTCGACCTGGGCGCCGGGGCAGGGCTGCCCGGGCTCGTGCTCGCGGCGCTGCGACCGGACCTGGAGATCGTCCTGCTGGAGCCGCTGCTGAGGCGCGCGGTGTTCCTGCAGCAGGTCGTGGACGAGCTCGGTCTGGCCCAGGTGCGGGTCGTTCGGGCCCGTGCGGAGCAGGCGGCAGGCACACTGCAGGTCGACGTGGTCGTCGCGCGCGCCGTCGCTCCGCTGGAGCGGCTCGTGGGTTGGGCCATGCCGCTGCTCCCTCCCGGGGGGCGCCTGCTGGCGCAGAAGGGAGATCGGGCCGAGCAGGAGATCGACGCGTCGCGGGACGCGGTGCACGCCAGCGAAGGGACGCAGGTCCACATCGAGACGGTCGGGGAGGAGCAGCTGTGCACGCTCGGGCGAGTCGTGGTCGTGGTGCGCAGGGCGCCGGCCGACGGTGGTGGTTCAGCCGGTCCCGGTCGAGCGAGGAGCAGCCGCCGACGGTCGGCGCCCGCCACGTCGACGACCCCTCCGAGCTCCCCGACCCTGCCTACGTCGACGGGCTCGAGCACGGGTCCGCGGCAGCAGGGCAGGCGCGCGAGGAGCACGCAGGATCGGTCGTCGGCGCGGGTAGTGCCCCAGCCGCTTCGCCCGGGCGACGTGTGACGCAGCCCGGTCTCGGATGGCCGTCCCCGACGTCGGTCGCTGACGCGATCTCCCTCCGGGAGCAGCAGGTGGGGTGGCCGCAGCCGGCCGTCGTGCGCGACCGGCTCCCGGAGCGTCCTGACGGTGCCGGGGCCAAGGACGTGAGGCCGGAGGATGTCGAGCCCGAGCTGGTCGAGCCTCGCGACGCCGCGGGCTTGCCTGACCCTGACCCTGACGCTGCCTGCGTCGCGCCCGAGCCTGCGGGGCGGCCGTCCCAGGTCGTACCCGAGCCGGTCGAGACCTGGGAGAACGGACGCCGGCCAGGGTTGCTCGCGCCGTCGACCGGCCTGCCTGGGGCGAAGGGGACGGAGGCGTCCCAGGACCCGCTCGACGAGGCGTCGCGCAGGATCCGCAGCCTGGTGCGCACGGGCACCGGGCAGAGCGGGCGTACGGGGGAACCTGCACCCCGCACGACGACGGACGCGGCCGAGCTGCCGGCGTACGACGCTCGGATCGGCAGGCCCGGCGACGACGACGAGACCCCCATCGGTGCTGCCGCGGCGGCCGCCCTGGTCCGCTGGGACCCGGCGTCCGACCCGTTCCCGCGGCCGGCGGCCTTGCGGGTGATCACCGTTGCCAACCAGAAGGGCGGGGTCGGCAAGACCACGAGCACGGTCAACCTGGCGGTGGCGCTGGCGTTGCACGGGGCCAGGGTGCTCGTCGTCGACCTCGACCCGCAGGGCAACGCGAGCACCGGGCTCGGGGTCAGTCATGAGGCCGGCACCCCTGACATCTACGACGTGCTCATCAACGGGCTCGAGATCCAGGACGTGGTCCAGCCGGCGCCGGGCATCGACGGGTGCTGGTGCGTGCCCGCCACCATCGACCTCGCCGGCGCGGAGATCGAGCTGGTCAGCGTGGTTGCACGTGAAACACGTCTGCGGCGGGCCATCGAGGCCTACCTCCAGCTGCCGGACGTCGAGCTGGACTACGTCTTCATCGACTGCCCCCCCAGCCTGGGCCTGCTGACCCTGAACGCCATGGTGGCGACCCGCGAGGTGCTGATCCCGATCCAGTGCGAGTACTACGCCTTGGAGGGGCTCGGGCAGCTGCTCAAGACGGTGGACCTGGTGAAGGTCCACCTCAACAGCGAGCTCGAGGTCAGCACGATCCTGCTGACCATGTACGACGCCCGGACCCGGCTCGCCGACCAGGTGGCGCACGAGGTGCGTACGCACTTCGGCGGTACGGTCCTCGGTGCGGCGATCCCGAGGAGCGTCCGGGTGAGCGAGGCGCCGGGCTACGGCTTGAGCGTCGTGACCTACGACCCCGGCTCCCGAGGTGCCCAGGCTTACGTCGCGGCAGCACGGGAGCTCGCGCACAAGGGGGCTGCCGCACCGCAGGGCAGCTCGACCACCGATCAGCAGGAGGCAACGTGACGCGACCCGGTGGCGGCCTCGGTCGCGGCCTCGGTGCCCTCATCCCGTCCGGCCCGGTCGCGGACCCAGCGGTCGCGCCGGGCGAGCTCTCACTGGTGGCCGGGGCCCGGTTCGCCGAGATCCCGGTCGACCAGATCACGCCGAACCCCTTGCAGCCGCGGTCGCACTTCGACGAGGAGGCGGCCGACGAGCTCGTCGTGTCGATCCGTGAGGTGGGCCTGCTGCAGCCGGTGGTCGTGCGACCGTTGGACCCGCACGACGGGAAGCCGCGCTTCGAGCTCGTCATGGGCGAGCGTCGCTGGCGGGCATGCCGGCGGCTCGGGATGGAGCTGGTCCCGGCGATCGTCCGGGAGACCAGCGACGACGACATGCTGCGGGACGCACTGCTGGAGAACCTGCACCGCCAGCAGCTGAACCCGCTGGAGGAAGCGGCTGCCTACCAGCAGCTGCTCGTGGAGTTCGGGGCGACGCACGAGGAGCTGGCCAGCCGGATCGGTCGGTCCCGCCCACAGATCACCAACACGATCCGGCTGCTGCAGCTGCCGCCGACCGTCCAGAGCCGGGTGGCGGCCGGCGTGCTGTCGGCCGGCCACGCACGGGCGATCCTGGGCCTGGACGCCGCCGGTGACCAGGAGACGATGGCACACCGGGTCGTGGCCGAGGGGATGAGCGTCCGGTCGGTCGAGGAGGCCGTCGCGATGCACCGTCGGCAGGACGACGGCATCGACCGTCCCGAGCCGCGGCGATCGAGCAAGCGACCTCAGGCGCCGGAGCTGGTCGAGATGGGCGAGCGCCTGTCCGACCGGTTCGAGACCCGGGTGAAGGTCGAGATGGGCCGGGCCAAGGGCAAGGTGACGATCGAGTTCGCGTCCAAGGAGGACCTGGACAGGATCGTGAAGGTGCTCGACTCCCCGGCCTAGCGGGTCGGGTCGGCCACCGCGCCGGGGACCGCGCCAGGGGCTTGGGCCAGCAGCCGGGTCATGAGCACGAGCGAGACCGCCTTGACAGCCAGCTGGACGAGCGCGAGGACGAGGGCGACGCCGTACAGGCCGGTGAGCACGACCAGCACCAGCCCGGCGGTGTTGAGCGCCTTGGCGACCGGGTGCCAGTTCCACAGGTAGACCGTGCGGTCGACCTCACCGAAGTCGTTCGGGGACAGGATCGGCCAGCGCAGGAACCCGAGGGACAAGATGCAGTCCACGACCATGAACTGGAAGAGAAAGACACCGATTGCCGGCGCGGCTGCCGGGGTGAGCGCCAGGAAGACCGCGGCGAGCAGCCCGCAGCAGGCCCGGTCGGAAAGGATGTCCAGCACGGCGCCCTGACGGGTGAGGGTGCCGGTCCGGCGGGCCACCTGTCCGTCCGCGACGTCGCCGATCCAGTAGATGGCGTACG
>JBBSTI010000109.1:0-11833 GCA_038236005.1 Mycobacteriales bacterium | reverse complement strand
TCTCGCCCTCGATCTCGGCGCGGGGCACCAGTGCCGCGACCGAGTCGATGACGATGACGGCGATGGCGCCGGATCGGATCAGCATGTCGGCGATCTCCAGCGCCTGCTCCCCGGTGTCGGGCTGGGAGACCAACAGTGCGTCGGTGTCGACCCCGAGCTTCTTGGCGTACTCCGGGTCGAGCGCGTGCTCGGCGTCGATGAACGCCGCGATCCCGCCGGCAGCCTGGGCGTTGGCGACCGCGTGCAGCGCCACGGTCGTCTTTCCCGAGCTCTCCGGGCCGTAGATCTCCACCACACGACCGCGAGGCAGACCGCCGATCCCGAGGGCCACGTCCATGGCGATGGAGCCGGTCGGGATGACCAGGGTGGGCTGGCGAACCTCGTCACCCAGGCGCATCACCGAGCCCTTGCCGAAGTTCTTGTCGATCTGGGCGAGGGCCATGTCAAGGGCCTTCTCGCGATCCGGTGCGGGCACGGTGTCTCCTACGGTTGTGGGTGGTCGTCCGATCGGCGGTGACGTTAGGAGCGCCCTCCGACAGAACGCGTCGGCTCGGCAGGTCTGTGGACACCCGGACAGGACCTGACCCTAGGGCGAACAGGCGTTCGACGCACGCGACACGCCGAGAACGAGGATGAGCAGCAGATGCCGAGACGTCAGGTCGCCGCCGCCGTGGCCGTCGTACGCGCCCACGGGCTCCTCCACCCCGAGCCGACCGTGCTGTCCGACGGCGCGAACACCGTCGTGCACCTGGCCCCGTACGACGTGGTCGTCAAGGTCGCCGCGACCACCTACCTCGTACAAGAGCCCGAGGTCTGGCTCGCCCGTGAGCTGGACCTGGCCGCCCGGCTGGATCGGACAGGGATGTCGGTCACCGTCCCGAGCCCGGAGCTGCCGGCGCGCGTGCACACGCACGACGGGCTCGCCATGACATTCTGGCGCCATCTGCCGCACGAGCCGGGTGCCACACCCGCGGCCGCGCAGGCCGGTCGGCTGCTGACCGAGCTGCACGAGTGCTCGCTCAGCTCGACGTCGACCTGCCGCTGCTCGCCCCGGTGCTGCTAGACATCCCCGCCGCGCTGGAACGCGCCCTGGACGAACGGCTCCGTGCGGCCTACGACGAGCTGGTCCCCCGAGCGAAGGCGTACGGACCCGGTCCAGCCGTTGCACGGTGATCCGCACCCCGACAACCTCCTGCTCGGTCCGCCGCGCAGCGGCAGTGTCACGGCCGGATGGACCTGGTGCGACCTGGAGGACTGCTGCTCCGGCCCGCGGTCGTGGGATCTCGCCGCGCTCCACGAGACCCGACGCTGGACGGCCCGGCAGCCGTTCGTACCGCCTGCCCACCCTCGACGCCGCCATTGGTGATCATGCTCGTCCGCACCCTCGGTGTCCGTCATGGGGGGGCAGACGGTCATGATCACCGCCGGAGGGCCGGAGGTAAGGACGGTTAGCCGGCGGGAAGGTCCGCGCCGACCCGCCGTACGGACTCGTCCCAGAGCCGGGCGGCCAGGTCAGCGTCGCTCGACGCGGAGGAGGTCGACGCGATCTTGCGGTCGATGTAGTAGGCCCCCGGGGTCAGGTCCGACAGCGGCGCGGCGGCCAGCCAGGCGAGCGTGTCGGCGCCCTGTTCGGGGGTGATCGTCGCGATCTTCTTCAGCGGCGTGTTGTAGACCAGCTTGGCGAAGACGTCGTCGCGACCGAACTCGGTGGCGACCGCTCCCGGGTGCAGGCAGACGGCGGTCACCCCGCGGTCCCCCAGCCGACGCTGCAGCTCCCGCGTGAACAGGATGTTCTCCAGCTTGGTCGTGCCGTACTGCCGGTAGGCCCAGATCTTCTCCAGCATCAGGGTCGGACGCGGCGCGTCGAGGCGGTCAGGATCGACGCGGCCGAACCAGTGCCCGATCGAGGACGTCGTGACCACCCTGGACGGGGCGGCCGAGACCAGGCGATCGGCGAGCAGCGCCGTGAGCAGGAAGGCGCCCAGGTGGTTGGCCTGGAGCATCGCCTCGTTGCCGTCACCGGTCATCCGTCGCTTGGAGAGCAGCCCGCCGGCGTTGTTGACCAGCACGTCGATGCGGGGGCAGCGCTCCAGCAGCCGGTCGGCCAGCGCCCGGACCTGCGCCAGCTCGGCGAAGTCGCAGACCTCAGCCTTTACGTCCAATCCGCGGGCAACCTTCGCGGTCTTCTCCGGAGACCTGCCGACCGGCACGACGGTGGCGCCCCGCTCCTGCAGACGAGCAGCGGCGACCGCGCCGATGCCTGCGCTGGCTCCGGTGATGACGATCGTCTGTCCGGTCAGATCCGTCGAGAGCGGCGTGACGCCAGCCATGGGTCTCCTCGTGTGGGTGTGCTCGTGCCTTGCCCGTACGAAGGGCGCCTAACGCTCTGCAGGCGGCACGGTGGTGGACGCCACCACGGCCCGCCACACGAGCTTGGCGTCGTCGCCGTCGGCCAGCGCCTGCTCGACGGTGCGTGAACCGAGCGCTGCCAAGCTCTGGTCGCGGGCGTAGGACCGCGAGTAGTCCGCGCCGAACGTGACGTCCATGCGACGCCAGAACTCGGTCAGCCGCATGAGAGCACGGTAGTCACGCCGGCCGGGTCAGCGCACGTGCAGCGGACCGGTCAGGCGCGGCTGCCGCGGACCGAGCCCACGCAGGTGCGCCGGCCCGCTCCCCCCGAGCCGGCGGGGCCCTCGCTCGGGGTCCTCGGCGGGGGTGGCGAGCCGGATGCCGGCGTGCAGCACGGTCACGCCCTCCCGGCCGACGAGCACCGGGTCCAGCAGCACCCGCGCGATCTGAGGCACCTGCTCGGCCAGCCGTCCGACCCGGAGCAGCACGTCGACCAGCGCCGTGGTGTCCGCGTCGTCCAGCAGCGAGGCGCCGCGGATGCTCCCGATCAGCTCGCGCGCCCCGGTGTCGGTCAGCGGCAGGGTCGTGGTGCGCGGGTCGGCGAGCAGGTCAGCGGCGACGCCGCCGAGACGGAGCGACAGCAGGGGGCCGACGGCCGGGTCGGCGACCAGCTCGATGACGACCGAGACGCCGGGCGGTGCCATCGGCTGCAGCAGCGCTTCCGGGCTGTGCGTGAGGGCTGACAGCCGGGCGTACGCGGGACGCAGCTCGTCCTCGTCCTCCAGCCCCAGCTGCACCGCACCCACGTCGGTGCGGTTGCGCCACCGCGGGTCGGGGCTCTTGAGCACCACCGGCCAGCCCAGCCGGTCGGCCGCCGCCAGGGCCTGCGGGGCGGTGCGGACCTGTGCCGTGGGCCACATCGAGACCCCGGCTGCGGCCAGCACGCGGCCGGCGCTCTCCGACGCGAGCCAGGTCCCGTCGTGCGGCAGCCCGGCCACCACCTGCTCGATCGCCGGCCGGCCGAACCCGGGCAGCTCCGGCAGCTCGCCCAGCGGCCGGGAGCGCCAGGCCGCGTAGGCGACGGCGCGCGAGAGGGCGAGCGCTGCGGACTCCGGCGAGGCGTAGGACGGCACCGACCCGCGTCCCGGGCCGACCGGCGCTGCCGGGGGCGCGACGGCCGTCGGGACGTGCAGGCGCAGCGGCGCCGTCGACAACGGGTCCTGGTCGTCCGGCGCGCTCGTCCGGTCGGACAGGGCGCTGGACCCGTCGGCCGTGACCTCGAGCGCCGGGGGCACGCCGTCGACCCCGACAAAGCTGGCCAGCACCGTGACGTCGTGCTCGCTCGCGACGTCGAGCACGGCCGCTCCCAGGGCGTCCTGCTCGCTGGACGCGGTCACCAGCACCAGCAGCGCGTCGACGCAACCGCTCCCGGCGACCACGGACAGCGCCGTCCGGAGCCGGCCGGCCGAGGCCAGCGGCCCGAGGTCGACCGGGTTGGCCGTCTCGGTCGTGCCCGCCAGCTGCTGCAACGCCCGCTGCACCTCCGGCGGCAGCTCCGGCACCGAGAGGCCGCCGGCCCGGCAGGCGTCGGCGGCGAGCGCCGCCAGCGCGGTCGAGGTGCCCACCACGCCGACGCGTGGGCCGGCGGGCAGCGGCTGCAGCGCGAGCAGCTGGGCCGCCTCGAACATCTGCGCCAACGTGTCGGCCCGGATGACGCCGGCCGAGGCGAACATCGCGTCCACCGCAGCGTCGCCGTACGCCCGGCCGCTCTTGAGGCACACGACCGGCTTGCTGCGTCCGAGCAGCCGGCTGATTCTCGCGAACTTGCGCGGATTGCCGAAACCTTGCAGGTGCAGCATCACCACGTCAGTACCAGGGTCGGCCTGCCAGTACTGCAGCATGTCGTTTCCGGACACGTCCGCCCGGTCGCCGATCGAGACGAAGGTCGACAGCCCGAGGCGACGCTGCTCGCTCAGCGCGAGGAAGGTCGAGGCCAGCGCACCAGACTGGGTGAACACCCCGACCCGCCCGTGCGGCGGCGAGCCCGGCGCGAACGTGGCGTGCAGCGACACCGCCGGGTCGGTGTTGACGATCCCCATCGCGTTCGGGCCGATCAGCCGCATCCCGCCGTCCCGCGCCAGCCGGACCACCTCTTCCAGACGCTCCCGGCCCTGCTCGCCGGAGTCGAGGAACCCGCCGGAGACGACGACCAGCCCGCGTACGCGCTGCTCGGAACAGGCGCGTACGGCGTCAGCGACCTGCGACGCCGGCACGGCGATCACGGCCAGGTCGATCTCGTCGGGCACATCACGGACGTCGGCGTACGCGCGGACGCTCAGCACGTGCGGCGCGAGCGGGTTCACCGGATAGACCGGCCCGTCGAAACGGTGCTGCAGCAGCGACCGGAACACCTCGTGCCCGGCCGTCCCGGGCTCCCGGCTCGCCCCGACCACCGCGACCGCCTTGGGTGCGAGCAGACGGGCGACGCTGCGGGCCTCGGCCCGGTGCTCCCGACCGCGCACCACCTCGAGCGAGGCTTCGGTCTCCTGGATCGGGAAGCTCAGCTCCACGTAGCCGTCGGCCAGCTCGCGGGTGATCTCGAAGCCCGCCGACCGAAACACCGCCAGCATCGTCCGGTTGCCCGGCAGCACGTCGGCGACGAACCGCAGGACGCCCCGCTCCCGCGCGGCGGCCTCCAGGTGCTCCAGCAGCAAGGAGCCGAGCCCGCGACCCTGGTGCGCGTCCTCGACCACGACCGCGACCTCGGCGTCGTCCGGGTTAGCCAAGCGGGCGTAGCGCACGACGCCCACGATCTCGTCGCGCAGGATCGCGACGACCGCGGCGCGCTCGTCGTGGTCGACCGTCGTGAAGCGCTCCACGTCCCGGGCCGACAACGAGCGCATCGCGGTGAAGAACCGGTTGTAGACCGTCTCCGGCGACAGCCGCTCATGAAAGGCCCGGAGCCGGTCGGCGTCGGCGGGGGTGATCGGGCGCAGGTGCACCGTGCCACCGTCGGACAGGACGGCGTCGGCCTCCCACCCCACCGGGTAGGCGAGGTCGGCCTGCGGATCCTCTGGACTGGCCATGGTGACCATCTTGCTACCGGCCGCCGCGGGCGCCAGGAGAGCGCCCGTCGGGCCGCCCACACAGGCGCCTGTGCGCACCGGGGGCCACACTGTCCGGATGACTGCGCTCGATCGCTTCTCCCCCGCGACCCGGGCCTGGTTCACCGGGGCGTTCGAGGCCCCCACGCCCGCCCAGGAAGGGGCGTGGGACGCGATCTCCAGCGGACGCGACACGCTGGTCGTGGCACCGACCGGGTCGGGCAAGACGCTGTCGGCGTTCCTGTGGTCGCTGGACCGCCTGGCGGCCGAACCGCCCCCCGAGGAGCCCAGGCACCGGTGCCGGGTGCTCTACATCAGTCCGCTCAAGGCGCTCGCCGTCGACGTGGAGCGCAACCTGCGCAGCCCGCTCACCGGCATCCGCCAGGCCGCCCATCGACTGGACCTGCCGGTGCCCGAGGTGACGGTCGGGATCCGGTCCGGCGACACCCCGGCATCCGAGCGACGTGCCTTCAACAAGGTCCCGCCGGACGTGTTCATCACCACGCCGGAGTCGCTGTTCCTGGTGCTCACCAGCGCTGCCCGCGACTCGCTGCGCGGTGTCCAGACGGTGATCGTCGACGAGGTCCACGCGGTCTCGGGCACCAAGCGTGGCGCCCATCTCGCACTCTCGCTCGAACGTCTCGACGAGCTGCTCGAGAAGCCGGCGCAACGCATCGGGCTGTCGGCCACCGTGCGGCCGCTGGACGAGGTGGCTCGTTTCCTGGGGGGCAGCCGGGAGGTGACGATCGTGCAGCCACCCTCGACCAAGACGATCGAGGTCGAGGTGGTGGTGCCGGTGGAGGACATGGCCGGTCTCGGTCAGGACGCCGGCCCGGTGACCGGGGGCTCGGCGGCCGGCGCCGCCCCGACCGCGAGCATCTGGCCGGCCGTCGAAGGCCGGATCGTCGACCTCATCCAGAGCCACCGCTCGACGATCGTGTTCACCAACTCGCGGCGGTTGTCCGAGCGGCTCACCTCGCGCCTCAACGAGATCGCGACCGAGCGGCTGTACGGGGTGCCGGAGGTGGAGGCGCTGGACCTGTCCCGCCCGGACGGCTCGAGCGGGGTCAAGCCGGGCGGTCTGCGCGCTCCTGCGGAAAAGCCGGCGCAGAGCGGCACCGGGATGCCCACCGGCATCGTCGAGATCGCCCGCGCCCACCACGGGTCCGTCTCGCGCGAGGTGCGGTCCGAGATCGAGGAGGCGCTGAAGGCCGGCCGGCTGCCGGCGGTGGTCGCGACCTCCTCGCTCGAGCTGGGCATCGACATGGGGGCCGTCGACCTGGTGGTCCAGGTCGAGTCGCCGCCGTCGGTCGCGAGCGGTCTCCAGCGGGTCGGTCGGGCCGGGCACCAGGTCGGCGCGATCAGCCGCGGCGTCATCCTGCCGAAGTACCGCGGGGACCTCGTCCAGTGCGCCGTCGTGGCCGAGCGGATGGTCGCCGGCGGCATCGAGTCGACGGGCTATCCCCGCAACCCGCTCGACGTGCTGGCCCAGCAGATCGTGGCCATGGTGGCGCTCGAGGACTGGACGGTCGACGACCTGTCCGCACTCGTCCGACGCAGCGCGCCGTTCGCCGGCCTGCCGACCTCCGCGATGGAGGCGACCCTGGACATGCTGTCCGGCCGCTACCCCAGCGACGACTTCGCCGAGCTGCGGCCCCGGATCACCTGGGACCGGGTCACCGGGGTGCTGTCGGGACGCCCCGGTGCGCAGCGGCTGGCTGTGACCAGCGGCGGCACGATCCCGGACCGGGGGATGTTCGGGGTCTTTCTCGTGGGCGAGAAGAAGTCCAGGGTCGGAGAGCTGGACGAGGAGATGGTCTACGAGTCCCGGGTCGGCGACGTCTTCCTGCTCGGCAGCTCGGCCTGGCGGATCGAGGACATCAGCCACGACCAGGTGCTCGTCACCCCGGCGCCCGGCCAGCCGGGTCGCATGCCCTACTGGCACGGCGACGCGCCTGGTCGGCCGCTGGAGCTCGGCCGGGCCCTTGGCGCGTTCCTGCGGGAAGTCTCCGCGCTGACCCCCGAGGACGCGACCGCAAGGCTGCGCGCAGGCGGGCTCGACGCACTGGCCGCCGAGAACCTGCTGGCCTACCTGGCCGAGCAGCGCGAGGCGACCGGCTCGCTGCCGGACGACCGCACGATCCTGGTCGAGCGGTTCCGTGACGAGCTGGGCGACTGGCGCCTGTGCATCCACTCGCCGTTCGGCGCCCAGGTGAACCAGCCCTGGGCGATGGCGCTGACCGCCCGGCTGCGCGAGACCTACGGGGTCGACGTCCAGTCGATGCATGCCGACGACGGGATCGTGCTGCGGCTGCCTGAGACCGAGAGTGCCCCGGACGGGTCGATGGCGCTGTTCGACCCGGCCGAGGTGGAGCCGGCGGTGCAGGCCGAGGTCGGCGGCTCCGCGCTGTTCGCCTCCCGGTTTCGCGAGTGCGCGGCCCGGGCCCTGCTGCTGCCCCGGCGCAACCCGACCCGTCGCACGCCGCTGTGGCAGCAGCGGCAGCGCTCCGCCCAGCTTTTGAGCGTAGCTGCACGATATGGAAGCTTCCCGGTCGTGCTGGAGACGATGCGCGAGGTCCTGCAGGACGTCTTCGACGTGCCGGGGCTGGTGTCGCTGATGGAGGACGTCCAGGCACGGCGGGTCCGCCTGGTCGAGGTGGAGACGCAAGCGCCGTCGCCGTTCGCCCGGTCGCTGCTGTTCGGCTACATCGGGGCCTTCATGTACGAGGGGGACGCGCCGCTCGCCGAGCGCCGCGCCCAGGCGCTCTCGCTGGACAGCACCCTGCTCGCCGAGCTGCTCGGCCAGGCTGAGCTGCGCGAGCTGATCGACGCGGACGCGCTCGCCGAGGTCGAGGCAGAGGTGCAGCTGCTGGCCGAGTCCCGGCGCGCCAAAGATCTCGAGACGACGGCGGACCTGCTGCGGCGCCTGGGCGACCTGACGACGGCCGAGGTGGTAGCGCGCGGCGGGACGCCAGCCTGGCTGGAGGAGCTCGAGGCGGCTCGCCGGCTGATCCGGGTGCGGGTCGCCGGCGAGCAGCGCTGGGCCGCGGTCGAGGACGCCGGCCGGCTGCAGGACGCCCTCGGCACGGCACTCCCGGTCGGGGTGGCCGAGGCGTTCACCGAGCCGGTGAAGGACCCGCTCGGTGACCTGGTCTCACGGTTCGCGCGCACCCACGGGCCCTTCCAGCCGGGCGATGTCGCCCGCAGGTTCGGCCTCGGCGTCGCCGTGCTCGACGTCGCGCTCGCCCGGCTGTCGGCCAGCGGTCGGGTGGTGCACGGCGAGTTCCGGCCGGGCGGCAGCGGCCTGGAGTGGTGCGACGCCGAGGTGCTGCGCATGCTGCGGCGTCGCTCTCTGGCGAAGCTGCGCAAAGAGGTCGAGCCGGTGCCCCCCGAGGCACTCGCCCGGTTCCTCCCCGCCTGGCAGGGCATCGGGTCGGGGTCCTCGGGGCGCGGCAGCGACGGGCTGCTCCGCGCGGTCGAACAGCTCGCCGGCTGCGCGGTCCCTGCCTCCGCGCTGGAGACCCTGGTGCTGCCTCAGCGGGTCCTTGGCTACACGCCGGCCCTGCTCGACGCGCTGACCGCCTCCGGCGAGGTGCTCTGGTCCGGCCGGGGCTCGCTGCCGGGCAACGACGGCTGGGTGACGCTGCAGACCGCGGACGCCGCCGACCTGCTGCTGCCGCCGCTCGGCGAGCTGTCCGACACCCCGCTGCACCGTGCCGTGCTCGAGGCGCTCGACGGCGGGCAGGCGCTGTTCTTCCGACAGCTGTCCGACCGGGTCGGCGCGACCGACGACGCGGGGCTCGTGACCGTGGTCTGGGACCTGGTGTGGTCCGGCCACCTCACCAACGACACGCTCGGCCCGCTGCGCACCCTGCTGTCGGCCGGTCGCACCGCGCACCGGTCGCCCCGCCAGCCGGTGCGTCAGCGCAGCCGCTACGGGCGTCCTGTCATGCCGACCCGCACCGGCCCGCCGACGGTGGCCGGCCGCTGGTCGCTGCTGCCTGACCGGGACCCCGACACCACCCGCAGGACCCATGCGGTGGCCGAGGCGCTGCTGGACCGGCACGGCGTCGTCACCCGGGGGGCCGTGCAGGCCGAGGGCACGCCCGGCGGGTTCTCCGCGGTCTACACCGTGCTGAAAGCGTTCGAGGAGGCCGGCCGCGTGCGTCGGGGCTATTTCGTCGAGGGGCTCGGGGCGGCACAGTTCGCGGCGCCTGGTGCGGTCGACCGGATGCGCGCGCTCGGAGGCGTCCGCACGCCGTCCGACGACGACGCCTGGCAGAGCCCGGTCCCGGGCGGCTGGGGGGCGCAGCGGCGCAGACGTGACGAGGCGCGGGCGGTGGTGCTGGCGGCCACCGACCCGGCCAACCCGTTCGGCGCCGCGCTGGCCTGGCCGGCGCAGGAGTCCGGGCACCGCCCGGGCCGCAAGGCCGGGGCACTGGTCGTGCTCGTCGACGGTCGCGTCGTGCTCTACGTCGAACGGGGCGGCAAGACGCTGCTGTCGTTCACCGACGACGAGGCGTGCGTCGCCCCCGCCGCGGACGCGCTCGCCCTCGCCGTCCGCGACGGCGCGCTCGGCAGGCTGACCGTCGAGAAGGCCGACGGGGAGCCCGCCCTCACCTCGCCCCTGGGCCTGGCTCTGGAGCACGCCGGCTTCTCCCCCACCCCACGCGGCCTGCGCCTACGGGGCTGAGGCGTCCCGGGGCCGTCCGGTGAGGGGGTGACGAGGTGGCGCGACGAGACAGTGGGCCTGGAGCACGTCCTGCGATGCCTAGCGGCCGCGGGACCTGCTGCGAGAGACGGCGTCGACGGCCGCAGCCAGGAGCAGCACAGCGCCGGTGATGACCTGCTGATACTGCACCCCGAGATTGGGCTTGAGCCCGATCCCGTTCGGGATCATCACGATGACCAGGGCACCCAGGATGGCGTCCCGCGGCTTGCCTCGACCGCCGAACAACGACGTCCCCCCGATGACCGCAGCGGCCACCGCGAACAGCAAGATGTTCCCGGCGCCGAGGTCGAGCTGGGCCCCCCCGGTGTTGGACGCCAGGAAGACGCCGCCGAGCGCCGCCAGGCCCGAGTTGACGGTGAAGGCGGTCACTTTGATGTGTCGCACGTCGATGCCCGCGCGGACCGCGGCCTCCTCGTTGCCGCCGGTCGCGAACAGGTGCCGACCCCAGGTCGTACGGTTCAGCGCGATCGTCATGACGATCATCAAGACGACCGGGACCGCCGCGGCATACGGGATCCCAGCGATCACGAGGAAGTCGTTGGTGTTGCGGTTCTGGACCGCCAGGTAGGTCAGAACCAGCCCGATGGCCGCCAGGACGGCGAACCGGGCCAGGACGAGCTCGACGGTGTCGGCCGCGAGTCCCTGGGCTCTGGAACGTATCGACCGGGTAAGGGTGAAGGCCAGATAGCCGAAGACGATGACCAGGGTGAAGACCCAGCTCCAGAAGGGGGTCATGTTGCTGTGCGCCAGCCCGAACCAGAAGTCGTAGTTGTTGATGCCGATCGGCTGGGAGGACAGCGCGAACAGCAGCACGCCCTGGAAGGCCAGGAACAGGCCCAGCGTGACGACGAAGCTCGGGATCCCGACCTGGGCGACCAACCAGCCGGTGTAGATCCCGATCGCGCAACCGATCGAGATGGCGAGCAGCAGGGCCGGGATGACGTGCTGGTCCAGGCCGGTGAACACGATGATCAGGCCTACGGCGACGACGGCCGGACCGGTGATGCACGTGAGGTAGACACCGAGCACGATCGAGCCGATCATGAGCGCGATCAGAGACCAGAACAGAGCCCCGTTCACGCTGCCGTGGAGACCGTTCCCGAAGATCGCGCGGGCGGCGAAGCCCGCACAGACCCCGCCGGCCGTGCCGGCCGAGAGGTCGATCTCACCCAGCAGGAGCACGAAGACCAGCCCCATCGCGATGATCGCGATGTAGGCACCCTGACCGGGCAGGTTCCCGATGTTGAACTTGGTCAGGAACTGGTCGCTCACCCGGCTGAAGATGACGGCCAGGACGACCAGGCCGAGCACGGCGGGCAGAGCCCCCGGATCACCGGACCTCAAGCGGCCGACGTAGGACCTCAGCGCGATCGGGATGGTCCGACGTTCGACGTCGAGCTGGAACCCGCCCGGGCCGGTGCTGTCGTCGGGTGCGACCTCGGTGCTCGTGCTCATGGGCGGGTCATCCTTCGTCCGTGAGATCGGCGAGGCCGATGTCGCCGCTGCGCCCGGCGGTGATCAGCTCGACGATCTGCGTGGTGCTGGTGTCCGTGGTCATCACTTCGGCGGCGATCCGCCCCAGGTAGAGCGCGTCGACCCGGTCGGCCACCTCCATCACCTCGTTCATGTTGTGCGAGATGATGCAGAC
>JBBSTI010000108.1:0-11841 GCA_038236005.1 Mycobacteriales bacterium | reverse complement strand
CTGGGCGGCGAGCTCGGCCCCAGCACGTCCTCGAGCACCATCGCCACGAGCAGCTCGTCGGGCACCAGGTCGCCGCGGTCCATGTATGGCTGTGCCTGCCGCCCCAGCTCGGTGCCCTCTTTGACCTGCGTGCGCAGCAGCTCGCCGGTCGACACGTGCCGAGCGCCGTAGCGCCGGGCGAGCCGTTCGCCCTGGGTGCCCTTGCCCGAGCCCGGAGCCCCGAGCAGCAGCAGCCGGGTGGCAGGACGCGCTGCCGTCACCGACCGGCTGCCTGCTCGTCCGGCATCGCGATCTCGCGCTTGAGGATCTTGCCGGTCGGCCCCTTGGGCAGCTCGTCCACCAGCCAGAGAACCCTCGGGTATTTGTAGCCGGCCACCTGGTCCTTCACGAACGCCTTGAGCTCCTCGACGTCCAGCAGTTCGCCACCCTTGGCCACGACGACAGCAGCGATCTCCTCACCGAGCGACGGGTGCGGGACGCCGATCACGGCCGCCTCGAGCACCCCCGGGTGCTCGTAGAGCACTTCCTCGATCTCGCGGGGATAGACGTTGTAGCCGCCGCGGATGATGAGGTCTTTCTTGCGGTCGACGATGAAGTAGAGCCCGTCCTCGTCCCGCTTGGCCATGTCGCCGGTGAAGAACCAACCGTCCTTCATCGCCTCGGCCGTGGCGTCGGGGCGGTTCCAGTAGCCCTTCATCACGTTGGGCCCCTTGATCGCGATCTCACCGACCTCACCGGCGGCGACCGCCTTGCCGTCGTCGTCAGCGACCATCATCTCGACGCCCCGGATGGGGGTGCCGATCGAACCCGCCTTGCGGATCCCGTGCGGGTGGTTGAAGGACGCGACCGGCGAAGTCTCGCTCAGGCCGTAGCCCTCCAGGACGACGCAGCCGAACGCCTCTTCGAAGCCCTTGAGCACCTCCAGCGGCATCGCCGCGCCCCCGGAGCAGCACACCCGCAGGCTGGAGGTGTCGTAGGCGTCGCGGTCCGGCTCGTGCAGGAACGCGTTGAACATGGTGGGAACGCCCTCGAACACCGTCACCTTGTCGCGATCGATGGTCTCGAGCCCCTTCTTCGGGTCGAAGCGCGGCAGCATCGTCAGCAGCGAGCCAGCGTAGATCGACGCGTTGAGGGCGCAGGTCTGGCCGAACACGTGGAACAGCGGGAGCGCGCCGAGCACCACGTCGTCGCAGGTGAACTCGAACAAGGTCTCCACGGTGACCTGGGCGTTCTCGTACAGGTTGTCGTGGGTGAGCTCGGCTCCCTTCGGGGTGCCGGTGGTGCCGCTGGTGTACAGGATCACGGCGGTGTCGCTGCCGTCGCGGTCGGCGTCGTCCTCGACCCTCTCGGCGTCGGCGAGCATCCCGGTGCCTGTCACTCCCCGCGACCCGACGCACGGGTGCGCAGCCGCACCGCCGTCCATCGCAATGCACGAACTGACAACCAGCTCCTCTCCGACGGCCGCTTGCCGCACGCCCAGACAAGGGAACCTAGTCCGAACCTAGTCCCGGCTTGGAGGTGCTTGCACCCGCCCCGCGGTGGGCATCCGCCGCACAGGCGCGCGCACAGGACAGGAACCACCCGGAACGGGCTTGCCCATCGACGGTGCAGCGGGCAGACAGTTCACCGCGGGGGCGGCGCTCTGCACGGGCGGGGTCGGTGGTGTGGTCTGCTCCGGTTACGGCGGTCGCTGAACGGGTCGGCGCGCCGAAACGTGGAGGTCCTTTGCCCGCCCGTGTCGACAGGCCGCTCATCTACGAGGTCACGCGGCGGTGGCTCGACGTGGTCGCCGATGGCGGTTCGCTGTTCGAGCCGCTCGAGGCGGTGTGGACGCCGCAGGCAGTCGAGGCGCTGGTAGGGCAGATCGTGGGGTCGCCGGACCACGGCGTCGACGGGTTTCAGGAGAAGCTCCGGCATCAGTCCAGGGCGGAGGGGCGGCCGGGGCAGCGGCTGGCCGCCGAGGCGATGTTCGTGTTCCTGGTCAAAGACGCGAGCGGTCTTGAGAAGACGAAGCGGTCGCTGGTGGCGCGGCTGCTCGACGGGCTGGAGCCGCCGGTCGTCGTGCCGCCGGACCTGGACCAGGCGTACGGGTTCGGTCTGGCGCGGTACGGCGCGGGACGGGCCAGGAGCCTTTGGGACTACCTGTTCGTGCTTCGGTTCGCGTCGAAGTGGTCGGCGCTCGGCGCCGCGGACCGGGAGGGCCTTCTCGCCGACGGGTGGGCGTTCCGGGAACTTCTGCGGACGCTGCCGCAGCACAACGCGGCGTTCGCAAGGGACGCGCTGCAGCACCTGGTGCACCCGGACACGTTCGAGGCGGTCGCGAGCCTGACGCACAAGCGGAAGATCCTGCGGGCCCTGGGCCGGGTGCAGGTCAAGGGATCGACGGACCTTGACCGGGAGCTGTCGGCCTTGCGGGCGCGGCTGGAGACAGACGGCGCGTTCCCGGACGAATTTAGCTTCTACGATCCGCTGATCCGGCCGCTGTGGGACCCGGCGACGACAGCGGGCGGCGCCGACGAGGAGGACGAGCCCGACACCGCGGGCGACGGGCCAGACGACGGCGGCGCAGGACCGGAGACGGCCCCGGTGGTCCGACTCAGCCTGGCGGACCTGTCGGAGGCAGTCGACGACGCCGGCCTGCGGCTCGAGACCAGGGTCCTGACGGGCCTGCTCGCCGCGTTGAACAGCGGCAAGCACGTTATCCTTACGGGCGCGCCCGGAACGGCAAAGACGACGCTCGCGGAGACCGTGGCGCGGCTCGCGGCCCGCGCGGGCCGATGCGCCGGGTACGTGCTGGCGACGGCGACCGCGGACTGGTCGACGTACGAGACCGTCGGAGGGCTGCGGCCTATGCCCAACGGGACGCTCGAGTTCGCGCCGGGAGTCTTCCTGGACGCGATCGGCGGGAACCGGTGGCTCGTCCTGGACGAGATGAACCGCGCGAACACCGATCGTGCGCTCGGGCCGTTGTTCACGGTCCTGTCCGGGCAGGCGGTCGTCCTGCCGGCGGAGCAGGACGGCCTTCCGGTCCGGATCCGCCCCGCCTCCGTGGAAGCCGACGCCACGTTCCGGGACTACATCGTCGAGCCGGGCTGGCGGATCATCGCGACGACGAACGTCCTCGACCGGGCGCTGCTTTACGACCTGTCGTTCGCGCTGATGCGCCGCTTCGCATTCGTCGACGTCGGCGCTCCGGACCTGGACGGCTACCGGGCGTTGATCCGGGACGCGGTCGCCGACGCGCCGGTCTCGGACCGCGACCGCACCGAGGAGCTCGTAGGACGGCTCCTGCCTCTGGTCCGGCTCCGCCCGCTAGGCCCTGCACTGTTCATGGACGCCGCCCGGTACGTCGCGGCCTATGTCGCGGAGCTCCCCGGCGCGCCGGACGGCGAGGTCGTCGCGGACGCGTTCATGGCCTTCTTGCTCCCGCAGTTCGAGGGCGCCGACGAGACCCACGCCAGGGCCCTGCTCAAGGCGGTCGCCAAGGCGGCCGGCGGCGGGCACCGCGCGGCCCTTGCCGAGACGCTCCGCCAGACGCTCGGCGCGGCGCTTCCCGACCGGCACGGACCCGACGGCGACGGCGATGAGGACGGCCTCGACGACACGGCGGAGGCGTATGGCGGCAGGGACGAGGAGTGACCGGGGCGCCGTGGGACCGCGCGGCGGTCGTCGCCGAGATCCGGGACCGGGTCTGGCTTCACCTGACGCCCGCGTCCACGGGCAGTGGCGTCTTGCTCGACGCTTCCGCTCTTCTCGGCCTGCCATACGAGGACGTCGCGAGGCTCGCCGACCTCCACTTCGTGCTGCACCCGGCCGTCGGGGCCCTCCTGGACGACGCGCCTGCTCTGCTGCGACGCCTCGCGAGCACGACGACCAGGACCACGGAGACGGGCCTGTCGGGGGTCCGCGGGCCGGTCGACTGGCCGGCGACGGTCCGCCGGCGGGTCCTCGACAGGACCCCGACGGTAGTCACGCACCCGAGCGTTCGGGACAGCAACGTCCCGCCGAACCGGCTCCTCGCGCTGCTCCTGCGCGCTGTCCGAGACCGGTCCGCCGGGCTCGGCATGCGGACCGGGCAGGACGGGACCGCCGGGTCCGAAGCCGCCGAACGCGGCCGACGCGCCGCCGCCCTCGCGGCGCACCGCGCTCTCGCGGAAGTCCGCTCCGCCCCGCCGACGGCCAGGGACGTCCAGGCGATGGCCAACAGCAGGTTCGCGCGCCGCCACCACAGCCTGCTCCGGGCCTGGCACGCGCACGACGAGCTCGTCGGACGGACCGACCCGGCCGCGGTCCGCCGCGCGGTCGAGCAGCGCGGGCTCGCGGCAGCGTCCGACGGCGCTCTGTTCGAGGTTCTCGTCCTGTTCCGGCTCCGCGACGCCCTCACCCACCAAGGCTGGACCGTCGACCCGGCGCGTCTGTTCCAGGGACGGCTCCGGTCTCGGGCCGTCCGCGGCCAGGACCGGCTCACCGTCATGTACCAGACGACACCGGCCGCGTTCGCCGCCACGAGCCGGTACACCGCGGCGCAACGCGCCCACGGAGTGCCCCGGCCTGCGGACCTGCGCCCCGACCTCGTTTTGCGGTTCCTGCCCGCCGACGGTCCGCCTCGCTGGCTCGTTGTCGAAGCGAAGACCAGCGTTACCGGCAAGCCGACCAGCGTTCTCATGCGACGCGCGATCCACGACCTGCACGCATACCGGTGGACCTACGACCACGAGCTCCAAGGCCAGCCCGTGTGGGGCCTTGGGGTCATCTGGGGCGCCGGAGTCGCGCCCGCCGATCACGACGTCGCCGTCTGCACCCTCGACAACCTCCCGCAGGCGTCAGCCCGACTGCTCGCCTGACGCGGTCACCTGCCGGGGTGGCCCTCGCTGCCTCCGGACGGTCCGCTGCGGCCCTCGAGGGCCCTTAGGAACGGACCCGCGAACCCTCCCGGCCGGTCGCGTCGAGCAGTCCCCTGAATGGGGCCGGCCCGGCGCCCGTCGAGGCGACCGCGTCCGTCGAAGTCTGGCTGGGACGTCGTCGCCGCTCGACGTGCAGGCGCTGAGCTCGAGGAGTTCTAAAGCTAGGGGGAAGGGCCTCCGTCGCGGTGCCATCTTGGTTGCCTTCTGCCGAAATTCGCCCCCGTTCGCCAGGATCCGGGGAAGTACGATACAGCCTCTGAGCTGGGACGAAGCACGTCGGCGAATACGGGCGGTTGCCCTCAGTTCTCACTCATAATCCCTCGGTCGTGGGTTCGAGCCCCACCCGCCCCACGCAGAAGTGACCGGCGCCGATGGCAAGCTCGCCGAGAGCGCCTGCTCGGGCACGAGCCCTCGACGATGCGTGCTGGCGGCACCATCGGGTGCCGCCGTCGTCAGGTCCGCCTTACCGACCTGACGGCGAGCCTTGACCGGAACGACGTCGTCCCGGCCTCAAGAAGCTGAGACCGGGACGACGCGCCGTGCAACGAGCAGCTAGCTGATGAAGCCGTTCTCCTTGAGCCACGACGTGGCAACCATCTCCGGACGCTCGCCGTCGGCGGAGACCCGCTTGTTGAGCTCGGTCATGACGTCCTGCGTCAGGGCCTTGGTCACCGGGGCGTAGAGCGCGGTGAGCTGGTCGCTGTACGGCTCGAACGACGCCTGCGTAAAGACCGGTGAGGCGTTGTAGAGCGGGAAGAAGTTCTTGTCGTCCTCGAGCAGCGTGAGGTCGAGGGCCGCGATGCGTCCGTCGGTGGTGAAGATCTCACCGAAGTTGCAGGGCTCACCCTTGTCGACCGAGGTGTAGACGATGCCGGTGTCCAGCACCGTGACGTTGTCGGTCGGGATGTCGAGGCCGTAGGCCTTCTTGAGGCCGGGCAGACCGTCGTCGCGGGTGGAGAACTCGCTCTCGACGCACAGCGTCAGCTTCGACGGGTCGATGTTCTTCAGGTCGGAGAACGTCTTGGGGTTCCCGAGCTCCTCGGCGGCCTCGCTCCGGAACGCCAGGCCGTAGGTGTTGTTGAAGTCCGCGGGCTCCAGCCAGACCAGCTTGTTCTCGGTCAGGTCGCGGTCGCGCACTGCCTCGTACTGCTTGATGCGGTCCGGGATCGGGTCGGTCTCCTTGAAGAAGCTGATCCAGGCGGTGCCGTTGTATTCCCAGTAGGTGTCGATCGCGCCGGACGTGAGCGCCGCGCGTGCTGCGTCGGTGCCGCCGATGTTGATCTGGTCGACGACCGTGGCGCCGGCGTTCTCCAGCAGCGCCTTGCTGATGTTGCCGAGGACGAGCTGCTCGTCAAAGTCCTTGGAACCCACCGTGAAGGTGGCGCCGGACAGGTCGGTCGCGTCGGTCGCGTCGGTCGCGTCACTCGCACCCGTCGCGGGCTGCGCGGGGCTGCTGCTGCCGCCGCTGCTGCCGCAGGCGCTGGCACCCAGCAGCAGGCCGGCGACGACCAGGGGGAGCAGGGTCTTGGGGGATCGCATGGGTTCTTCTCTCTGTCGGGTTCGATCTCTGGTGGTGGTGCGGATGGCCGGGCTCGGTGGTCAGAGCCCTCGTGGGGAGAGCAGGTCCTCGACCGCGCCGGCGATGTAGTCGGCTAGCAGGGCGAGGGAGGAGGCCATGACAGCCCCGGTGATGAGCACCACGTCGCGGCTGAGCTGGATGCCGTTGAAGATCACGAAGCCCAGACCTCCCCCTCCGAAGAAGGTCGCCAGCGTCGCGGTGCCGACGTTCAAGATGAGCGCCGTGCGCACGCCGGCGAGGATGATCGGGACCGCCAGCGGCAGCTCGACCGTGCGCAGCACGCGCATCGAGCTCATCCCCATGCCGCGCGCGGCCTTGGTGAGCGCCGGGTCGACCTGCTGCAGGCCGACGATGGTGTTGCGCAGGATCGGCAGGGCCGAGTAGGCGACCAGCCCGATGATGATCGAGCGGAAACCGACCCCGAGGCCCAGCACGATGAGGGTGATCAGACCGAAGGACGGGATCGCCTGGCCGAGGTTGCCGACGGCCAGGATCACCGGGCTCGCCCGGCGGGTGCTCGGGCGCGTCGCCAGGATGCCGAGCGGGATGGCGATCAGGATGACGAAGAAGGTCGATACCAGGCTCAGCTGGACGTGCTCGACCAGCTTGGTACGCAGGAACGGGGCGTTGAGCACGCGCGCCTCGATGCTGTCGAGCGTCTGGCTCTGCACCCAGAGGTACAGCAGGCCGTTGACCGCGAGCAGGAACAGCGGCATGCCGATCCACGCCACCAGGCTGCGCCGCGCCGGGCGGGTGGACGCGACGGCAGCAGTCGCCAGCTCCTGGTCGGCCTCGGTCTCCCGGGTCTGCGCCACCTGGGTCGGGGCGGTCACGGGGTGAGCACCGCAGGGTCGATCTTCGCCGCCCGGTAGTACTCGGTGTTGCGGTCGCGCTCGGAACGCACGTTGATCATCAGCGTGTCCATGTCGACCAGCCCCTGGTAGGCGCCGCGCCCGTCGACGACCATCGCGACCCCGGCGCTGCCGGTGATCATCTCGTTGAGGGCGTCCGACAGGGTGGCGTGCGGCTCGACGAGCGCGGCTGCGGGCAGGCCCAGCCGGCTCAGGTCCTTCTCGGGGCGACGCAGGTCGCGAGCGTTGACCCAGCGCTTCGGCCGCCCGGCCTCGTCCAGCAGCAGCACGGCTGTCCATTCCGAGGCGTTGAGCTGGTTGCGCACCTGTTCCACCGAGTCGGTGAGGCGCGCCGTGGGACAGTCGGTGGTCATCTCGACGTCGCGGATCCGGGTGAGGTTGAGCCGCTTGAGCGCAGCGCCGGCGCCGATGAAGTCCTCGACATAGCTGTCGGCCGGGTTGGTGAGGATCTCCGCGGGCGTGTCGAACTGGGCGATGTGCGACTGGTCGCGCAGCACGGCGATCCGGTCGCCCATCTTGATCGCCTCGTCGACGTCGTGCGTGACGAAGACGATCGTCTTCTGGATCTGCTGCTGCACCCTCAGAAACTCGTTCTGCAGCCGCTCCCGGGTGATCGGGTCGATCGCGCCGAACGGCTCGTCCATGAGCATGACCGGCGGGTCGGCCGCCATCGCGCGGGCGACACCGATGCGCTGGCGCTGACCGCCGGACAGCTCTTTGGGATAGCGGCCCCGGTAGGTCGCGGCGTCCATGCCCACCAGCTCCAGCAGCTCGTCGACGCGCTCCGCGATGCGCGGCTTCTTCCAACCGAGCATCTTCGGCACGGTGGCGATGTTGCTGGCGATGGTCTGGTGCGGGAACAGCCCCGTCTCCTGGATGACGTAACCGATGCGCCGGCGCAGCTCGTCGGGGTCTCCGTGCGTCACGTCCTCGCCGTCCATGAAGATGCGCCCGGAGGTCGGCTCGATGAGCTTGTTGATCAGCTCCATCGTGGTCGTCTTGCCGCACCCGGACGGACCCACGAGCACGACGATCTCGCCACGGCGGATGTCCATCGACACGCGGTCGACAGCTGGCTCGGACTGGCCTCGAAAGCTTTTCGTCAGCTCGTCCAGGCGGATCATCGGGGTGCTGGTGTCGTCGGTGGAGAGGGAGGTCATCGCACGCCTTTCGAGGTGGTGAGACGCTGCAGAAGGATGAAGGCAGCGTCGAACAGCAGGGCGAGGACGACGATCCCCAGCGTGCCGCCGAGCACGAAGTTGAGGGCGAACGGGCTGCCCAGCGAGCGGAGCCCGCGGAAGATCTCGTTGCCCAGACCGGGACCGTTCACGAAGGCCGCGATGGCGGCGATGCCGATGACGACCTGGGTGGAGACCCGCACCCCGGCGAGCAGCACGGGCCAGGCCAGCGGCAGCTCGATGCGCAGGAACCGGCGGCCGGGTGACATGCCCATGCCGCGGGCGGCCCGCACCACAGCGGGGTCGACCCCCTCGAGGCCGGCGATCGTGTTGCGCACGATCGGCAGGAGCCCGTAGAGCACCAGCGCGAAGATCGACGGCTTGCTGCCGAGGCCGAGCAGGGGGATCGTCAGCGCAAACAGCGCCAGGGAGGGGATCGTCAGCATCGTGGCCGAGAACGTCAGCGCGAAGGGTCGGAAGCTGGGCACCCGGTGCGCCATGACGCCCAGGGTGGTGCCCAGGACCAAAGCGATGGCGATCGAGGTCAGCACGAGCTGGACGTGGGCCAACGTGAGCTCGAGCAGCGGTCGACGATTGTTCTCGAGATAGTCGAGGAAGGTCACATGTCTCCGACGGTCGGGGTCAGGGGGCCGCTCGCCGTGCGCCGCAAGACAGGTGGCGCGGTGCGATGGTGCGGGCGAACACCGACGATCCTTCAGGAAGGTCGGAACGACGAGTGACCATAGCCGCCTCTTGTGGCAGTTTCATGACAGCGACGTCCCGCGGGGTGGTCGCTGAGCTTGATCTGGCGTCATGTCCGGCCCGCTGCAGGCGAGGAAGATCACGGCTCAACGCTCCCGGAAAGAAGCGGACTCCGAGTCCCTACAGCATGGCGGCGAGCTCGATGTTGATGTCGTCCGGGTCCTGGAAGGACAGGATGGCCATGCCCGCATCCGTGAGCTCGGTGATCTCCCCGTGCGGGATGCCCGCCTCGGTCAGGGCGGTCAGCGCCTCGTCGAGGGCGGCTCGGGACGGGACCGCGAAACTGACGTGGTCGAGGCCGGTCTCGTCCGGATCGAAGGCTGTGCTGCCGACGGGGCGGAGGCCGAACAGCGTGCCCTGCGGCGTCTGGTAGACCGTGCCGCCGTAGAACTTCGCCGGGTCTTCGGCAACCCCGGGCTCGTCGATCGAGCCGGACTCGTCGATGGCGGTCGGCCAGCCGAAGACCTGGTCGTAGAACGCCTTCGAGCGGGCGATGTCGGTGACGGTGAGACGGACGTGGGCGAAACCGGGACTGTCGATGAGGGCCATGAAGGGCGCCTGCCCGGTCTGATGCCCGCCGAGCCTGTTCTGACGGTAACGTTCCGGCGCCGTAAGAAATCGGCCGGGGGGTCGTCGGGTGAAGCTGCTGGAGTCTGTTCTGGACGGACTGTCCACGCCATACGTCATCGTCACGCCGGACCTGGACATCGTCGCGGCCAACCGCGCCTACCTCACCATGGTGGACAGGGCGCTGAGCGATCTGGTCGGCCGCAACCAGTTCGAGGTGTTCCCGCCCCCGGCGGACGCGGTCGACGAGAAGGGTGTCGCGTACGCACGCACCTTTCTCGAGGCGGTCGGCGACACCGGTCGCTCCGACGCGATGCCGGTCTTTCGCTACGACATCGCCGACGGCCGGACGGGACGGTTGCGGGAGCGGCACTGGTTGATCGCGGCTGACCCGATCCTGGACGACGACGGGCGTGTACGGCTGATCGTGCAGCGCACCGACGACGTCACCGACTTCGTGCTGCAGCGCAGCTCACCCCTGCAGGCCCGCGTCGAGCTGATCGAGACCGACCTGTTCGAGCTCAATCAGACGCTGGCCACGACGTTGGCTGCCCGTGACCTTGCCGTGCGCCGTCTCGCCGGGCTCAACGACGCGGCGACCGCCCTGACCGCGGCCGTCACCGTCCAGGACATCGCGACCACGGTCCTGGACCAGGGCCGCGCCGCGTTCGGCTTCGTCAGCGGCTCGCTGCTGTCCCGGGACCCCTCCGGAGGCTGGGCGGTCACCGGTCAGAGCCGGTCCGGGCAGTGGGGACCCGGGGACGTGCTCGCCGCGGACAGCCCGATCCCTGCCGTCGCGGCAGCCCGGGCGGGACGACGGATCCTGCTTCCGACCCAGGCCTCAGGGCTTGCCTTTCATCCTGTGATGAGCCAGGTGTACGAGGCCACGGGCGTCCGCGGATGGGCGGTCGTGCCGCTGACGGTCGGTGACCGTTGCCTGGGCAGCCTGACGGTGTCCTGGGCCGACGAACACGTCTGCGACGACGACGAGCTGGCGCTGCTGGACGGGTTCGCTGCACAGTGCGCCCTGACCCTGGACCGGATCGAGGCTGCGCAGGAACGGCAGGCGGCGGCCGCGGCGGTCGCCCGGATGTCAGAGGGGCTGCAACGCGCCCTGCTGCCCCGGCTGCACCCCTGGGAGGGACTGGGGGTGGCGGCCCGCTATCAGCCCGCAGCGCAGCAGGCCCGGGTCGGCGGTGACTGGTACGACGCCTTCCGGACCCAGCGGGGCCTGAACCTGGCGATCGGCGACGTGGCCGGGCACGACCAGGATGCCGCGGTGGCGATGTCCCAGGTACGCAACCTGCTGCGAGGTGTGGCGCACGCGCTGCCGGACGCACCCGCCACCGTCCTCTCGGCCCTGGACCAAGCCATGGGCGACCTGGCCGTCGGTGCGCTCGCGACCGCCGTTCTCGCGACCCTGGACGAGCCCGGTCGTCCGCAGGAGCCCTGGACGTTGAGGTGGTCCAACGCCGGTCACCCGCCACCGCTGCTGCTGCACGCGAACGGCTCCGCCGAGCTGCTGGACCGGCCGTCGGACCTGTTGCTGGGGCTGGACCACACCACCAGCCGGTCCGAGCACGCGGCAGAGCTGGCGGCCGGCTCCACCGTCGTGCTCTACACCGACGGGCTGGTCGAGCGTCGAGCCGAGGACCTCGACGTCGGCCTGGAGCGGCTAAGGATCGCCGCCCAGGCCGCTGCTCAGCTGCCGCTCGAGCAGCTGTGCGACGTGCTGCTCAAAGACCTTGCCGCCGAGGCGGACGACGACGTGGCGGTGCTGGCGCTGCGGGTGCTCGGACCGGGGTGAGCCGACGCTGATCGTCGCGAGCGGGGGGCTAGGAGGGGCTAGGAGCGGTTTTCCAGGGCGTCGGTGAGCAGCGAGACGAGCGCTTCGGTCTGCACGTCGACCGAGGAGCCGACCGCTGCGTCCGAGCCGTCCAGGGCGCGGGCTGCGAGCCCTGCCTTCTCGTCGATCAGCT
>JBBSTI010000107.1:0-11858 GCA_038236005.1 Mycobacteriales bacterium | reverse complement strand
CGACGTCGATCTCGTTGTCGAAGTGGCCGATGTTGCCGACGATCGCCTTGTCCTTCATGACGGCCATGTCGGCGGCCATGATGATGTCCTTGTTGCCGGTCGCGGTGATGAACACGTCGGCCTCGCCCAGCACGTCGGCAAGCCGGACGACCTGGTAGCCCTCCATCGCGGCCTGCAGCGCGCAGATCGGGTCGATCTCGGCGATGAGCACGCGCGCGCCCTGGTTGCGCAGCGACTCCGCGGAGCCCTTGCCGACGTCGCCGTAGCCCACGACGACCGCCGTCTTGCCGGCCAGCATCACGTCGGTGGCGCGGAAGATCCCGTCGACGAGGGAGTGGCGGCAGCCGTACAGGTTGTCGAACTTGCTCTTGGTGACGCTGTCGTTGACGTTGATCGCCGGGAACAGCAGCGTGCCGGCCTTGTAGAAGTCGTAGAGCCGCAGGACACCGGTGGTGGTCTCCTCGGTGACGCCCTTGATGTCGGCGGCGATGCGCGTCATGCGCTGGCCGTCGGAGGCGAGCGAGCGACGCAGCGTGTCGAGCACGACGCCGTACTCCTCGGAGTCGTCAGCTTCGGTGGGCGGCACGACGCCGGCCTTCTCGAACTGCACGCCCTTGTGGATGAGCATCGTGACGTCGCCACCGTCGTCCAGGATCATGTTCGGGCCGGTGTTGCCATCGTCGTCAGCGGGCCACTGGACGATCTGCTCGGTGCACCACCAGTATTCCGGGAGGGTCTCGCCCTTCCAGGCGAAGACCGGCACGCCGGCCGGGGCCTCGACCGTGCCGTTCGGGCCGACCGCGACGGCCGCTGCGGCGTGGTCCTGGGTGCTGAAGATGTTGCAGCTGACCCAGCGGACCTGTGCGCCGAGCTCGATCAGCGTCTCGATGAGGACCGCGGTCTGGATCGTCATGTGCAGCGAGCCGGTGATGCGAGCACCGGACAGCGGCTTGCTCTCGCCGTACTCCGCGCGCATCGCCATCAGACCGGGCATCTCGTGCTCGGCGAGCCGGATCTCGTTGCGGCCGTACTCGGCGAGGCTCAGGTCGGCGACCTTGAAGTCCTGGCCTTCGTTCTTGGTGGGGAGCGTCATCAAAATCCTCTTCTTGGTGTGGGTGAACATCACGGCGTCAGGAGCTGTTCGTGCTTGCGCTGCTCGAAAGCGAGCCAGTCGTCGTCGGCCACCGGAGCAGCCTGGTGTCGCGTGGGGCGGTGCGGGCGCGCGTCGAACCAGCCGTCCAGGGCTTGCGCCAGCTCGGTCTCGCGCCGGAGCCGGAGCGCGAAGCCCACGTCCCCGAGCTCGAGCCCGTGCTGGTCCAGGAGCGAGCGGAGCGTACGAAGACGCTGCAGCTCCGCCGGTCCGTACAGGCGGTAGCCCGCCTCGCTCCGGGACGCGACGACCAGTCCGAGCTGCTCGACGTAGCGCAGCATGCGAGGCGACCACCCGGTGGTGGCCGCCGCCTCATGGATCGTCAGCGTGGAAGTCATCGAGACGTAGGTTACCGCGCTCGTGTCAACCCTGCCATCCGAGCCTGACACAGGTGTGTCACACCTGCGCACGATCAGACCCGCCAGGTCAGACCCGCCAGGTCGACAGGTAGGCAGCCTGGGCGTCGGTGAGGACGTCCAGGGTGACGCCCCCGGCGGCGAGCCGGGTGCGGGCCACCTCGGCGTCGAGCGCGGCCGGGACCTCGTGCACGCCGGGCGACAGGTCGTGCACCGTCAGGTGCTCCAGCACCAGGGCCTGCAGCGCGAAGGACAGGTCCATGACCGCGGGCGGGTGCCCGTCAGCGGCAGACAGGTTGGCCAGCCGTCCTTCGGCGACCAGCAGCACGCGTCGATCACCCGGGAGCGTGTAGGCGTCGACGTGCGGGCGTACGCCGTGATCGACCCGGACCGCGACCGCCTCGAGCGCCGGCACGTCCAGCTCGACGTCGAAGTGCCCAGCGTTCACCAGCACGACCCCGTCGCGCAGGCCGTCCAGGTGCTCGGCCCTCAGCACCCCGACGTTGCCGGTGGCGGTGACCACCACGTCGGCCAGCCCAACGGCCTCAAGCATCGGCAGCACCCGGTGGCCGTCCAGCAGAGCTTCGAGGCCGCGTACCGGATCGACCTCGGTGACGATCACCGACGCCCCCAGCCCGCGCGCCCGCTCGGCGATCCCGCGGCCGCACCAGCCGTAGCCGGCGACCACCAGGACGGCGCCCGCGAGCAGCGTCCCGGTCGCCCGGACGACCGCGTCGAGCGTCGACTGGCCGGTGCCGTGCCGGTTGGCCACCAGCAGCTGGGTGGCGGTGTCGTTGACCGCGACCATCGCCAGGCCCAGCGCGCCGTCGGCCTGCATCTGGCGGAGCCTCAGCACCCCGGTGGTGGTCTCCTCGCAGCCGCCGCGCACGCCGTGGCACAGCTCGGGCCGCCGGGTCAGCACCTGGACGAGGTCGCAGCCGTCGTCCAGCAGCAGCTGCGGTCCGGCCTCCAGCACGGCTTCGAGGTGCCGGACGTATCCCTGCGCGTCGACCCCTTTTTGCGCGTGGACCCGCATCCCTTCGTGGGTCAGCGCCGCCACGACGTCGTCCTGCGTCGACAGCGGGTTGCTGGCCGCCAGGTGCAGCTCGGCGCCGCCGGCCGCGAGAGTGCGCATCAGGACGCCGGTCTCGGGCGTGACGTGCATGCAGGCGGCGACCCGTACGCCCTGGAGCGGCCGCGTCGTTGCCCACCGGTTCCGCAGCAGCCGCAGCACCGGCATGGCGCGCGCGGCGAAGTCGATCCGGGCCAGGCCGGTGTCGGCGTCTGCCCCGGTGCGAGCGTTCAGCCCGGTGCGAGCGTCCAGGCCCGTGTCAGCGTCCACGACCCCGACAGTAAGGTCGCCAGCATGGAGCAGAGCGCGATCCAGGAAGCGATCCACACCAACCAGGGCTTTGCCGGCACCCTCGGCTCGCAGGTGCTCGCCGCGACGAGGGACGACGTGCGGCTGCGGCTGGACGCCGGCCCCGGGCTGCAGCAGCACTTCGGCGGACCGCACGCCGCCGTCATCTTCGGCCTCGGCGAGACCACCGCGTTCTGCCTGCTGCTCGCCGTCTTCGGCGACCTGATTACCGACGGCGTGTCGCCGCTGGTCAAGGACGTGCAGATCACCTACACCGGGATCGCCCGCGGGCCGCTGCTGGCCACCGCGCAACTGATCGACGACGAGGCCGGTGCCCGCGAGGTGTTCGCCGCCAAGGGTGGGATGCGCTTCGACGTCGAGGTGGTGTTCCGCACCGAGGCCGACGACGCCGAGACCGGCCGGGCCACCTACCGGATGGGCATCCGCCGCTTCTGACAGACGTCCCGCCGGGGTGGTGACGCCCGGGCACTTCCGCCGCGGCCGACTCCATGATCATGCTGGCTTCTCCGTCACGAAGGGCCCGTACGCCACACCTGGGTGTCTGGAGGGGCCGCATGATCATGCTGACGGAAACTAGGTGCAGGGCGGCAGGCTGACCGTCCCGAGCACCCGAGCCGCGGCGTCCTGCAGACGGGACAGCGGGAGTCGCCCGTCCTGGACCGCCCGGACGATCGCGTCGCGGACCTGCTGCGCGTCCTTGGTCGCGTCGCCGGTGTCGAAGGTGCCGAACAGCAGGTCGTCTGCGCCGGCGATCAGCGCCTGCACCGCTGCCTCCGGCACCGAGAACCCGGCCTGGAAGATCGCGGCCGCCGAGAGCGAGTCGGTGAAGACTGCGCCCTGGAAGTCGAGGTCGGCGCGCAGCGTGGCGTTGGCCGACGGGGACAGGCTCATCGGACCGGCGGACAGCCCGGGCACCTTCGCGTGCGAGGTCATGATCGCCCGCGCACCGGCCTGCACGCCTTCGGCGAAGGGGAGCAGGTCGCGCTTCTTCAGCTGGTCGTACGGCGCGGTCGAGGCGGACGCGTCGTCGGTGTTGGCCGTCGCGGTCCCGAGGCCGGGGAAGTGCTTGACGACCGCGACCACCCCGGCGTCCTGCAGACCCTCGGTGAAGGCCGCCACCGCCAGCCCGGCCTTCGCCGGGTCGTCGCTGAACGACCGGGTGCCGAGCGGTCGCTTCGCGCTCGGGCCGGGCCCGCGGTCCAGCCCGGCGACCGGGGCGAGATCGACGGTGACCCCCAGCGCCTTGAGCGAACGGCCGAGGCGCTCAGCGTCGGCGCGGATCTTCTCCGGGCCCGCAGCCGTCATCGCACGCGCCGACGGGTAGCCGCCGGTCAACGTCGCGAGACGCTGGACCGAGCCGCCCTCCTCGTCGCTCGCCACCACCAGCGGCCAGTCGTCCGGGACGGCCACGCGCAGCTCGGCCAGCTGCACCGCCAGGTCGGCCGGCGCCTTGTTGCCGTAGAGCAGCACGCCGCCGATGCCGTCCGCGATCGCACCGCGCACCTCCGGCAGCCGGGTGCTCTGCACCGGCATGGTCAGCACCGCACCGGCGAGGCGTCGGGTGCTGTAGCTGCGGACCGGGACGCAGGTGGCCGCGTACGCCTGGGGGGTGGTCTTTGTGCTGACCTGGAGATCGAGCAGACGTGCGAGAAAGACCGCCATCTGCTGCCGACTGACGGCGCCGGCCGGGTCGAAGCGTCCCGGAGCGACGCCGCCCGCCAGCCCCGCCGACGCCACGGCGTCGATGTCTTCCCGGAACGGGCTTGCGTCCACGTCGGAGAACGACGACGGTCCCGCCGGGAACGCCGCACCGGTCAGCGCCTGCTGGAAGCGGTTGAGGTAGGCCGTCAGCTGACCCCGTGTCACGGCGCCGGTCGGGGCAAAGGTGCCGTCGGCGCGACCCTGCACGACCCCGGCGTTCGCGAGCGCGTCGATCGCTTCCTGCTGCGCCGTCCCGAGACCCGCGACGTCGGTGAAGCCGTGCGGCCGGGTGTCCCAGGCAAACCCGGCCCGGGCGCCGAGCCGATAGACGAACACCGCGAGCTGCGTGCGACTGACCGACCGGCTCGGGCCGAACGTCGTGGGGCCGACACCTTGGCTGACCCCATAACCGACCAGACACGCGATCTCCCGGGCGGCGTCGCTGCGGGTGATGTCGGTGAAGCCCGGGCTCTGCACGCGAAACGCCGGGCAGGCGGCTGTGGTCGGTCGCACGGTCGGCAGGTCAGCCGCAGCTGCTGACGGCGTCAGGCCGGTGAGCGGAGCAGCCAGGCTCAGCGCCACGATCGCACCGACGGGGAACAGACGACGTTGAGGCACGGCCATGTTCTACGCCGTGATCGTCACGAACCAGGGGCGACACGCAGGGGTGGCACGATCGCCGCGTGGCTATCCCCGAGCAGGACCCGCAGGCCGACCTGCGCGCCGACATCCGACGCCTGACCACCCTGCTGGGCGAGACGCTGGCACGCCAGGAAGGTCAGCCGCTGCTGGACCTCGTCGAGCAGGTCCGCCTGGAGACCCGCGAGGACGACGGGCCCGACCCGCTGGAGGGGATCGACCTCCCGACCACGACGCTGCTGGTCCGCGCGTTCTCGACCTACTTCCATCTCGCGAACCTGGTCGAGCAGGTGCACCGCGGTCGGGCGATGACTCGGTCCCGCGCCACGCACGGTGGGTGGCTCGACCAGACCGTGGCCCGCATCCAGCAGGCCGGGACCACGGTGGAGGACCTGACCGCCGCCCTGGCCCGGCTCGAGGTGCGTCCGGTGTTCACCGCCCACCCGACCGAGGCCACCCGCCGGTCGGTGTGGGTCAAGCTGCGTCGGGTCGCCGCTCTGCTCGACGAGCCGGACGACGCGCGCACGGCACGTCGGCTCGCCGAGGTGGTCGAGCTGCTCTGGCAGACCGACGACCTGCGGGTCAGCCGGCCCGACCCGACCGACGAGGCGCGCAACGGCGTCTACTACCTGGAGGGTCTGGCCGCCGGCGCGGTGGCCGACGTGCTGGAGCAGCTGCGCGACGCCGTGGCCGAGATGAGCGTGGACCTGCCGATCGACGCGAGGCCGCTCACGTTCGGGACCTGGATCGGCGGAGACCGCGACGGCAACCCCAACGTCACGCCCGCCGTCACCCGTGCCGTGCTCGCGATGCAGCACGAGCACGGCACCACCGTCGTGCTCGCGCTGCTGGACCGGCTGCGCAGCGAGCTGTCGGTGTCGGCCCGGGTCGGCGTCTCGCACGAGCTGTCCCGCGAGCTCGCGACCGCGCTGGAGCAGCTGCCCGAGGTGCCCGAGCGCTACCGCAGGCTCAACGCCGAGGAGCCCTACCGGCTGTTCGCGACCTGCATCCAGCACCGCGTACGCAACACGCATGACCGGCTCGCCGGCGGCGGCGCACCCCAGCCCGGCCGGGACTACGTCGGCGACGACGAGCTGCTCGCCGATCTCGCCCTTCTGCGTGAATCTCTGCTCGCGCACCACGGCAGCCTGTCCGCGACCGGTGTCGTGGAGCGCGTCGTGCGCACGGTGCAGGCCTGCGGCACCCTGCTCGCCACGATGGACGTGCGCGAGCACGCCGACGCTCACCAGGAGGCGGTCGGCCAGCTGCTCGACCGCCTCCACGAGCTGAGCCACCCGTGGGCCTCGCTGGCTCGCCCGTACCGCCTGGGGGTGCTCTCCCGCGAGCTGGCCGGACGTCGGCCGCTGGCCGGCACCCCCTCTCCGCTGCACGACGACGCCGTCAAGACCTTTGCCGTCTTCACCACGATCCGCGAAGCGCTCGACACCCTCGGGGACCGGGCGGTGCAGTCCTACATCGTGTCGATGACCCGCGGGGCCGACGACGTGCTCGCCGCCGTGCTGCTCGCCCGTGAGGCCGGCCTGATCGACGTGCACGCAGGGATCGCCCGCCTCGGTTTCGTCCCGCTGCTCGAGACGATCGAGGAGCTGCGCGGCGCCGAGCAGGTGCTCATCGACCTGTTCGCGTGCGCTCCCTACCGCGCGCTGGTGACCGCGCGCGGCGACGTGCAGGAGGTGATGCTCGGCTACAGCGACAGCAACAAGCAGGCTGGGATCGTCACCTCGCAGTGGGAGATCCACCGGGCGCAGCAGCGGCTGCGCGACCTCGGCCGACGCCACGGCGTGCGGCTGGTGTTCTTCCACGGCCGCGGCGGCTCGGTCGGCCGGGGCGGCGGCCCGACCCACGAGGCGATGCTGGCGCTGCCCGCCGGCACGCTCGACGGAGCGGTGAAGGTGACCGAGCAGGGCGAGGTGATCAGCGACAAGTACGTGCTGCCGGTGCTGGCTCGGGAGAACCTGGAGCTGACCGTGGCCGCCGCGCTGGAGGCGACCGTGCTGCACCAGAAGCCGCGCCGGAGCCAGGAGGCCGGTGAGCGCTGGGACGGCGCGCTGCAGGTGGTGTCGGACGCGGCGTTCCAGCGCTACCGAGGACTCGTGGACGGCCCGGACCTGCCGGCCTACTTCGTGGCGAGCACCCCCGTCGATCTGCTCGGCGAGCTGCAGATCGGCTCGCGTCCAGCGCGCCGTCCCTCGGCCGACGGCGGCCTGGACGGGCTGCGCGCGATCCCCTGGGTGTTCGGCTGGACGCAGTCCCGGCAGATCGTGCCGGGCTGGTACGGCGTCGGCACCGGGCTCGCCGCGGCCCGCTCGGCCGGGCACGGCGACGTGCTGACCGAGATGCGCGAGCGATGGCCCTTCTTCGCGACCCTGCTCAGCAACATCTCTATGACGCTTGCCAAGACCGACCTGCGGATCGCCCGCTCCTACGTCGAGGCGCTGGTGCCGGCCGAGCTGCAGCACGTGTTCGCCGACATCGAGGCCGAGCACGCCCTGACCGTCCGCGAGCTGCTCGCGGTCACCGGTCAGGACGAGCTGCTGGGGGGCGATCCGGTGCTGCGGCAGACCCTGACGGTGCGCGACGCCTACCTCGAGCCGCTGTCCCGGCTCCAGGTAGCGCTGCTACGGCGGCGGCGGGCCGGGGAGGACGGCCCGGAGCTGTCCCGGGCCCTGCTGCTCACGGTCAGCGGAGTGGCTGCCGGCCTGCGCAACACCGGCTGACCCGCCGTTCCCTGTCATGGCGGGCGGCGGGGGCTGGCACCACCGAGGCCCACCTCGAGATCGTGAGCACCAGACCATCGCCGACGTCGGCAGGTCGCGTTCATGATCATGCGGCCTTCTCGGACGGCTGGGTGCCTGCCGCGGGCCCCTGGCGTCTGAGACGTCCACCTGATCATGGAGGGCAGAACTCAGGGAGCAGCCGGGACGCCAACGGTCCGGTAGAGGTCCGGCTCCAGGTAGATCACCCGGGCGGCGGGCACCGCCTCCCGGATGCGCACCTCGGCGGCATCGATGGTGGTCGCGACCGCGGAGACGTCGAGCCCGTCGTCGAGCGCGATCTTGGCGCCGACCAGCAGCTCCTCCGGACCGAGGTGCTGGGTGCGCAGGTGGATCACCCGGACGATCCCGTCGGTGCCCTCGATCGCCGCCCGGATCGCGGTCACCGAGGCCGGCACCGCCGACTCCCCGATCAGCAGGCTCTTCATCTCGATCGCCAGGACGATGGCGATGATCAGCAGCAGCGCGCCGATGCACATGGTGCCGATCGCGTCCCAGACCGGATCGCCGGTGATCGCGGCCAGCCCGACGCCGGACAGGGCGAGGACCAGACCGACCAGGGCGCCGAAGTCCTCCAGCAGCACGATCGGCAGCTCGGGCGCGCGGCTGCGGCGGATGAAGGAGATCCACCCCTGGTCGCCCTTGACGGCGGCGGACTCCTTGACGGCCGTACGGAAGGAGAAGCCCTCGGCCCCGATCGCGAAGACCAGGATGGCGACCGCGACGCCGAGCGAGGACAGCTCCTCCTTGCTGCCGAGCTTGTGGTAGCCCTCGTAGAGCGAGAAGAGACCACCGACGCTGAACAGCACCATCGCCACCACGAACGCCCAGAAGTAACGCTCGCGCCCGTAGCCGAACGGGTGGTCGGTGTCTGCCTGCTTCTCGGCCTGCTTGCCGCCGAGCAGCAGCAGACCCTGGTTGCCGGAGTCGGCGACCGAGTGGACGGACTCGGCCAGCATCGAGCTGGAGCCGGTGATCAGGAAGCCGACGAACTTGGCGACCGCGATCGCCGCGTTGGCGAGCAGCGCCGCCAGGATCGCCTTGGTCCCGTGACCGCCCCCGTGGCCGCCCCCGCCGTCGGTGACGGCGGGGTCGGTGGCGGCGCTGTCGGTGTCGTCGCTCACGTCAGACGCTCCTTCAGGGCGGTCTGCGCCGGGTCGGCGCTCGGGTCGACGCCGTCACGCAGCGCCAGGTAGACGCTGGCCCAGTCGGTGGTGCCGACCAACCAGGCGAGCCGGGTCAACGGGGTGTCGCCCTCGGCGACCAGGACGTCCACGGCCAGCCCGCGATCGTCGGCCAGGTCGCTGGTCGTCCGGGCGGCTGCCGCCGCGGCGTCGCTCTCTCCCGGTTCGCGCAGCAGCACCAGGCGCAGGGAAGGACGCTCGGGCTCGTCCTCGCGGTCGGCGAACAGATCCTCGACCGAGCGACGGGCGGCCCAGGGACCGTCGAGCACCCCGGCGCCGATCTCGGGCAGCGTGCCGGACAGGGCGGGGACCTTGGCGTTGTCGGCCAGCTGATCGGCGCACCGGCCCGCTGCCGCGCCGGCGATCGTCGAGCTGCCCCAGACCAGCGGCAACGTGCCGGACAGGTTCTCCGCAAGACCCTTGGCCGGGCTCACCAGGGTGTCGGCATCCAGCCGGTTGACCGAAGCGACCTGCTCCAGCGTGGCAGCCACCTGCTCGAGGTCGACGTGCCGCAGCAGCCCGAGCGCCTCGGCCCCGACCAGCAGCGGCGTCAGCAGGGCCCACAGGCTCGCCCGGGGGCGCCGGGCGACACCGCCGGCCATCGTCTCCGGGGCCGGTACGAAGATCCCCCGACCACGCTCCGCGAGGTCCTGGACAGGGCTGCCGGAAGCGCCGACCGCAAGCAGCTGGCAGCCGCGACGGGCCGCCTCCGACAGCGAGCCCAGGGTCTGCTGCGTGCGACCGTAGGACGACGACGCCACGACCAGGTCTGCCGCGCCGGCCCACACCGGGAGCCCGGGCGCGCGGTGAACGACGACCGGGACCGGCGAGCTGGTGGCGCAGAGCGCCGCCAGCAGGTCCATGGCCCGGCCGGAGACCCCCGTGCCGCACAGCACGACGGCGCGGGGCCGCTCGTCGGCCAGCCTCGACACGCCGGCCTCCTGACAGAGGTCGACCGCCTGACGCACCTGGGCAGCCGAGGACGCGACGGCGGGCAGCATCTGCGACCGGTCGGCCGCCGCGAGCCCTGCCGCGTCGCCGAGGTCGGGCCCCGGGGTCACGGCGAAGCGGGGGAAGGCACGGCCTCGTCGACCAGCAGCACCGGGATGTCGTCGCGCACCGGGTACTGAAGGCCGCACCGGGTGCAGACCAGCGCACCGGCACCGTCCAGCGCGGACGGCTGGTCGGTGAGCGGTGACTTGTCCACCGGGCACGCGAGGATAGCCAGCAGGGACGGGTCGATCAGCGGGTCGGACATGGGATGAGGCTATCCACCCCCGGGCGGGTCAGTCACCGACGAGGGCGAGCAGCAGGTCAGGCGCGGATGATGGCGAGCACCCGGTCGGTGATCTCTCGCGCCCGGTCGGCCGTGGGCGCCTCGACGTTCAGGCGCAGCAACGGCTCGGTGTTGCTCGCGCGCACGTTGAACCACGCACCCTCGCCGAGATCGACCGTCAACCCGTCCAGCTCGTCCTGCGGCGCACCCGCGAACTCGTCCTTGATGGCCGCCACCCGACCAGCCTGGTCCTGCACGGTCGAGTTGACCTCGCCGCTGGCCGCGTAACGCTCAAAGCTGCCGAGCAGACCGGACAGCGGACCGTCCTGCGTCCCGAGCGCCGCCAGCGCGTGAAGGGCGGCGAGCATGCCGGAGTCGGCGTTCCAGAAGTCGCGGAAGTAGAAGTGACCGCTGTGCTCGCCACCGAACACAGCACCCGTACGCGCCATCTCGGCCTTGATGAAGCTGTGTCCGACCCGGGTGCGCACCGGGGTGCCGCCCTGCTCGGTCACCACCTCCGGGACCGCCCTGGACGTGATGAGGTTGTGGATCACGGTGCCGCCCGGCTCCTTGGCGAGCTCGCGCACCGCGATCAGCGCGGTGAGCACCGACGGGCTGACGATCTCGCCGCGCTCGTCGACGACGAAGCATCGGTCGGCGTCGCCGTCGAAGGCGAGCCCGAGGTCGGCGCCGTGCTCGCGCACCGCGGCCTGCAGATCGACCAGGTTGGCCGGGTCGATCGGGTTGGCCTCGTGGTTGGGGAAGCTGCCGTCCAGCGCGAAGTAGAGCTCGGTGGTCTCCAGCGGCAGCCCCTCGAACACGACCGGCACGGTGAGCCCGCCCATCCCGTTGCCGGCGTCCACGACCACCTTGAGCGGACGGATCGCGTCGATCCCGGGGACGAGGTCCTTGAGGTAGGTCGCGTACGGGTGGAGCAGGTCCTGCTCGGTCCGGGTGCCCTGTCTCTCGGCACGCGGCACCTCGGTGTCCAGGAACCGCTCGGCCTCTGCGCGGATCTGCGTCAACCCGGTGTCCTGGCCGATCGGCCGCGCCCCGGCCAGACACATCTTGATGCCGTTGTAGACCGCCGGGTTGTGGCTCGCGGTGAACATCGCACCGGGGACGTCGAGCGTCCCGGCGGCGTAGTAGAGCAGGTCGGTCGAACCGAGGCCGGCGTCGACCACGTCGACGCCCTGCGCCATGACGCCCTCCGCGAAGGCCGCCACCAGGTCGACCCCGGACTCGCGCATGTCGCGGGCGATCACGACCTTCGGCGCGCCGGTGAAGCGGGCGAACGCGGCTCCGACGGCACGCGCCACGTCCGCGTCGAGCTGCTCCGGGACGAGCCCGCGGACGTCGTACGCCTTGATGATGCT
>JBBSTI010000106.1:0-11955 GCA_038236005.1 Mycobacteriales bacterium | reverse complement strand
TCAACCGGCGCGCAGGCTTCGCTAGGTAGCAATACCCAGCCCTCATACACCGCCCAGCGAGGCGCACCTTCATCAGCGCGCTTGATGAAGAACGAAGCGGTCTCTCGGCCGTCGGCGACAACCGCCGCGCGCACAGTATTCGGTGGCAGATCGGCTTCGCCGTCGACCAACTTCGCAGACTGGAAGGCACCTGCCCACCCCTGGTACGTAAGAATCTCGCTCCGGTCCTGCCCAGCCGACTGACTCTCGCCGATCCGGCCCCGGTAGTGGATTTCGTATCGGCGAAGCGCCTCCTCAGGTGAGGCCGATCCGTACTCGTCGCTCTGGACATAGTCGGCGATCAGCGTCTCACTGCAAGCATCGTCAACCGGAGCCGCTGCCGGCGCCAACGAATCGGGCTGTGAGCCACAACCGACCACGGACGCGAGGACGCAGCCCAGCGTCGCAAGCCGAAACCTTTGCTCAAAATTCATGCCGTGACTCCTAGTTCCTGGCACTTCCGTCCGGTGTCTGTTGGACTTCGTCTGCGATGAGACGCCGAAGCCTTCTCCGTGGTTCCAGTGAAATCGAAGCATCGCGCGGGGCAGTGGACCATCTCGGCTGTGTCACCCGAGTGGACTCCAGGTCGCCTTCTGGTAAGGCGAACCGGCTGGGGCGTTCTGCTGGCATCGGACGACCGGCGCTGTCCATGAGATTCTCCTCGAGGTTCACCCGGCGATCCGCACAGGCTGCGGGATCCGGTCGTTGTACGGAAACTCAGCGGCGGTCGCACACGTCCCGAGACCGTGCTCACCACCGTGAGCCCGGACGAGGACCCCGAGGACCGGCTGCGCGTGCTGGGAGTCCGCTACGGCGAAGCCGGGCAGGTCGCGATCATCGCGGCCGAGCTCGACGAGGTCGACGACGCCCAGCAGGCGCTGCTAGCCGTCTACGGACCGGTCAGCCTCGCCGGCAGCGCCCTGGCCGGACTGATCGGCTACCTGATCGCCCGACGAGCCCTCGCACCGGTGCGTCAGATGACCGCTGAAGCCGAAGCGATCGGCGGGTCGGACCTGTCCCGGCGACTGTCACCCCCGGCCCGCCTGGACGAGGTCGGGCGCCTCGCCCGCACGCTGAACGGGATGCTCGCCCGCCTCGACGCCGCAATCGGCCGGGAGCGGGCATTCGCCGCCGACGCCAGCCACGAACTGCGCACCCCGCTGGCGATCCTCACCGCCGAGGTCGAGCTGGTCCGGGACCGGGTCGACGACGCCTCCCGCGCCGCGTTGGACACCGCTCTGGACGAGGCCGCGCGCCTGGCCCGCTCGTCGATGACCTGCTCGTACTCGCCCGCACAGATGCCGGCCATCTGGACGACCACCGCCCCATCGACCTCGACGAGCTCGTCGACAGCGTCACCGGCCGCTTCGCCACGCTGGCGAGCCGGCGCGGAGTGCAGCTGACCGCCACAGGAGTCGCCGTCGTGCGCGGGGACGTCTCTGGCCTCGAACGAGCGGTCGGCAACCTCATGGACAATGCGCTTCGGCACACACCCGAAGGCGGCCTCGTCAGCATCGAGATCCGTCCGATCGAACCGGCCGGCGCCGACGTCGTCGTGAGCGACACCGGCCCCGGCGTCCCTCCCGGAAAGCTCCCCAGCCTGTTCGACCGCTTCAGCCGCGTCGACAGCGCCCGCCACGAACCGGGCGTGGCAGGGCTAGGTCTCGCGATCGTCGCGGCGGTCGCGGCCGCGCACGGCGGCACGGTCACCGCCGCGAACCGCGGTGGCGGCGGCCTGTCCGTCGTGCTCGCCCTACGGAAGTAGGCGTCGTCACGCCCCGAGTACCACCTCGGCCCAAAGGCCGGTGGCGCGGCGGCGATCGGCGGCCCGGACCGCGCATCCTGGGCAGGTCACCCTGCGTGGCCGGTGAACCGACGGATCAGTCGGTCGCGTTCTCCTGGTCGCGATCGCGCCCCGGAGCGGCGCGTACATCCGGCGCTTCGCCGTCGCCAGGTGCACCGAGGCCAGTTTCGACGGCGCCTGCGACACGATGGCCCTAATCGTCAGCGAGGTGGCGACCAACGCTCTCGTCCACGACGCCGGGGACGTGCGGGTCGCTGTCCTGGAGGGGAACGGTGCGCTGCGCGTGGAGGTCACCGATGACGGCCCTGGACGGCCCGTGCTGCGCCGCGCCCGACCAGACGCCGAAGGCGAGCGGAACACGGCGCCGGCCGACGCGTGGGGCGTGCAGGAGCGGTCGGACGGCAAGACCGTCTGGTTGATTGTTTGGTGCTGGGGACCTCCCGGCAAGCCGCCCGTCGAGCGGTACGGCCAACCCGCCGCTCGGTCCTGATGCCTACTCGTCCCGTGGGACGATCGGCCAGCGCGAGGGGTCGACGCTGACGTCTCCCTACGCGTCGGCGACCGGCTGCTGCGAGAGCCACAGTGACGGGACCAGTGTGCTTCCCCATAGGAAGAACAGCGGTCCCACAGGTACGCGCGCCCCGTTACCGCGTCCGCGTCATAACCGCCCTCGGGCCGGATCCAACCTGCCCGCAACGCAACGGCCACGATCGTGCTGATGCCCCCGTGGGCCACGAGCAGCAGTCCGCCCGCCGCGGGGTCCACCGCCGACGGGCCGATCATCGCCAGGAGCCACCACCCGCCGAGGGCCCAGTAGAGGCTGAAGTCCGCATGCAGCGTCCCGGCCAGCTCGGCGGTCCACACCAGCGTCCGGTTCAGCGCGAGCCTCCTGCTCGGCACCACGGGGGCAGGACAGACGTGGCCGGTCGTCTCCTCGTAACCGTCGCCGATCGATCGGTCCTCGGGCCTGCCTTCGGGTTCTGCACCGTGCGCTCGGACGGTCTCGTGGTCGACCAGGATGGACGGCGTGGCGCCGCCGTCCTCCGCCCTGAGGATCTCGTCGTCGCGCCAGTCAGCGGCATTCAACGTGCTGTGGGGCCGGAGGACAGGGCTGCGTGCATGCGCGAGAAGGTGCCCGGGCGGCCAGCGAGCTCGGTGTAGGTGCCAACGTCGGCGACCCGTCCGCGCTCGATCACGTAGATGCAGTCGGCGTTGTGCAGCGTGGACAGGCGGTGGGCGATGACGATGACGGTACGGCCCGTGGTGAGCCGGCGGAGCCCGCGCAGGACGTACTGCTCCGACAGGGAGTCCAGGCCGGAGGTCGGTTCGTCCAGGACCACGACGGGGGCGTCCTTGACCAGTGCTCGGGCGACGGCAATCCGTTGCCGCTGCCCGCCGGACAGCGTGGTGCCACGTTCGCTGACGGTCGTGTCGTAGCCGTCGGGCAGGTCGCGGACGAACTCGTCGACGTAGGCCGCTTCGGCCGCGGCGTGCAGCTGCTCCTCGGTGGCGTCGGGGTTGCCGAAGGCGATGTTGTCCAGGATCGAGCCGGTCAGCAGGACCGTCTCCTGCAGGACCATTGCGATGTTCTGCCGCAGCGATTCCACCGTGTAGTCACGCAGGTCCCGGCCATCGAGGAGGACCTGGCCTTCGTCGGGGTCATACAGCCGCGGGAGCAGCCCGGCGATCGTGGACTTGCCCGCGCCGGTCGGACCGGCCAGTGCGATGGTCTGCCCGGGCAGCGCCAGCAGCGACACCTCGTGCAGGATCGGACGATCTGCCTGGTAGCCGAAGGTCACCGTGCGCAGCTGCACCTCGCCGCGTTCAGCGTGGTGCGGCCGGGCGGATGGGCGGTCCTGTACGGCGGCTTCGACCCGCAGCACCTCCTCTACCCGCTCGGCGCTGGCCGCGCCACGGCTGATGGTGCTGGTCAGCTTGGCCAGGGCGCGCATGGGGTCGAGCACCTGGCGCAGGTAGGCCAGCACCACCAGGAGCAGGCCCAGCGGCCTCTGCCCGTCGACGCCCCGGAGTGCCCCGACGAACAGCACGACGGCGGTGCCGATCTGGGCGACGGTGTCGACGGCCGCGGGCAGCCGGGCGCTGATCTCGACCCGGCGCAGTCCGGCCTGCAGCCGGTCCTCGGAGTAGGCGTGGAAGCGCTCGTCCGAGCGCTTCTCGGCGGCATAGGCCTGCACCAGCCGGATCGAGCTCAGAGTCTCCGTGACGTGGGACGCCACGCGTCCCTCGTGACGGCGCGTGTCGCGCGCCGCCTGTTTGATCGCGCGCCGGTAGTGCAGCACCACCGCGAACAGCACCGGTCCCAGGCCCAGCGTGAGCCACCCGAACACCGGGTCGACCACGAAGACCACGACGACGATCCCGCCAAGCAGCGCGGCGTTGGGCAGCAGTGTGGACAGCGCGGCCACCAGCAGGCTCTGCATCTGGTCGATGTCGCCGGTGATGCGGTTGGCGAGGTCGCCGACCTGCCGGCGGTCGTGAAAGCGCAGCGACAGCCGCTGCAGGTGCGCGAAGGTGGTCCGACGCAGATCGGCCAGCATCCGCTCGCCGACCCCGTTCAGCAGTCGGACAGCGGCGTAGTCCAGGAGCGCAGCGAGGCCGGCGAGGAGGGCGAGCAGCGCCGCGAGGGCGGCCAGCACCGCGGTGGTGCCTCCGATGCCGAGCGCGTCCAGGGCGGGACCGATCGGAGCGGCGGGTTCCTCGCCGCGCAGCACGTCATCGACGATGACCTTCAGCGGCCAGGGCAGGGCGAGCTCGACAGCGGCTGTCAGGAGCACGAGCAGAGTGCCGAGCAGCAGCCGCCTTCGGTGTGGAAGCAGCGTGCCGCGGAAGCGCCACAGGACGCGGAACACTGCGCGTTCATCCCCTCGTCAGCGTCGGCGCAGGCCCGGTGGTCCGGCGCAGCACGGGGTGCAGAACGGTGTCGGCGGCGGTGACCAGCGCCGGGCCGCTGTGGTCATCGACGGGGCCGGTGCCGAGGACGAGATGCAGGTGCCGTCCGCAGCCGTCGACGGCGCCGACGAGTGCGTGGCCGGTGGCCGGGCTGGTGGCGACCAGCAGGCCCGTGCCCTCGGCCGGGTCGTGGGCGACCCACGCGTCCACGTCCGGGGTGCTGGCGCCCCACCAGGTGGTGCCCCCGGTGAGGCGCAGCCGTTCCCGGCCGGCTCGCAGCAGTGCGGCGTAGTCCGGGGACAACGCGACCGACGTCCGCAACTCCCCGGGCAGCCCGCCCCGCCGTACGCAGACCACGAGCGCCTCGCCGCCGGCCTCGAGCAGCACCTGTTTGGTCAGCCCGCGGTCCGGACCCGGTTCGACGTCCACGAGCTCGACGGTGGCGGTCCGGGTGGTGACCTCCACCCGCCCGACCTCGTGACGGTGAGATTCCGTACCGAGCACGGCCAGCGCGCCGGGGTGGTTCGCGGGGGTCTGCATGTGCTGGTGCAGCTCGGTCTGGAAGTTCCAGTGGTCGGCCGGGTTACCGACGACGACGACGCCACGGCATGCCCCGTCGACGTCGAGCTCTCGGCGTACGAGCAGGCTCAGCCGCCCACCATGGCGGGGGGAGATCACGGCGAACAGCCGGTCGCCGGACAGGACCAGCTCGTCCTCGCCGTCCTCGTCGACGTCGGTGAGCAGCACCCGCAGGCCGCGCGCACCCGGATCGCTCACCCATCGGGCAGCGGCCAGCAGGGACAGCGCGTCGGCGGAATGCGCGGCGGTGGCCCGCGCCCACGGCGCCGGCGCCCGGCCGCCGTCCTCGCGCAGGGGATCGAGGTCCTGCCAGGCCGTCTCGTGCCGGCCGAGCAGCAGCAGCCGCTCGGCCAGCACGCACAGCCCCGGGTCCGCGCCGTCCAGCTCGGCTCGCTCCAGCGCCACCTCGACGTGGTCGAGCCGCTCGGCATAGGGCGCCCAACGCGGGTCGTTCGCCCACCTGCCGTAGTCCTCACCGGCGCCGTGGGAATGGGCCAGCTCGTAGTAGGTGCCCGCGTCGACCGGGATCTGCGGGTCCGGCTCGACCCGGTCGCACCAGGTGTCCAGGTTCACGACCTGGACCAGGTCGCCGTGGGACAGCCAGCGCAGGAACCGCGCGTAGCGCTCCAGTCCCTGCTCCCAGCCGGCGACGCCCGCGACGCGTTCCAGGTCGTCGGCGAAGACGAGCAGCGAGCCCTGCGGGGCGTCCCGGGTGCCCTCACGGACGAGCTCGGCCAGCAGGTCCAGGTGTGCCGGGTCGTGCGGCGGCACCAGGTAGCGCAGGTGCGAGGCGACCGGGACGGCGACCAGCCCGTCGCCGTCGGCGATGCGGTACGGCGTCAGTGAGCCGGCATGGAGCAGGCCCCGGCCCGAGGCGGGGAACCCCCGCGAATGCCAGTCGTAGGGTCCCCCGGCGTCGAAGGCGGCGCGCGCACTGTCCTCGTACCGCCCCTCGCGCAGCGGGTGGCGCAGCCGGTCGTCCAGCAGCACCCGCTGGTAGGAGACACCGGTCGCCGCCGCGTCACGCAGCGGCGGCGCGCACGAGCCGGTGTCCCAGACGCGTTCGGGCACCCACGCGGTCCGCAGGGTCTCGCGCGGCACCCCGAGCAGCTCCTCGACCAGGTCGTGGTAGGCCCGCAGCTGCCGCCGGTTGTGCCGTGGCGTCGACAGCGGCATGACGTTCTCCCCGTAGGTGCCTCCGATCAGGCTGATCAGCCCGCTGGACAGGTGCTCGCGCAGCCGGCGCAGCAACGCCGGACGATGCCAGGCGATCGCCTCCAGCACGGACCCGGACAGGTGCAGCGCCGCGGGGATCCCGAGCTCGACGTGCAGGGTGAGCACAGCGTCGTACCCGGCGGCGGTCACGCTCAGGCCGTCCCGGTCGGCGTAGCCGTCGGTGACGACGAGCTGGTTGGCGTGGTGCACCAAGGCCAGCGGGACACCGGTCACCGGCTCATCACCGCTGGCTGCTCCAGGGCGCTCTCGACACCGTCGGTCAGCACCGCATCGGCCAGATCGAGCCAGCGCGCCAGCAGGTCGGTGCGCCCGGTGCGGTAGGTGATCAGCTCGAAGTGCAGGCTCTGCACCAGCGCGCGGGTGACCTCGGCCGGCACGGCGGCGAGGTCGTTGCCGGTGCCCGCCCAGCGCTGCCAGAACACCTGGGCAGCAGCCGCGCCGGTCCGGAACGACCCGGTGCGCTGCCAAGAGACGACCAGCAGCTGGGCCAGGGCGTAACCCACGTCGTAGGACGGGCGGCGCATGCCGGCGGTGTCGACGTCGATCGCGGTCGCCACCCACGGACTTCCGGCCATCACATGCAGGTTGTTCGGGTGAAGGTCGCCGTGGGACGGCACCAGCCGCCGTACGGACAGGCAGGTGGTGGTCTCGGCCAGACGGGCAGCTGCCGCCTGGGCCACCTGTCGCAGCCGGGGAGCGACCTCGGGGAAGGCGACGGCGAGCCGGCTCGCCTCCTGGTGCAGGTTGGCGACGGCGCGGTGCGCGGTGCGATCAGGGAGCGCGACCGACAGGGCCTGCAGCGCGGTCAGCCAGTCTGCGGCGGCGACTGCGGCCGCGTCCCGGTTCTGATCGGTGGCGGTGAGCCAGTCGCCCCACGCCGCTCCCGGCGCGAGGTCGGTGACGAGGGTGCGGTCAAGGGCCGACCAGCCCCGGACGGGGGTCACCCGACATCCCCCCGGTGCTGCGAGTCCGGCATCGGTGAGCCGTTGCAGCCACCGGCCGGTCCATGCGCCGCGGTCGTCGGCGTACTGCTTGAGCACCAACGACCGTGCACTGCCCCGGTGCAGCACTGCCAGGCGCTTGTGGCCATCGCGCAGCAGACGGACGGCCACGACGCCGCCGGCCCCACCGGGCACGACGTCGGCCAGGACGCCGCCCGCCCAGTGCGCCGCACCCGGCGACAGTCCAGCCCACGGGTCAGACGCGGGCGCCGCCCCGTCCGGGGTCGGGCCCCGCGGAAGGTCTCGACACACCCGCTCAGTCATCCAGGTCGGCCTCGAGGACGTTCCCGGCGGCATCGAGCAGGACGTCCCACTCCTGTCCGTCCGGCGCGATCACGTCGGCTTCCCAGGCCGCTTCGGCGCCGTACTCGCGGTCGAGCTCTCGGACGCGTGCTCCCGGGCCGACGGCAGCCATCGCGGCGTCGTTGACCTCCTGCACCGAGGCGGCGGCACCCGTGGCGGTGCCGGCCCGCTGCCAGGGCGCGGGACCCCCGGCGCTGTCGCGGTACCGCAAGCCGTTCAGTTCGAAGACCTCGGCTTCGTCCCCGTCGTCATCCAGGCGCACCAACGTCGAGACCCGCTGCCCGACGAGCCCGTCGAGCTCGTCGAGCAGCTTCTCCGGCGTGCCGTCGCGGTCGTAGTCCTCGACGGCGCCGGTGTTCCGGATCCAGTCCGCGGGCCCGAGCCCCAGCTCGACGACGCCGATGGAGAAGTCGTCCGGGTCCGCACCGTTGCGCTCCAGCCTGCCTTCGAGGCTGTCCAGGGCCGCGACCCGCTGTCCGCGACCGGCAGGCTCACCGGCTCCGTCGCTCGCGGGGACGACGAGCGGGCCCACGTCCACCGCAGCAACGGCCTGCCGGGGGTCGTCCCGGGCAGCCAGAGCCACCCCTGCCGAGGTCACCGCCGCCACCGCCACTGTTGCGACGGCGGCGCCCATGGCGCGCTGACCACGCATGTCGTCTCCTTCTGCCGTGCTGCTGCGACCACACCAGGCTGCTGGTCGCACCTGACACCGGGCTGAGGGTCGGCTGAGGGCCTTGTCAGGTTCCTGACAAGACTGTCAGACTCAGGTCAGCCCGCAGTCGGTGTCGCCGGGGAGCATCAGCTCCAGGTCTGCCGGTCGTCGCCGCTCCCCGGGCGGCTCGGCGAACCAGGAGGAGCAAGGGCTGATGGCAGTACTGGTGATCGAGGACGAGCCCGGCATCAGCGCCTTCCTGCGGCGCGGGCTGGAGGCCGCCGGCTTCGCCGTCTGCGTCGAAGCCGACGGGCACCGGGGCCTGTTGGCGGCACAGCGCGACGACATCGACCTGGTGATCCTCGACCTGGGTCTGCCCGGCCTGCCAGGGGAACAGGTGCTCGAGCGGATGCGCGCTGCGCGACCAGCGTTGCCGGTCGTCGTGCTCACGGCCAAGGACGCGATCAGCGACCGCGTGGCCAACCTCGAGGCTGGGGCGGACGACTACGTGGTCAAGCCCTTCAGCTTCAGCGAGCTGCTGGCCCGGGTCCGCGCTCGGCTCCGCCAGCCCGACCAGCCCTCGCCGGTGATCCTCACCGCCGGAGGCATCCGCCTGGACCTGCTCGCCCGTCGGGCGCGCGTCACGAACCGGGAGGTCGCCCTGTCCGCGCGTGAGTTCACGTTGCTGGAGGTTCTGCTCCGCCACGACGGACAGGTGCTGTCCCAGGCGCAACTCCTGGACCAGGTCTGGGGCTATGACTTCGAGGGCTCCTCCAACGTGGTCGAGACCTATGTGCGACACCTGCGTCGCAAGCTCGGGGCAGAGCGGATCGAGACCGTCCGGGGGGCTGGGTACCGGCTGGTGAGTCGATGAGCCGCGCGCTGCATCTGCGGGTCGCCGCCATCGGCATCACCGTCATGGCCCTGACCCTGGTGATCGTCGCGCTCCTCACCGCCGAGCTGATCCAGGTCAGCGGTCGCCAGGAGCTGGACCGGGTCCTGCGACAGGAGATCGACGAAGTACGCCTCGGCCTGCCCGGGGAGCTGCAAGCCGCAGCCGGGAGCGACGGCGTCGCCTCCGCCGCCGAGCTCGACCTCGCGGCCCAGCGCTACCTTGCCGTGCATCCCGGCAGTGACCGGCACCTCACGGTCATCGAGATCGGCTCCCACCAGCTCAGCACGCAGGACGGACCACCGGCCCTGCAGCAGCTGCAGCTCCAGGGCATCCTCCCTGCGGGGGAGCCCGGGTCGCTCCTGACCGTCGACTCCGACGCCGGGCCACTACGCGTCCTGAAGACGCCCCTGCAGACCGGGTCCCAGGATCTGGGGATGGTCACCGTCGTCGGGCCACTCGCGGTCACCCGCGCGTCGGCTCAGGACGCCCTCGTCCGCATCGCCGCCGCCGGCTCCGTCGGGCTGGTCCTGGGCGGGCTCCTGCTCCTGCTCGCCGTCCGACGGGCACTGCACCCGGTGCGCGCACTCGCCGCGGCCGCCCGCTCGGTCGACCTCACCGATCTCAAGTCGCGGGTCCCCGTCCCGCACCGCCGCGACGAAGTCGGCCTGATGGCACGCGAGTTCAACCGCATGCTCGAGCGGATCACCAAGGACCAACAACAACGCCGCGCGCTGCTCTCGGCCGTCTCGCACGAGCTACGCACGCCGCTTGCGGTGGCCCAGGGGCACCTCGAGCTCTTCGGAACCCTCGACGGCCCCGACAGAGCGTCCGCCGCCGACACCGCGGCGGTGGTCCGCCGTGAGCTCGACCGCCTGAGCCGCATCCTTGACGACCTCACCGCACTGAGCGCCGGCAACCTCAGTGCCGGCACAGCACAGCAGCCGGTCTTCGCTCCCGACGTCCTGACCACCCTCACCCGCCGACTCGACGCTCTGGGCATCCGAGACGTCCACGTCGCCGAAGCCCCACCCGTGGTATTGCTCGGCGACGAGGACCGGCTCGCCCAGGCGCTGGTCAACCTGGTGCTCAACGCCCGGACGCACACCCCACCCACCACCCCCGTCCGCGTCGGAGCCCACGGCGTCGACGATCGCATCGTCTTCCACGTCGTCGACGAAGGCCCCGGCATCGACCCAGCCTTCCAGCCGCTAGTCTTCGAACCCTTCATGACCACGCGCCCGGGGTGCACGACGCGAAGCTCCGGACTCGGCCTCACCGTCGTCAAAGCCGTCACCGAAGCCCAGGGCGGGCAGCTCGACCTCGCGTCGGACCGACTCGGCACCCGGGTAACGCTGTCGTTCCCCGTCGACACGACCGGTCGCGACCGCGACCGGTGACGCCACGCCCTTCCACCGGGAACCATCCAGGATCGAGATGCTCAGGACCCCACGGGCGCCGCAGTGTCCTTGGGAGCCACCGACGGCTACCGCCGCCGCCCCGCGTGATCCAAATCCGGTTCATTCAGACACAGCCGCGACTGTTGCAAGCAGACAGCAAGCGCTGTCCCACACGGTGAACGGCTACCGAGACGTCTTGAGGACGAACCTGCCGACTGCGGGTCAAAGCGGCCGGGTACCGGCGGACCACTCAGCCGGGGACAGCGCGTGTTCGGCTACTCGACGCCGCTGGGGTGCGTGCCGTTACCCGCGGCCGAGCTGTAGCCCGGCGTCAGCAGTCTGCGCGGTGCTGCCGACATGGGTCGAAGGCGGGGGACGGTCGTCTGGGCTCACGAACACCGGCCAGACCGTCGTCGGGGCCGGCGTCCGACCGGGACAGCAGGGCGATCTGTCGACGGAAAGCCCGCCGTTCGCGGGACAGGCGACCGGTCTCGGCCATGCGTTCGTACAGGTGGCGCCGGAGCAACAGCGGGCTGTCATGCGGTCGAGCATCGCACCGCTGCCGGCCGATGAGAAGTGCCGTTGCTTGCCCACGCCACCCGGGAACGGCAAGTGCAGCTCGCGCACGTTGGAACCGAGGGCGTCGGGCCGAGGATTACCCCCACGTACCTCATCATGCTGCCGCACTCAGGTGGTCCTGAGCACCAGCAGGAACTGCGCGCCACCGGCCTCGACCGAGGTAGCGAGGGGGAGGTTCGGAGCGAAGCGGGACAGGCGATCAAGCAGCCAGGTGCTTGCGGCGTCGGCGTCCTCGCGACTGGGACAGCGCGCGACGACTTCACGGCCACCCTTGCGGCCGAGCCTGTCCACAGTCGCGACGAGCGTTGCAGGGTCGACGACGAACAGCTCCGGCGACCATGGCACGAGCGGCTTGACGGCGCCCTTCTTCGTGTTGCAAGCCCGGTGGGCGAGCCTCTCCACCCCGGCCTTCTTCCCCTTCGTGGCAGTGCCGCTGTCGACGCTGGGTCCACGGTCAGCGTTGACCGAGGCGTCGGGGTCAACCGGCTCATCGCACAGCCAACAGCGCCAGCCGTCCCTCTCGCCGACCTCGTGCAATGTCGTCATGGCCCCACCGTAGG
>JBBSTI010000105.1:0-12068 GCA_038236005.1 Mycobacteriales bacterium | reverse complement strand
GATCTTGGCGCCGATTGTGCGCCCAAGATCACCCAGGCACATGACTCTCCCCGCCCGTTGGTGATCTTGGCGCCGGAACGGCGCTCAAGATCACCCGGGCACGCACGTCTTCACCGGGCGAAGCTGCCCGCACCATCCGGCGGATGCTGGCCTGCGCGCACGAGCCGTCCGCCACCCGGTTCCCCATCGCCCAGGGCCCGCAGCGGCCCATCCGGGCGACGGTGTTGCCGCGCACCGACAGGCCGGGGACGTCGTGGGCATAGAGCCCGCCGTCGATCCGGTTCCCGGTCAGACGCACGTCCGAGATCGGGTGGGCACCCTTGCTCGAGACGTACACCGACCACCACCCGTCGCAGGAGGGCGTACGCACCCCGCACCCGATCGTTCGGTTCCCGGCCAGCAGCACGTCGGTGATCGGACCGATGTCGGCCTTGATCAGCACTTGCTGGGTCGCGCACCGGTCGAAGACGTTGTCGATCACCCGCAGCCGGGCGCCGCCCATCACCTGCAGGCAGTCCACGTGACCTCGCGCCGGGCCGTGCAGCCCCGGGCCTACCCGGTTGGCCTGCACCAGCGCGTCGTCGGCCAGGCGTACGTCGATCCCGTCGGTGTCCGGCGGCGGTGTCACGACCGAGTCCACGACGGCCGTGAACGGGCCGTCCATCAGGACGCTGCCGTTCACGTGGACCCGCTCCAGCCGGGACCGGGCCGCCGTGCCGCGTAGCCGCACGCTGCCGGTGGTCAGCTCGCTCAGCACCACGTCCGGGGCGTACACGTCGGTGGCACCGGTCAGCACAGTCTGCTCACCCCGGCCGACGAACCGCACCGGCGAGCCGTCCTGATGACCCCGGACCGCGTCGATCCGCTGCTGCGGAAAACGACCGGCGCCGACCTGCACGTCCTGCCCGACCCGCGCGACCGCGTACGCCTGGGCCAAGGTCACGCACGGCGCGGCCTGCGTGCAGGCACCGGCCCGGCCGCCCAGCTCGACGTGCAACGACCCCGGCGCGGCGGCCTGCGCCGGATCGGCCAGGGTTCCCAGGAGCAGGGCAGCGACGAGCCCAGGGGCCCACCAGCGCCGGGCAGAGTGGCGAGAGGAAGACATGCCCGCGTCTCGGCCGGCGCCGGTCTCGACTTGACCACGATCATCACCGCCATCCCGACCGCGACAAGGCCCATGACCTAGTTTGGCCAGAGGGGCGGCGGCGGCCCCGTCCACGGCAGCGGGGAGGCACGGTTGGCTCACACCGAGCCCGTGCCTGGCGCCCCGTCGATCGCCGTCTCCCGCGGGCACCGGCGCGCCGAGCTGGACGGCATCCGGGGCTTCTCGGTCGCGATCGTCATCGTCACGCACGGCCTCGGCCTGGTGTGGGCGACCGGCATCCTGATCGACGCGTTCTTCGTGCTCAGCGGCTTCCTGCTGTCCTCGATCCTGCTGGAGGACACCGTGCGGCGCGGTGGCCGGGTGTCGCCGGCGCGGTTCTACGGCCTGCGGATCGCCCGGCTCGGACCGGCGCTGCTGATCATGCTCGTGATGACTGCGTTTCTCTCCTACCTCTCGGGCGGCAATCCCGACGGCGGCACGCCGACCTCGGTCGGCATCTTGTTCACCGCGCTGATGTCGGCAAACTGGCTCGAGATCGCTTCGGACGGCGGACTCGGCTATCTGTCGCACATGTGGTTCCTCGCGATCGAGGAGCAGTTCTACCTGATCTGGCCGCTGCTGCTGATCGTGCTGCTGCGGCGCCGTCAGCAGGTCCGATGGCTGCTGCTGATGATCGGGGTCATCGTCGTCGTCCGCATGGTCCTGGTTGTCACCGACACCGGCTCGCGGCTCGAGCTGTGGAGCTTTCTGCGCTTCGACCCGCTGCTGCTGGGCTGCGTCATGGCCTTCGTCGTCAACCGGCCAGCGCGCTACGCCGGTTTTCTCCGGCTGTGCCGCAAGACCTGGCTCGCGACCCTGCTGCTGCTGGTCTTCTTCGGCGGCTCCGCACTGCTCGGCCTGACCGGCCAGCCGACCCGATACGCCACCATGGGGCTCTCCCTGCTGTTCGCGGCCTGCGCCGGGTTCGGGATGCTCCACGTGCTCGTCACCCCGACCAGCCGGATGGCACGAGCGTTCGCGAGCAAGCCGCTGGTGCTGCTCGGGCGCATGTCATACGGCCTCTATCTCTTCCACTATCCGCTGTTCGTCTACGCCACCCGGCACGACGGCTGGACCCGGACCGACAACCTGATCTTCGTCGTCGGCCTCACCGTCCCGCTGGTGATCGGCACCTACTACCTGATCGAGCTGCCCATCATGCGTTGGGCCATCCGGCGGTCCGGAGCGACAAGCCCGATGAAGCCACATGCGTCCCGAGCCGGGGAAGAATCCACCCCCACTGCGGTAGCCCCCACCGTTGGACTGCCCGTAGGGTCCTGACGTGACGACGATGCTGGTTGCCTCGACAGGGGGCCATCTCGCCCAGCTGCATCAGCTGCGACCAGCGCTCGGGTGTGGGGACGACGTCGTCTGGGTCACCTTCGACACGGCGCAGAGCCGGTCCTTGCTGGCCGGCGAGCGCGTCGAGCACGTGCGCACGATCGCGCCCCGCGACTGGCGCAACCTGGCGCGCGTCGGCGCCCAGGCCAGGTCCCTCCTGCTCCGGCACGACGTCCACCGGGTGATCAGCACCGGGTCGGCCGTCGCGCTGGCCTTCCTGCCGGCCGCTCGGCTGATGGGCCTGCGCGCCGAATACATCGAGAGCGCGGCACGCAGCGACGGCCCGTCGGTGACCGGACGCCTGCTGCAGCACGTCCCGGGCGTCCACCTTTCCGCGCAGCACGACGCGTGGGCCGTCGGTCGATGGTCGCGCACCGTCTCGGTCTTCGACGTCTTCCGGCCGGTCATCGACCTCAGCCGGCCAGAGCCGGTCCGACGGGTCGTGGTGACTCTCGGGATGATCCCGGGCTATGGCTTCGTCCGACTCCTGGAGCGGCTCCAGCAGATCCTGCCCTCGGACGTGGAGGTCCTCTGGCAGACCGGGTCGAGCCCCGCCCCGGGTCTGGAGAAGGTCGCCCGCACGACGCTTCCTCAGGGCGAGCTGCAGCGGGCGATGGAGGATGCCGACGTCGTCATCGCCCATGCCGGGGCCGGGTCGGCCCTCGCCGCGCTGCACGCCGGGCACGTCCCGGTGCTGGTGCCCCGGCGAGCGGCGTACGGCGAGCACGTCGACGACCACCAGCAGCTGATCGCCCACGACCTCGCCCGTCGAGGCCTCGCGGTCTGCTGCGAGGCGGACGACCTCAGCTGGGCCGACGTGCAGCGGGCGGCGGCCTCACGGGCCGTCACCGCCGCCGTCCTGCAGCGCTGAGTCAGTCCGGGAGCAGCCCCGGGTGGTTGGCGAAGTAGGCCAAAGTCTTCCGCAGACCTTCCTCGTAGCCGATCTTCGGTTCCCAGCCGAGCTCGCGCCGGGCCAGGGTGATGTCGGGCTGCCGCTGGCTCGGGTCGTCGGTCGGCCGCGGCACGAAGACGATCTCGCTGTCGCTGTCGGTCAGTCGCTTGATGGTCTCGGCCAGCTGCAGCACGGTGGTCTCGTGCGGGTTGCCGATGTTGACCGGACCGACCAGGTCGCTCCGCAGCAGCCTCATGATCCCCTCGACCAGGTCGTCGACGTAGATGATCGAGCGGGTCTGGCTGCCGTCGCCGGCGACCGTGATCGGCTGGCCGGTGAGCGCCTGACCGGCGAAAGCCGGGATCGCCCGGCCGTCATTCGGTCTCATCCGAGGTCCGTGAGTGTTGTGCGCCATCACCCCGGAACCGGCGAGGAAGTTCTCCTTGCCGGGGACGACAAAGTCAAAGACCAGCGGCGACGCGGCCAGCGGCTCGATGCTCTTGACCTGGCTCCAGACCAGGTCGCCGAAGCGGCGAGCGTCCATCGTCTGGGTCACGCCGCGGTGCCAGTCCAGCGGGCTCCACGGCGAGACCGAACAGACCGTGAGCCGCCAGAACGGGTAGCGCCGATCGCCGGTCTGTTTCGTCAACGTGCTCTCGTAGCGCCCCACGCTGGGCACGATGCCGAACCGTCCGAGCGCCACCACGAGGTCGTCCTTGAGAGCGGTCGAGACGGTCGAGAACTCGTGTCGCAGCTGGGCGTCGAAAGTCTTGCCCGAGTGCACCCCGTCACCCTCCCGGTAGCCCTCCAGGACGTGCTCGAGGCGCTCGAGGGGGAGCCCGAGCACCCAGCCGGGAAAGCACGTGGGCCCGGGCCCAAAGCCGAGGTGGTCCATCAGCGCGACGACGAGCCGACTGTTGACCACCAGGTGACCGGCGCGAGCAGGGCCCGCGGCTCCGCGTGCGACATAGACGCCGAGGTCCCGCTCCAGGATCTTCTCGGCCCGGTCCAGGGTCGGCTCGTCGCAGGAGACATCGAGGTAATAGCTCTTCGGAGGCGAGACGATGCGGCTGCCCTCGGCGACGTAGAGCCCGAGGAACCACAGCAGCTCGTCGGTGATCTCGAGGTACCGGAGCAGCGCGGCGCGGGCCGGGGAGCCGGCCAGGCGGATGCGAGCATCGTCCGGGACAGCCAGCCCGCAGGCCTGCAGGGCCCCGAGCGGGAGGCAGCCGTCGGCCTGCCACCGGTGCAGCGTGCCGTACGCGCTCTGCCGCGCCGGGCCGGTCGACGGCTTGCCCTTGTGAGCCAACCACGCCTGCAACAGCTCGGGGCGATGCGCGGCGACCGTCGCCTGCAGCGACGGGCTGACCAGCGTCACCGTCCACGGGTCGACGTCCTGGAGCATCTCCAGCAGGTCGACGGAGCGACGATCCCTGGCGGGCACCTCGATACGACCCGCGATGGCGACGTCGTCCCCGACGGACAGCTGCGTCACCGGCCGGGCGACCGGGACGCCGTCCTGACCGCGCACGAAGACGCTGTGGTCCCCGGTCACCGTGATGTCCCGGCCGTACCGCAGCGACACCCGATAGCAGCTCTGCTCGGTCGGGTGGCCGGCGAACCAGGTCGTCTCGCTCGGGGCGATGTCGCCCCGGTCGTCGAAGGCCGGCACCTGCCATCCGTGCAACGGCACGGCGCCCGACTCGGCAAGTCCCAGCCGTGTAGCCAGCTGACCGGCGGTCGTCCGGCACAGGCTCGTGCCGTCGTCGTACAGCAGCTGCTCGTCGGCGTGGACGGAGTTGAAGATGCGAAGGATCGCCGTGTCGACCTCATGCGTGCGCCGGTAGGCCATGGTCAGGGCCTCGGCATAGCGCTTCCCCTCGTCGTAGACCCCGCGCGGCCCGACCGGGTTGACGTGCCCCCAGTAGGTCTCCGGCTGCGGATGGACCTGCGGGTCACCGTAGGTCTCGCTGGTCGAAGCCAGCAGGAACCGGGCGTTCTTCTCCTTCGCGAGGCCCAGGGCGTGCATCGTGCCGATCGAGCCGACCTTCATCGTCTCGATCGGCAGCTGCAGATAATCGATCGGGCTGGCGGGGGAGGCGAAGTGAAGAACCTGGTCGACCGGCCCGGGCACATGCACGTAGTCCGTGACGTCGCACCGGACGAGCCGAAACCCGTCACGCTCGAGCAGGTGCTCGACGTTCGCCGGCGTGCCGGTCAGGAAGTTGTCGAGCGCGGTGACGTGGCACCCGTCGTCGAGCAGGCGTTCACACAGGTGGGAACCGAGAAAGCCTGCGCCTCCGGTGACGACGGCGTGCGTGGTCTGACTCACGGAACCTCCGGTGTGGGTTGACCCGTCGATCCTATTGCGGGCGGTCCCGTCGGGGGGCACCCTTGGTGCAACCGGTCCCGCATTCTCCCGACCTCAGCTCCGGCCGCGACCCTTCCACCGGTCGACCGCTCGCGAAACGACCAGGTCCCAGTAGTTGAAGGTCAGCGAGCTCCGGCACCAACATTCCTCGCGCTTCTCGGGTCGTCTCGGCGAACCGCCCGGCTCGATCAGTCGAAAATATCCGGGTTGTCCCGGCAGATTCGCTCCCAGAGCGGCTGGAACTGGAACCAGCCGGCCAGCTCGAAGCCGACCTGGCCGCGGGTCTGGGTCGCTTCCTCGTGCCCGATCTTGCGGGGCGTGCCGGCGGCGTAGGCCATCAGCTGGCTCTGCGCGGTGCGCTCCAGGGTGAGGAACCACCAGGCGGCACTCTCGACGGTCTCACCGACCGTGAGCATGCCGTGGTTGCGCAGGATGACAGCCTTACGGTCGCCCAGCGACTCGCCGATCCGACGGCCCTCGGCCGGGTCGAGCACGACGCCGGTATAGCTGTCGTGGATGCCGATGTCCTCGTAGAACGCGCAGGCGTCCTGGGTCAACGGCTCGATGGTCATCTCCAGGCTCGAGAGCGTCTTGCCGTACGGCCCGTGCGCGTGCGCCGCCGCCATGATGTCCGGACGGGCAGCGTGCACGGCGCAGTGGATCGCGACCGCAGCGCCGTTCACCGCGCGGTCACCCTCGACGACCGCGCCCTCCTCGTCCACCCGCACGAGGTCAGAACTTTTGATCATCGAGAAGTGCATGCCGAACGGGTTCACCCAGAAGGTGTCCAGGTGCTCCGGGTCGCGCACCGTGACGTGCCCGGCGACCCCTTCGTCCAGTCCGGCTTTGCTGAACATCCGGAAGGCGGCGGCCAGACCGGCCTTGCGGTGCGCCCGCTCGTCCTCGACGGTCTCGAAGGTCGGTGGCGTCGGAAGGGAGAGCTTCTTGGCGCCATCGCCCGCGACCAGCGGAGAGTCCTCGATGACGGCCCCGGTCACCAGCTCGTTCTTGTGCTCGACGGCGATGTCGTCGGTGCGGTCCTGTGTGGTAGTCACGGCGTTCCTCCTGTGTCGACGGTCACCCCAGTGTGCCCCCTCGGTCCGCGATCTTCCCCGTACGGCGTCAAGTTGTCCGGATCGGGCAACTTCTGGGGAAGATCACGCGGGTCAGGGGCGCCCGAGCGCCCGGTAGGTCCAGCCGGCCGCACGCCAGCGCTCGGGATCCAGCGCGTTCCGTCCGTCCACGATCCGCCGCTCAGCGACCACCTCGCCGAGCACCGCCGGGTCCATCTCGCGGAACTCAGCCCACTCGGTCAGGTGCAGCACGATGTCGGCGCCCTTCGCGGCCTCCAGCGTGCTCGCGCGGTAGCCCAGCTCCGGGTGCTTGACCCGGGCGTTGTCCATCGCCTCCGGGTCGTAGAGGGTGACGGCCGCACCCTGCTTCTGGATGGCGGCGGCCACGTCGAGCGCGGGGGAGTCGCGGATGTCGTCGCTGTTGGGCTTGAACGCGGCGCCGAGCACACAGACGCGTACGCCGCCGAAGCTGCCCCCCAGCTCCTCGCGGGCCAGGTCGATCATCCGGGCCCGGCGGCGCAGGTTGATCGCGTCGACCTCGCGCAGGAACGACAGCGCCTGATCGACCCCGAGCTCGCCGGCCCGGGCCATGAACGCTCGGATGTCCTTGGGCAAGCAGCCCCCGCCGAAGCCGAGGCCGGCGTGCAGGAAACGACCACCGATCCGATCGTCGTAGGACAAGGCCTTGCTCAGCAGCGTCACGTCACCACCGGTCGCCTCGCACACCTCGGCCATCGCGTTGATGAAGCTGATCTTGGTGGCCAGGAAGGCGTTGGCAGCGACCTTGACCAGCTGGGCGGTCGCGAAGTCGCACTCCACCGCCGGGGTGCCGGTCGCGAGGATCGGCGCAAAGGCGGCCTGCAGGGCCTCCAGGCCGCGCTCGGAACGAATCCCGAAGACCAGCCGGTCAGGCGTCAGGGTGTCCTTGACGGCGAACCCCTCGCGCAGGAACTCAGGGTTCCAGGCCAGGTCGAGGTCGCGGTCGGCGGCGTCGACCAGCTCGACGATCCGCTCAGCGGTCCCGGCCGGCACGGTCGACTTGCCGACCAACACCGAGCCACGCTTGGCCACCGGGGCGAGGGCCGCGAAAGCAGCGTCGACGTACGTCATGTCGGCCGCGAACTCACCCTTCTTCTGCGGCGTCCCCACGCAGACGAAATGCACGTCCCCGAACGCCCCGGCCTCCTCGAAAGAGGTCGTGAAGCGCAGCCGCCCGCTCTCCAGCTGCTTGGTCAGCAGCTCGGGCAGCCCTGGCTCGAAGAACGGCACCCGACCTTCGGACAGCGCGGCGACCTTGGCCTCGTCGACGTCGAGCCCGAGCACCTCGAACCCCAGCTCGGCCATGCACACCGCGTGCGTCGCACCTAGGTAGCCGGTGCCGATGACGGTCAGACGGGGTGCGCTCACGCGGGCGAGACTATCGAGCAGGCCGTACGGCGGAAGGCCCTGTGTCGTACGTCGCGTCGGGCTGCGCCTCAGTTGCCGACCTGGTATCTGAAGAACGACCGCTCGCGGATCAGCCGCGCGACCGCCTCGGGCACCATCGCGAGCCAGCTGTCGTCGCCGCGGGCGATCCGCTTCAGCACGTCACGGGACATGATCGGCAGGTAGTCGGCCTGGTAGTTGTCCAGCCCGACGAAGCTGCCTCGCTGGGCCAGGTATTCGAACAGCAGGTGCAGCTCGTCGCCGACCTGCACGTCCTCAAGCGTCACGGTGCGACCGTCCCGGAGCATCGGGTAGACGAACAGCTTCAGGTCGTTCTTGAACAGCCGGCCGAAGCTCTCCAGGATGCCGCCGGGAAGCGGCTCGTGCTCGCTCTCGTCGAACAGGTCCAGCAGGCTCGGCACCCCCATCACGATGCCGATCCGCTCGCTGGTGCGGTCGGTCAGATAGGCCGCGAGCCGGTGATAGGCGAAGTAGTCCGAGATCATCACCGTCATCCCGCAGGCGGCCAGCAGGTCGGCCCGGGCCAGGAAGTCGCGACGGTCGACCTTGTCCCCGCCGGCCAGCAGGTTGCGCACGGTCAGCTCGGTGAGCATCAGCACGGGCGCCGTCACGTCCGGGTCGGCCTCGAACTTGGCGGCGCACTCCAGCATGTCCATGTTGACGACCGTCGGCGGCCGGAAGCTGCCGCGCTCGACCAGGACGGCGTGCTTGCGCAGCATCTGGCTGGGCTGCAGCACGTCGCCGTCCGGACCGAACATCGCCACCCCGGACAGCCCCAGCTGCACCGCTCCACGCGTGCCCCCGGGCTCGTGGTGGGGGATCCTCGCACGGCTCAGGTCGCGGAGATCGCCTGCAGCACGTCGAGGCGGGCGGCGCGACGGGCCGGCAGGGCCGCGGCGACCACCCCGGCGACGGCGGCCAGGATCACGAAGATCACGATCCGGGCGTACGGGAAGCTCAGCTCGGTGATGCCCTGGTCGACCAGCGCGCGCTGCGCCGCGATGCCGAAGCCGGTGCCGACCACGATGCCCAGCAGCGCGCCGAAGACCGCGACCGCCACCGCCTCGACCCGGATCATCGAACGGGTGGCCCGACGGCCGAGCCCGATCGCCCGCAGCAGACCGATCTCTCGGGTCCGCTCGAAGACCGCCAATGCCAGCGTGTTGACGATCCCGAGCACGGCGATCAGGACGGACAGCGCCAGCAGCACGTTGATGATCGACGTCGCCGTGTCGACCTGGCTCGCCGCCTGCGCGGTCAGCTCGTCCGGGGTCTGCACCGCGACGGTCGGCAGCGCCGCGGTCACGCCGTCGACGGCGCTCCGCAGGTCGCCTGCGGCGACGCCCTTCGCCCCGTCCAGCAGGACGATGTCGTCCTGCTGCGTCGCGAGCCGGGCGTCGAAGGACGCGTCGAAGACGTACGCGCCGAGCAGGGCGTTGCGGGTGTAGGTCCCGGCGAGCCGGAGCGTCGTCGCCGCGCCACGCTCGAAGGTGACCGGGACGTCCTGCCCGACGGACAGACCCTGCTCGGTCGCCGTCGTGTCGTCCATGATGAACGTCGTCGGACCGAGCTCGCTGACGTCTCCGGACCGCTTCACCGGCGCCAGGCTGCGCCCGAGCCCGCCGCTGGTCAGCGTGGTGACGAACGACGTGTCGGTCCCGACCGTCGCCTGCCCGAACCGCAGCGCGTCCACCGACCCGACCTGGGGCAGCGCCGCCAGCTGCTCGGAGATCTCCGGCGGCACGCCGGTCTGCCCGGTCGGGCTGCTGATGATCAGGTCGGCGTCGAGCCCGTTCTTCACGATGCTGACGACACTGGTCTTGGCCGACGCGCCGAGCACGCTCACCGCGCTGACCAGCGCCAGGCCGATCATCAGAGCCGCCGCGGTGCTCGCGGTCCGGCGGGGGTTGCGCATCGCGTTGAGCCGGCCGAGCCGGCCGGGCACCTTGCGGGCCATCGGCGCCGCCAGCACCCTGACCACCGGACGGGCCAGCAGCGGGGACAGTGCGGCGACGCCGAGGAAGGTCAGGACGGCACCCAGGCCGAGCAGCGGGAAGTTGCCGGTCAGCCCGATGCCGACCAGGACCAGGCCGGGGACGAACGTGAGCAGGCCCAGGATGGTGGTGCGCCGCAGCCCGGCCTCCGGGGTCGCGGCCTCGCGCATCGCCTCGACCGGGGCGACCGCGCTGGCCCTGCGGGCCGGCAGCAACGCTGCGAGCGCGGTGATCCCGACGCCGACGACGAAGCAGGCGATCACGGTGCGCGGGAGGATCACCAGCGGACCGTCCGGCAGCCCGGCGCCGAAGGACCCGATCAACGCCCGCAGCCCGATCGCGGCGAGCAGCCCCAGGCCGAAGCCGACGGCCGAGGCGACCACCCCGACGATCACCGACTCGAGCAGCACAGACTGGGTGATCTGGCGCCGGCTCGCGCCGAGCGACCGCAGCAGCGCCAGCTCCTTGGTGCGCTGCGCCACCAGGATCGTGAACGTGTTGAAGATCAGGAAAGCCCCGACGAACAGCGCGACGCCGGCAAACACCAGCAGGAAGGTGCTGACGAAACCCAGCGCCTGCTTCAGGTCGGCCGAGCTCTCGGCCGCCTGCGCCTGCCCGGTGATCGCCTCCGTCCCCGGTGGGAGCACCTTTGCGACCGCGTCCCGCAGCTCGCTCTGCGTGCCGTCGCCGACAACCTGCAGGTCGTCGAGCTGGCCGGGACGACCGAGCAGCTCCTGCGCCGCCTTCTCGCCGAACGCCGCCAGGCTCGCGCCCGCGATGTTGTCGTTGTCGCCGAAGGAGAAGACCCCGCTCAGGGTGAACGGCCGCACCCCGGAGTCCAGGACGATCTTCACCTGGTCGCCCGGCGCATAGCCGGCCGTCTTCGCCGTCCCGGCGTCCAGGGCGACCTGGTCCAGGCCCTGTGGTGCCTCGCCGGCCCGCAGCGTGTAGGACGAGCTGACGGGATTCGCGTCATAGTTCCCGCCGAGCGACGGCGGCCCGTTGTTGGGCAGCACCGGCTTGCCGTCCTTGCCGAGCACGATCGCGGTGCCCATGACGTCCGGGACCACGGCGGTGACGCCAGGCACGGCCTGCACGGTGGCGACCAGGTCTTCGGGCACCGGGCGCCGGCTGCCCTCGCCGCCGAGGGTCGCGGTGCCGCGTACGGCGACGTCGGTCTTGTCGTTCACGCTCGCGAACAGGTTGTCGAACACCTTGCCGAGCGTGTCGGTCAGCGTGAACGCGCCGCTGACGAAGGTGATGCCGAAGACGACAGCAAGCGCCGACAGCAGCAGCCTGAGCTTGCGGGCGAACAGCGACCGGAAGGTCAGCCGCAGCACCTCAGCGGCCCGTCTCGAGCTGCAGGATCCGTTCCAGCACAGTCTCCGGCGTCGGAGCCGACAGCTCGTCCACCAGCTTCCCGTCGGCCAGGAACACGACCCGGTCGGCGTACGAGGCAGCCGCGGCGTCGTGCGTCACCATGACCACCGTCTGCTCGAACTCGTCGACCGAGCTGCGCAGGAAGGCCAGCACCTCGGCCCCGGACCTGCTGTCCAGGTTGCCGGTCGGCTCGTCGGCGAAGATCACCGACGGCCGGCCGGCCAGTGCTCGCGCGCAGGCCACCCGCTGCTGCTGCCCGCCGGACAGCTCGGTCGGGCGGTGACCGAGCCGGCCCTCGAGCCCGACCGCGTTGATGACCCTGTCCAGCCACTGCTGGTCGACGTCACGCCCGGCGATGTCGGACGGCAGCGTGATGTTCTCCTTCGCCGTCAGGGTCGGCAGCAGGTTGAACTGCTGGAAGATGAAG
>JBBSTI010000104.1:0-12176 GCA_038236005.1 Mycobacteriales bacterium | reverse complement strand
TGGACCACGAAAAGCCCTACCGCACCGTGAGCGGTGTCGGCACCGATATCGGCAGCGGCGCCGAGGGCACCGCCGGAGCCACGGGCGAATCGATAGCCGAGCAGCAGGGCGGCCTCACGACCGCGGCCAACCTCAGCCCGAAGAGCCGACGGTGCCACCGCGCCAAGACCCCGCACGCCAGCAACCCCCGGCCCTGGACCTCGACGCGCAACGCTGACGGCGGCACCACCTGGACCAGCCCGCTCGGCCGCACCCACACCCGACCCGGCTACTGGAACCCGCCGCCGACCGACCTGCCTGCCACGACCAGGACTCTCACGACAGACGTCGCGCACGGCACGACCACCTTGCCGGAACCCAACCCGATCGTGGACCGGCAGTGCTACCCCGGGCAGCGTCCGCCCTCCGAGCCCGGCCTCAGGCAGCAGCTCGAACACGACCTGCAGCAACGCGACCACCGGGCCAGCAGCACCGCCCGCGGACGGCAGGCAGCCGCACGCGCCACCAGCACCACCGCCACCGCCCGGCCCGCCCTGCCCGCCGGGCCCGGCGGGCAGGGCGGGCACGGAGACGTCTGGCAGACGCGCACCCTCACCCCGACCGAGCAGCAGACCCGCGATCAGAACCTCCGGGACGACCCGCCGCCGTTCTGACCGCGCTCAGCTGGGCTGTGGCGAGCCTCACCGGGCCGATCGCTCTGACCACACGCCCCGGGCTGAGGTGAGCATCACCCGACCGATCAGGCCCGTACGCACGAACATGGAACCGTGAGCGACACCCCCACCATCGAGCTTCCGTCGATCCACAAGGCGCACGCCGACGGACCGACCCGAGCCGTCGTGCTCGTGCTGCACGGCGGGAAGTCCGAGAGCCAGGAGCCGACCGAGGACGCGCAGCTGTCGGTGGTCCGGCTGCGGCCGTTCGCGACCCGGGTGCACCGCCTCGTGAAGGCGCACGGGGTGGCGGTGTGGCGGGTGCGCTACCGCGTACGCGGGTGGAACGGGCACCAGGCCTCCCCCACGCACGACGTGCGCGGGGTGCTGGACCAGGTGCGGGCCGAGCACGGTGCCGTCCCCGTGGTGCTGCTCGGCCACTCGCTCGGCGGGCGTACGGCCATCGCGGTGTGCGACGACCCCTCCGTGCGGCACGTGGTCGCCCTCGCGCCCTGGCTGCCCGCAGGTGAACCGTTCGCGCAGGCGGCGGACCGGGACGTCGTGATCGCGCACGCGCCGCACGACCGGTGGACCTCGCCGCGCGAGACCCGGCAGTGGGCCGACCGAGCGCAGGACGTCGCGGCACAGGTCACGTACATCACCGTGCCGCGGTCCGGGCACTTCATGCTGCGCCGTCACCGGGTCTGGGGCTCGATCGCCAGCGCGTTCACGTTGCGGGCCCTGGCTGCCGAGTCCGTCACAGACGCAGGTCTGATCACATCCGTTTCGGGCCCGGGTCCGAACCTTGTGGCAGAAGCCGCCGGTGGGAGACACTCGCTGCAGGTGTGACCAGGAGGGGTGCTCGTGACAGGACGGGTCGCAAGACGCAGGATCGCCGTCGTGGGCTCCGGGATCTCCGGCCTGATGGCGGCCCACGTGCTGCAGCGCGAGGCCGACGTCGTGCTCCTGGAAGCCTCGGACCGGCTCGGCGGGCACACCGACACCCACGACGTGATCGACAGCGCGGGCCGCGCGCTCGCGGTCGACTGCGGATTCATCGTGCACAACCGGCGCACCTACCCGACGCTCCTGCGGCTGTTCGCTGAGCTGGGGGTGGCGACGCAGGAGTCCGAGATGTCGATGTCGGTGGTCTGCGAGGGCTGCGGGCTGCAGTACGCCGGCGCGCGCGGCCTGCGCGGCCTGCTGGCCCAGCCGAGGTCGCTGGCCAGGCCGCGATTCCTCAGGATGCTCGTCGAGGTGACCCGGTTCTACCGGCAGGCCCGGGCGCTGCTGGCGGACAGCGACGACGACGACCGCACGCTCGGCCAGTTCCTGGACCAGGGCGGCTTCTCGGCCTACTTCCGGGCCCACTTCATGACCCCGGTGGTCTCCGCGGTGTGGTCGACCGCCCCCGACCAGGCCGAGACCTACCCGGCGCGCTACCTGTTCTCCTTCCTCGACCACCACGGCATGCTCGCCGTGTCCGGCTCACCGACCTGGCGCACCGTCACCGGCGGGTCGCGGTCCTACCTCGAGCTGCTGGTCAAGGGTCTTCCGGACGTACGGACGAACACCCCGGTCCGCTCCGTCGCCCGCACCTCCGACGGTGTGCTGATCGACGGGCAGCCGTACGACGCGGTGGTGATCGCCACCCACCCGCACCAGGCGCTGGCGATGCTGGCCGATCCCACCGACCTCGAGCGCGAGGTGCTCGGGGCGATCACCTACACCAGCAACCCCACCGTGCTGCACCACGACACGTCGGTGCTCCCGGACGCCCCGGGTGCCGCGGCCTCCTGGAACTACCGCACGGACGGCTGCGGGGCGGACGCGGACGCGGTGCTGGTCAGCTATGACATGAACCGGCTGCAGCGCCTGTCCTCGCCCGACCGCTGGATCGTCACGCTCAACGCCCCCGGGCAGGTGGCCGAGGACCTGGTGGTGGACCGGATGGACTACGAGCACCCGCTCTACACCCCTGAGAGCGTCGCGGCGCAGTCCCGCCTGCCCGCGCTGTCCGGTGGCCAGGTCGCCTTCGCCGGCGCGTACCACGGGTGGGGCTTCCACGAGGACGGCGCACGTTCCGGGGTCACCGCGGCCGCTGCTCTCGGGGTGCGCTGGTGAGACCCTCCCTGTTCAGGACGGAGATCCGGCACGTCCGGACCACCCCGCTGCGACACGCGTTCGCCAACCGCAGCTACTGGTGGTTCGTGGACCTGGACCACCTGCCCGCGCTGCCCCGGGTGCTGCGCCCGCTGGCCCGGATCGAGGCCCGCGACCACCTGTTCCCCGGCTCGGACCCGCGGTCCTCGCTCCGGGACAACGTCGACGCCTTCTGCGCCGCACGGGGGTTCGACCTCACCGGCGGCCGGGTCACGATGCTCGCGAACGCCCGGGTGCTGGGGCACGTGTTCAACCCGCTGTCGGTGTTCTGGTGCCACCGGGCGGACGGGTCGTTGGCCTGCACGCTGGCCGAGGTGCGCAACACCTACGGCGGAGCGCACACCTACCTGATCCCGCCGCCCGGCGAGACCGGTCCCCGTGCCGTCGCACACGTCGCCCGGGTGGAGAAAGTCTTCTACGTGTCCCCGTTCAACCCGGTCGACGGGCACTACACGATGAGCCTTCCCGAGCCCGTCGAGCGCCTGTCGCTCACCGTGACGCTCCACCGACCGGGTCAGGCACCGTTCGTGGCCTCCGTACGAGGCACGGCCGAACCGGCCACCACGGCTGCTGTCCTGCGGACGTCCCTGCGACGTCCGCTGGAGACGCGTGCCGTGTCGCTCCGCATCACGGTCCAGGGCGTCCTGCTCTGGCTCAAGCGTCTGCCCGTCGTTGCCCGCGCCCCCGACGTCGCAGCGACGACCGCCAGCCCTGTCCCTGCTCTGGAGGAGGTCGCATGACGACCGTCGTACCTGACACCGCCCACGCACCTGACACCGCCCACGCGCCACGTTCGTCCCCGGTCGGACCGATCGACCCGCTGAGCTGGCCCGACATCGCCACGGTGCCCGGCGACCGCGTCCGCGCCTCGATCGCGCGACGGCTGTTCACCCGGGTGGTGGGCCGACTGCCGCTGCACGTCCTGCTGCCCGACGGGCGTGTGCTCGGGGCCGGCGGGCTCGCCGGCCCGGTGATGATGCTTCGCCGCCCGGACGCGTTCTACCGTCGCCTCGGAAGCTCCGGGCTGGTCGGGTTCGGCGAGAGCTACATGGCCGGCGACTGGGAGGCCGAGGACCTCGCCGGGGTGCTCACCGTATTTGCCCGAGAGGTTGCCAGCCTGATCCCACCGTCTCTGCAGACGCTCCGGCAGGCAGCCCTGCTGCGGCACCCCGGTTCCGACGACCAGTCGACCCGCAACCAGAAGCGCAACATCGCCCGGCACTACGACCTGTCCAACGAGCTGTTCGAGCAGTTCCTGGACCCGACGATGAGCTACAGCTCGGCGCTGTTCAGCAAGGACGAGGCCGGTCGCGTGGTGGCGGACGCGACCCTGCTCCAGACGGCGCAGCACCGCAAGATCGACCGGCTCCTGGACGCCGCCGGGGTGCGCGAGGGCTCGGAGGTGCTCGAGATCGGGACCGGCTGGGGCGAGCTGTCGCTGCGGGCCGCCCTGCGCGGCGCCCAGGTCACCTCGATCACCCTGTCGGAGGAGCAGCGCAAGCTGGCGCTGCTGCGCATGGAGGAGGCCGGCGTCGCCGACCGGGTCGACGTACAGATCTGCGACTACCGCGACGCGACCGGCACCTACGACGCCATCGTCTCGGTCGAGATGATCGAGGCGGTCGGGCACCGCTACTGGGCGGACTACTTCTCGACCCTGGACGCCCGGCTCAAGCCCGGCGGCAAGGTCGGGCTGCAGGCGATCACGATGCCGCACGACCGGATGCTGGCCTCGCGGGAGACCTTCACCTGGATCCACAAGTACATCTTCCCGGGCGGCCTGATCCCCTCGGTCACCTCGATCGAGCAGTCGGTCTTCGCGCACACCTCGCTGCGGGTGTCGGACCGGTTCTCCTTCGGGCTCGACTATGCCGAGACGCTGCGGATCTGGCGTGAACGCTTCGAGGCCGACCCGGAAGCGATCGACGGGATCGGCTTCGACCGGGTGTTCCGGCGGATGTGGTCGCTCTACCTCGCCTACTCCGAGGCCGGGTTCCGCTCCGGCTATCTCGACGTCTACCAGTTCGTCTTCGAGAAGGGCGCCCAGGCCAACGCCACCGGCCCCTCCCCCCGACCCCAGGAGCTCTAGGTGCCCGCCCTGCTGCTGTCCCGCTCGTCCAGGCAGTCGTCCGGCGGCGTCGCCACACGCCTGTCCACCGTCCTCGAGCCGCTGTTCGGTGGCGAGCTGCCGGTCCGGCTGCGCGCCTGGGACGGCAGCGAGACCGGGCCGACCGGAGCGCCTACCGTCGTGCTGCGCTCCCGCAAGGCCGTGCGCCGACTGCTCTACAGCCCGGGTGAGCTCGGCCTCGCGCAGGCCTACGTCACCGGCGAGCTGGACGTCGAGGGCGACCTCGCCGACGGCTTCCGGCGGGTCTGGGCGACGATCCGCGATCGGCAGGTCGAGGGCGTCCCGGGTGCGACGTTGTCCCGCGCCCAGAAGCTGCAGGCGCTCAGGACGGCGGTGCGGCTCGGCATCCTCGGTCCCCCGCCCAAGACCCCGGTCTCGCAGGCCCGGCTGTCCGGCGGGTTGCACACCCTGCTGCGTGATCGGGCCGCGATCAGCCACCACTACGACCTGTCCAACGACTTCTACGCCCTGATCCTGGACCCGCACATGGCCTACTCCTGCGCCTACTACACGCAGGAGCCCAGCCCTTCGTACGGCCTGGTGGACGCCCAGCGCGACAAGCTCGACCTGGTCGCCAGGAAGCTCGGCGTACGGGAAGGCTCTCGCCATCTCGACATCGGCTGCGGCTGGGGGTCGCTGTCGCTGCACCTCGCAGAGGAGTACGGCGCACAGGTGATCGGCGTGACGCTGAGCAAGGAGCAGAAGGCCTTCATCGACGCCCGGATCGCCGAACGGGGCCTGGCGGACAAGGTCGAGATCCGGCTGCAGGACTATCGCGAGGTGCCCGAGACCGGGTTTGACACGATCAGCTCGATCGAGATGGGCGAGCACGTCGGCGCGGAGAACTACCCGGTGTTCACCCGGCTGATCGAGAGCCGGCTGGCCCCCAAGGGCCGGATGCTGATCCAGCAGATGTCCCGACGCGACCGACCGGGCGGCGGCGACTTCATCGAGGCCTACATCGCGCCGGACATGCACATGCGCCCGGTCGGCGAGACGGTCGCGCTGATCGAGGACGCTGGGCTCGAGGTCCGCGACGTCCATGCGATGCGGGAGCACTACGTCACGACGATCGGCGCCTGGTACGACATCTTCGAGGCCAACTGGGACAAGGCCGTCGCGATGGTCGGCGAAGAGGTCGCACGCGTGTGGCGGCTCTACCTGGTCGGCGGCGGGCTCGTGTTCGAGGAGGGCCGGATGGGCGTGGACCAGATCCTCGCGGTGAAGCGGACGGCGGCCGGAGTCAGCGGCATGCCGCCCGTGCGCTGAGCCGGTCCATGCTGACAACGATGATGATCGCATGACGGGCTTCGACACCACCGGCTTCCTCATCGCGCTGCCGATCAGCTTCGTCGCAGTCGCGCTGCTGATGGCGGCGACCTTCGCGATCAACGAACGGGCCGGGCGGCACTCCGGCGTCGACGTGACCTGGGGGCTCGCCTTCGTCGTCGCGGCGGCCACCGCCTGGGTGCTCTCGCTCGGCGAGGGCGGCAACGGTCGCCGCACGGTCGTGCTGCTCCTGGTCGCGGCCTGGGGTCTGCGCCTTGCGACACACATCTACCTGCGCAACCGGAAGCACTCCGGCGAGGACCCGCGCTACACCGACATGCTCGATCGGGCCGAGCAGCGCGGGCACAGCCGTGAGGCGTACGCGTTCCGGATGATCTACCTGACCCAGGCCGGTTCGGCGTGGTTCATCTCGCTGCCGGTGCAGGTCGCGATGTTCCAGCGCGGCGGTTTCGGGTGGCTCGGCTACGTCGGGATCGCGGTCTGGGCGGTGGGGCTGTTCTTCGAGGCGGTCGGCGACCACCAGCTGACCGTCTTCAAGCGGGACGAGAGCAACAAGGGCAAGGTGCTGGACACCGGGCTCTGGCGCTACACCCGCCACCCGAACTACTTCGGGGACGCCACCGTGTGGTGGGGGCTGTCGCTGATCGCCTTCGCGATGTGGCCGGGCATCCTCACGATCGCCTCACCGCTGGTGATGACGTGGCTGCTGTCCAAGGGCACCGGCGCGGCCACCCTGGAGAAAGACATCGGCGACCGTCGGCCCGGCTACGTCGACTACGTGAAGAGCACCAGCGGCTTCGTCCCGCTGCCGCCGAAGAAGCACGGGTGATCTACCGGGCGATCGTCCTGGTCGGCCGGGCGGTGCTGCGGCTGCTCGGGCTGCGCCGACACGTGGTCGGTGCCGACCACCTGCCCGCGACCGGCGGCGCCGTCCTGGCGATCACGCACTTCAGCTATCTGGACTTCGTCGTGACCGGCTGGCTGGCCGGGAAGCAGCGCGGGCGGCTCGTACGGTTCCTGGCGACGGCCGCCGCCTTCCGCCACCCGGTCGCCGGACCGCTCATGCGGGCGATGCAGCACGTGCCGGTCGAGCGGGACGGCGGTGGGACGGCCTACCGGGTCGCGGTGCAGCGCCTGCGGGACGGGGAGCTGGTCGGGGTGTTTCCGGAGTCCCGGGTGACCGGCAGCTTCACGCTGCTGCCGTTCAAGCTGGGCGCGGCCCGGATGGCGACGCAGGCCGGGGTGCCGCTGGTCCCGGTGGTCATCTGGGGCACGCACCGGGTGTCGACCCGCACGCACCGGTTCTCGCTGCGTGAGGCGTACGGCTCGCCGGTCGAGGTCCGGGTCGGCGAGCCGCTGCACCCGACGGTCGACAGTGACCCCGAGGCTGTGACCGAGCAGCTGCGCTCCGCGATGGCGGACCTGCTCGCGGAGGCGCAGGCGACCTATCCCGCACGCGCCGAGCCCGGTGCCTGGTGGCAGCCGGCCCACCTCGGGGGCGGGGCACCGACCCCGCAAGAGGCGCTCGTGCTGGACGCCGAGACCTCCCTACGCTCGTCCACGACCCTTCACGACGATCGACCTGACGCACACCGAGAGGCATCCTGATGACCCTGACGACCGGCGACAAGGCCCCCGAGTTCACGCTGCCCGACGAGAACGGCCGGTCGGTGAGCCTGACCGGACTGCTGGCCGACGGCCCGGTGGTGCTGTTCTTCTACCCGGCGGCGATGACCAGCGGATGCACCAAGGAGAGCTGCCACTTCCGGGACCTCGCCGCCGAGTTCGCCGCCGCCGGTGCCCACCGGGTGGGGATCAGCATGGACACGGTCGCCAGGCAGAAGGAGTTCAGCGACGCCCACGGTTTCGACTACCCGTTGCTCGCCGACCCCGAGGGCACCGTCGCCGAGGCGTTCGGGGTCAAGCGGTCCGGGCTGATGGCCAAGGTGACCAAGCTCAAACGGGCCACCTTCCTGATCGGCAGGGACGGTCGGGTCCTCGAGACGATCAGCTCGGAGACCAAGATGGACGTGCACGCCGACCAGGCCCTGCGCGCCCTCGCCTCCGCATAGGCGGGGTGCTCGGGCCAGGGCCGGGTCAGGGCCGGGCCACGCCGATCGGGTTCGGCTGGAAGCCCGGGAAGACCGAGGACAGGTTCGGGACGCCGCAACGGACCCGCAGCAGCTCGCCGAGCACGTCGCGGTAGTCGGTCCGGTTCGCCAGGTCGCCGCGGTCCAGAGCGCTTGGTGCCAGCCCTGGCCAGACGCCGTGCACCTTGCCGCCGATGACCCCGCCGCCCAGCAGCAGCACGGTGTTGGCGCTGCCGTGATCGGTGCCGGCCGAACCGTTCTGCTGCACCCGGCGGCCGAACTCAGACAGGGTCACCAGGCACACCCGCGAGAGGTGGTGCGGGCCCAGATCGGTCGCGAAGGCCGCGAGCGCCGCCCCCAGCCCGGCCAGCTGCCGGGTCATCCGGCCCTGGTCGACGGTGCCGAGGTTCTCGTGCATGTCCCAGTCGCCGAAATCCACGCAGGCGGCCTGCAGGGTGCTGCCCGGGGTCTTGATGATGCGGGCGAGGTCGCGCAACGCCGACCCGAGCTCCTGTCCCTCGCCGGAGGTCGGATATCCGGTCCCGGCCGGGGTGCTGCTGCGGACCTCGGCCGCCCGGTCCAGCGCGGTCAGAGCGATCCCGGCAGCGCCGGGGCGACCGGCGTGCATCGCGCGCAGAGCGGTCAGTCGTTTGCGGTGCGCGAGGTTGTCGGTGTCCATCGAGAAGTCGTCCAACGAGCGCATGGCCACGTCCGGCGCGGGGCCGGCGAGCGCGAGGGCACTGGTGCCGCTGCCGACCGTGACCGCCTGCAGCGGGCTGCCGTTGCCGGCCAGGCCGATCACCCGGTCCAGCCAGCCGGTGCGCAGCGAGGTCCCGGGCGCCGCGCGCTCGAGCTCCTCCATGGCCGCGAAGTGCGATCGGCTGCGGTCCGGGTGCCCGACCGCCTGAACCGCTCCGAACGTGCCGGCGTCCCAGAACGGCTTGAGCGGGGCCAGCGAGGGGTGCAGGCCGAACGTGTCGTCCAGCTTCAGGGCCCGGTTCTCGGGAACCGCGAGGGTCGGCCGGGCGGCGGCATAGCCCGGGTCGCCGATCGGTGCGATCGCCGAGAGCCCGTCGAAGCCGCCCCGGAGGGACAGCACGACGAGCACGTCGTTGCCGGTCGTAGGCCCGGAGGCGAAGGCGAGCTGGGTGGAGAGGCCGGAGCTGAGCAGCCCGGTGAGACCGGCGATCCCCGCGCCGCGAAGCACGGTCCGGCGGGTGAACTCTCGGCCGGGGCAGCCGCACGGGTCCCCGTCGCCGGCCGTGCTCGACAGCGTCGTCCCGGGCGCCGTCATCGCCGGCTCCAGGAGGGCGTGCCGAACAGCAGGGCGACGAGCCACGGCAGCTGCCAGTCGAAGATCTCGTCCGACGGCCGGCTGCTTTCCGGGCCCAGGAACCCGAGGACGGCGGCCCGCTCGTCACCGGGCAGGGTCCGGTTCAGCAGTCGCTGGGAGAGTGCGTCCACGAGGCCACCGTTCGTCGTCGGGCGGGGGTCGGGCAGCAGGCTGGCCAGGCCAGGATGACGCAGGTTCTTCGGCCACCAGCTACCGGCCAGGGAGAGCTGCTGGCGCCACATCATGACGGTGGTGCCGGCGCCCTGCCAGGCCGCGGCCACGTCCGGGAACCCGTTCGGCGGGTGCCAGCCGAGCATCGGCTGGCCTCGCTCATAGCTCATCCAGTGCAGCATCCCGACCACCCCGTCCTTCGGCAGCGGCACCTCGATGCCGAGGCCCCGCACCACGGCGGTCAGGTCCTCGACCGGGCGGCGGGTCTTCTGTCCTGCGGACGCAGCGAACTCCGGGCTCGCGAACAGCTGCCGGAGCACCGGCTTGAGCTGGGTGTCGCCGGCCAGGTAGGTCGCCGCGAGCCGGTCGACGAGCGCCGTCGGGGGGCTGTCGGAGACGAACCGGACAGCCAGCTTGTGGGCGATCCTGCGGGCGGTCAGCGGATGGGCAGCCAGGTAGCGCAGGTAGGACGTGGCCACCTCGAGACCCCCGTCCTCAGACGTGTTGGCCGAGGACCAGCCGAGCACCGACAACGGCCCCACGTGGTGCCACCCGGAGCGGTAGCGGAAGGTGCCGGTCGCGTCGTCGACGGTCAACCCGGTCAGCGCCAGCGCAGAGTGTCGGACCTCGGTCTCGGAGTAGCCGGCGCCGACGCCGACGGTGTGCAGCTCCAGCAGCTCACGGCCGTAGTTCTCGTTCGGGGCAGTCTTGGTCGAGCTGTCGTTGTTGAGATAGCGCAGCATGCTCGGGCTCGTGGCGCTCGCGACCAGCAGGTCGCTGAACCGGCCCAGCGCGTGCCGCCGGTAGACGTCGCGGTCGTCGACGGCGCGCACGTCCCACACCTCCGAGCTGGGGCAGGTGACGTTGAGATGGTTGCCCCAGAAGTCGACCATCACCTCGAACAGCTGTCGCTTGCTCCAGCACGCCCGGGCCAGAGCGGCCTGGGTGAGCTCGCTCATGGCGTCCCACGACCCGACGTTCACCCCGGCCCGCACCTGGGCGGCCGACGCGTCCAGCCATCGGAACCGGCTCACGAGCTCGTCGCACGCGGCGTCGGGGATGCCCGCCGGGTCGAGCTGCTGCTCGAGCCAGGCCGTCGGGCCGGTCGCCGTGACGTCCTCCACCAGCTGCCGGCTGAGGCCGTACGTCGTCCGCAGCAGCAGGTGGGTCGGGTCCCCGGCTACCGCCGGAGGGCCCGCCGGTGCCGGGCCGGGAGACCCGTCGGGTCCGCGCGCCGGCACGGGCACGCCGCGGGGCGAAGCACCGACCCGGGGCCGACCCGACCCGACCGGCGGACGCACGGCACGACGAGCCCGCCGCCTCGCGAGACGAAGGTCACTGTCTGGCTGCCGGAAGACGCTCACGGCAGAGGTCTCGTCCTCGACGCCGGGAGACTTGACGTCGCCGCCCGGTTGTTCGCCGATCGGGTGAACCCCAGCAGCCGGCCGCCACCGAGCCAGGACGCGGGCGCGTCCGCGATACTGGGATCGACGTATCCGATCTGAGGAGCACCCGATCACCACCGTGCCAGGCATCGACCGCACCGCCCTGACCCCCGGCGTGAGCGCCGACCCCTCCGCCGGCCCCGCCGTGCCGCGTACCTGGCCGGGGACGCCCTACCCGCTCGGCGCGACCTACGACGGCACGGGCACCAACTTCGCGCTCTTCTCCGAGGTCGCCGAGAAGGTCGAGCTGTGCCTTTTCGACGACGCGGGCGTCGAGACCAAGGTCGCGATCCGCGAGCGCGACGCGTTCGTCTGGCACACCTACCTGCCCGGCGTCGGCCCGGGCCAGCGCTACGGCTACCGGGTGACCGGGCCGTACGAGCCCGAGAACGGTCACCGCTGCAACCCGAGCAAGCTGCTGCTGGACCCGTACGCCAAGGCCGTCGACGGTCAGATCGACTGGGACCAGGCGTGCTTCTCCTACACCTGGGGCGAGGAGGACTCCTACAACGACGAGGACTCCGGCCCGCACATGAGCAAGTCCGTCGTCATCAGCCCGTTCTTCGACTGGGACAACGACCGGCTGCCGCGCACGCCCTACAACGAGACGGTCATCTACGAGGCCCACGTCAAGGGGCTGACCCAGACCCACCCGGGCATCCCGGAAGACATCCGCGGGACGTACGCGGCGCTGGCGCACCCGGTGATGATCGAGCACTACAAGCGGCACGGGATCACCGCGGTCGAGCTGATGCCGGTGCACCAGTTCGTGCACGACAGCCACCTGGTCGACCGCGGGCAGCACAACTACTGGGGCTACAACACGATCGGCTTCTTCGCCCCGCACAACGACTACTCCTCCTCGGGCCAGCGCGGCCAGCAGGTCCAGGAGTTCAAGGCGAT
>JBBSTI010000103.1:0-12204 GCA_038236005.1 Mycobacteriales bacterium | reverse complement strand
GTGGCGGTGCTTCCGACGGCGTCGCTCATGATGTCCTCCAGGATGTGACCGGTCCCTGTGACCGGCAGCACTGCAAAACTACTGTCCGAACCTTAACGGCACCCGGTGCCTTTGACCAGCCCCCACTTCCCGGTGATCATGGTCGTCTGCACCCTCCGTGACCGTTTTGGGGGTGCAGACGGCCATGATCACGAGGGGGGTGGGCTGGTGGCAGGGCGTCCCACCGTCACCTCCCGCGCTGAGCTGGAGCACGCCGCGCTGCGCCTGTTCGCCGCGCACGGATTCGAGGCGACGACGGTCGACGACATCGCGGCGGCAGCCGGGATCGGACGGCGTACGTTCTTCCGCTACTTCGCTTCCAAGAACGACGTGGTCTGGGGCGACTTCGACGGCGGCCTCGCGCATCTGCGCGCCGACCTGGCCCGTACGAACGGGTCCCTGCTGGAGGGCCTGCGATCGGCCGTGCTGACGTTCAACGCCTACGACGCCGCAGAGCTGCCCTGGCACCGCGACCGGATGCGGCTGATCCTGGGGGTCCCGGCCCTGCAGGCGCATGCCACCCTGCGCTACGCGGCCTGGCGCGCGGTGATCGCCGAGCACACGGCCCGGGTCCTCGGCCTGACCGAGGATGATCTGCTCCCCCGGCTCGTCGGCCACCTGTGCCTGGGGGCCGCGGTCACGGCGTACGAGCAGTGGCTGGCCGAGCCCGACGTCGACCTCGAGCCCCTGCTGGACCAGGCCCTGCGCGCCCTGGACGGATCCTGGACCAGCTGATGGTGTGAAGGTACGTTCACGCTATGGCCAAGGAAAAGGTCACCCTCACCCTGGACGCCGGCAACCTCTCGCAGCTGCGTGCCTTGGTCGGCAACCGCAGCCTGTCTGCCGGGATGGACGAGGCGCTGTCAGACCGGCTCGCCCGTCTTCGCCACCAGGCCGCCGTGGATGCCTGGCTGGAAGGGCTCGAGACCGCCGACGGTGCGGTCTCACCCACGGCCTTGGCTCACGCCGAAGAGGCCTTCGCCCAGCTGGACGAGAAGCCTGCAGACGACCCCGCCCGGCGGGCGGGTTAGTGCTGCTGCTGGACAGCGCGGCCCTCTCGGCCCTTGCGCACGGTCCGGCCGCGCGTCGAGAGATCGCGCGCGATGCTGATCGTCGCCCGGCGAGAGCACCGCTCGATCGCCACCTCCGTCGCCGTGCTGGCGGAGGTCGTGCGGGGCCATCCGCGCGACGCGGCAGTGTTCGCTCTCCTCGGACGGGAGTCGATCCTGGTCATGGACGTCGACCAGGACGTCGCCGTACAGGCCGGCCGGCTGCTGGCTGGAGCGGGGTTCGGGTCGGAGCAGGCGGTCGCCGCCTTCCTGGTCTCCACCGGTGACCTGGCCGGCGGCGCCGTCATCGCCACCGTGGACGCCCGAGACCTGACGGCTCTGGGCGAGCTCTGCGCCCGCATCGTCGTGCGGTCGGTCCAGCCCTGAGGACGCGGCGACGGCACCACTCACGCGGATCGGTAGCCATCGGTTAGACCGATGGGTCCATCAGATCGACCGGGCTACCGGGCGTCGGCGATCCTCGACACGCTGGGGTCCGTCCCCACCCGAGGAGCTGCCCGTGAGCACGACCCGACGTCTGCACCGCCCGCGCCGAGACGACGCCCGTACGCCCAGCCGTTGCCGACCGATCTGCCCCCCGGCCACGCGCCCGGGCACGACGTCCCCGCTGCCCGGGCTGCTGGCCGTCGCTCTCGCCACCGCGGTCTCGTTCGGTGTCTCCCGGCTGGTGCCGGCGATCAACGCCTCGACCGTCGCGGTGGCGCTCGGGGCGCTGGTCGCGAACCTCAACCTGCATCGCCCACGGCTGCACATCGGGACGCACATCGCCTCCCACCGGTTCCTACGGATCGCCGTCGTCCTGCTCGGCCTGCAGCTCGGCGTGACGCAGCTGCTGAACCTGGGACTCAGCGGCGCCGCGGTCGTGCTCGTGACCGTCACGGTGACCTTCACCGGCACCCGGTTGATGGGCCGGATGCTCGGCATCTCGCCCGCCCGGACCCTGCTCATCGCGACCGGGTTCTCGATCTGCGGCGCGTCCGCGGTCGCGGCGATGGAGGAGGTGGCCGAGGGTGACGACGACGACACCGCGGTAGCGATCGCGCTCGTCACCCTCTGCGGGAGCCTCGCGATCCTGATCCTGCCGCTGCTCCGCGGACCGCTCGGTCTGGACCCGGTGGCCTTCGGCAGCTGGGTCGGGGCCAGCGTGCACGACGTCGGGCAGACGGTCGCCACCGCGGAGCGCGTCCCCGGCGCGCTCACCTCAGCCGTCGTGGTCAAGCTCAGCCGCGTGGTGCTGCTCGCGCCGCTGGTCGCCGGGGTCGCCCTCTCGCGCCGGCGGGGCGCGGCCCAGACGCCCGGTCGACGGCCTCCGCTGCTGCCGCTGTTCGTGGCCGGCTTCCTGGGCGCGATCGCGCTCGCCAGCACGGGCGTGCTGTCCGCGCCGGTCCTGGACGCCGCCAAGACCCTGCAGGGCGTGCTGCTCGCCGCCGCGCTGTTCGGTCTGGGCACCGGCATCCACCTGCCGACGCTGCGCCGCACCGGCGGGCGCGCCCTGGTGCTGGGCCTGCTGTCCTGGCTCCTGGTCGCGGTCGTCGCCTACGTCGGGGTGCGGCTGCTCGGCACCTGATCGGGCCAGGCAACCAACGTCACAGGGCTCAGCGCAGGCCGCGCGCGATTTCGTCCAGCGCTTCCGCCAGGGTGACGATCGGCGTCCAGCCCCAGCCCCGGGCCCGGTCGGCGAGGATCTGGCCGGTCCAGGCCGGCTCGTCGTCCCACACCGGAGCCACGCCGAGCGCGCCGGTGACGGTCTCGTAGTAGTCCCGCACGGTCGCCGACCCCGACACCACGTTGACGGCCGTGCAGGCCCCGTCTGCCGGCCCCGTCCTGCCGTCCAGAGACGTCAGCGCGACGTCCGCGGCCAACGCCACCAGGTCGTCGACGTGCACCCAGGCAAAACTCTGATCGGGCACGGCGTGCCGCGCCGCCTCGTCGTCACGCATCATCGCGGGCCGCACGGCGTTCCAGATCGAGGTGTCTCCGGCCCCGAGGATGGCCGGCGGGCGCAGCAGCACGCGAGTCAGCCCGTCCACCGAGGCGAGGGCGAGGTCGGCGTCACGCTTGGTGACCGGGTAGGCGCCCGCATCGTCGCCGACCAGCGCCGAGTCCTCGTCGACGTCGCCGATCCCGGGCGACCGGTCGTACACGGCAGCTGTCGAGACGTGGACCAGACGGTCGACGCCGGTCGAGGCAGCCGCGCGGGCGAAGGCGACCGTGCCCTCGACGCCAACGGCGCGCTGCGCCTGCTCCTTGCTGGCCATCGGGTGCACGGTGGTGACCGCAGCGTCCGCCCCGGCCAGGACGGTGGCCGCCCACTCCGGGTCGGTGAACTCACCGACGTGCTCCTCGCACCCGACAGGCGCCGAGCCGGCCCGCCGTACGACGGCACGGACGGTGGCTCCCCGTTCGACGAGGACGGTGCACAGACGGGAACCGACCAGGCCGTTGGCCCCGGTGACGACGACAATCATCCGTCACCCTGGCACGCGTCGGCAATCAGACACCGCTCAGGGCTCCCTCAGCACGGCGTACGCGGCCAACAGCTGCTCGCTGCCGTCGCCCACCCACCGTGCGATCTGGACGAGGTCGCCGGCATCCCGGTCGTGAGCGAGCCCCAGCAGGCGGCGGCGGCGTGCAACGCCGGCCCGGTGAGCGCACCTTCCGCAGCTCTCAGGACCCCGACGAGCCCGAGCATCTCCAGCTGGGTGGCGCGCGCGGCGCAGTCGCCCAGCCGTACGCCGATCCGCTCGTCCTGCAGGTGCAGGGGCGATCCCAGGACGGGCAGCAGCCCCGCCCCGAAGATGACCACGACGACCAGGGCCAGCGCGGCGGCGTGGCTGTGCTCGGCGACGCCCCGGGGTACCGACGCCGACAGCGCGGTCAGCGGGCCGTACCAGACGACCTTGCGCAGGTCGGCCCGCAGCGCCCCCGCCCGCCCCGACGCCGAGCGTGAAGAAGATCGCGGTGAACCCCGCGATGATGATGCTGTCCTCAAGGCCCAGGCCGGCCACGAGCAAGATGGCGCCGCCCATCACGACGACCACGATCGCGGTCAGCCCGCGGTTGGTTTCGTACTTCCGTACGGAGAAGCGACGCCGCTTCACGTCAGGACCGACGGCTGGGTCCGGGGACGTGGGCACCGGCGCGGTCATCCGCCGGACCCGTGAGGCAGACCCTCTCCAGACCCATGGCGATCGAGCGTACGCAGGCTGGCTACAGGTCAAGGACGAGCGCGAGTGCCTCGTCGACGCGTTGCATCTCGGTCAGCGAGAGGAAACCGGCTGGCTCGTTGAGCCGGGTCAGGTCGACGGTGGCGACCTGGTCGCACATGACGAGGGTGCGCCGCTCGCGGATCTGGACCGGGGGCCGAAAGGTGGTCTCCGCGTTGGCTCGATTCTTGCGTACGCCGATCCGACGCCGCTCTCGACCGGTCGGCCCTGCGCGTCGATGATGACCGCGCGTCCACCAGCCTCGGCCGGTTCGACGGGTAGGGGACGAACCCTGACCCGGACTGTCACAGCCCTGACGACTCCCGAAGGATCTGCTCGGTGTGCTCGCCCAGCCGCGGCGGCGGCAGGCTGGCATCGATGTCGAGCGGGGTGCCGGACAGCCGGATCGGCGGTCGGACGAAGCGCAGCGGTCCGTGCGTCTCGTCGGCCAGCTCGACGACGCTGTTGGCCGCCTCGGGGGCCGCGAAGACCTGGTCGAGGGTGCGTACGAGAGAAGCCGGCACGCCCTCGGCCTCGCACCGCGCGACCCAGTGGGCGGCGGTCTGCGTCCGGAAGCGTTCCTGAAGCAGCCCGATCAGCTCGGCCCGGTGGTGGACCCGGTCGGGGTTGGTGAGGAACCGCGCATCGGTCAGCAGGGCGTCGAGCCCGGTCGCGCGAAGGGCGCCCTGAAACAGCTTGTCGTTGGCGGCCGCAAGGACGAAGTCGACGTCGGAGGCGGTAAACGACTGGTAGGGGACGATGCTTGCGTGCGCATTGCCGGTCAGACCGGGCACCACGCCGCCCTGCAGATAGGCCGCCGCCTGATTCGCGAGCGTGGCGAGCGAGGCCTCGTACAGCCCGACGGTCACCTGCTGGCCCTCGCCGGTGCTCTCGCGGGCCAGCAGGGCGGCCAGGATGCCGTTGCCTGCCCACAGGCCGGCCACCATGTCGAGGAAGGCGACCCCGACCTTGGCCGGAGCGTCGTGGCCGGTGATCGACATGAAACCCGCGCTGGCCTGCATCAGCAGGTCGTAGCCGGGCCGAAGAGTGTCGGTCGTGCTGTAGGCCGGGATCGAGCAGTAGACCAGCCTGGGGTTGTCCAACGACGCTCGGTCGAGCCCGAAGCGCGCCATCACCCCGGAGCGGAAGTTCTCGACGACGACGTCGGCGGTCTGCGCCAGCCGTACGGCACGTGCCCGGTCCTCGGGGTCCTGCAGGTCGAGCACCACCGAACGCTTCCCGCGGTTGACCGACAGGAAGTAGGTCGCGTCGTCGCCCCGGAACGGCGGGCCCCACTGGCGCGTGTCGTCGCCGACCCCCGGCCGCTCGACCTTGATCACGTCGGCGCCGAGGTCGGCGAGCAGCATCGTGGCGTACGGGCCCGCGAGCACGCGGGTGAAGTCGAGCACCACCACGCCGTCCAGCGGCTTCACGGCTGGCGCACCAGGATGCGCAGCCCGGGAAACGGGTCCGCGAGCCGCAGGATGTCGTCCGGGTCGGACGTGACGACGAGCGAGGCCTCGGCGCCGAGGCAGATCGCGACCACGTGGGCGTCGGCCAGGTCCTCACTGCCGGCGCCGGAGGCGTGCAGGACCGTACCGACCAGTCGGGCAAACGGCAGGTCGGTGACCTGGACGTTGATGCGCTCGCCACCGGTCGGGCGGGACAGAGCAGCGGCGACGCGCGCGGACCGGGCCGTCCCCCTGCTCACCTCTGCGACCGTGACGGCCGAGCACCACGCTTCCGCTCCGCGGCCGACGAGCTCGCCGAGCAGCGCCCGGGCCCGACCGCCGCTGAAGCCGTCCAGCCGGTCGAACGCGGCGGCGTCCAGGACGACCCGTCGGGTCACCCTGCAGCCCGAGCAGCAGCGGGCACGTCGAACAGCTCGTCGGCAACCGCCCTGGCGTCGGCCCAGTCCTGCTCGGTCGGTTCTCCGAACTCGGCGTTGAGCTGCCCCAACCACTCCAGCGCGGCTGCCCGATGGGCCTCAGCGGCGACAGCCGACCGCAGCGCCACGTTGGCCGCCGCAGAGATGCTCCGCTCTGGCATGGCCTCCAGCGCCTGGACCAGGTCGGCGTCGAGGTTCAGCGTGATCCGTCGCTTGTTCACCACAGCATCATAAGACCTGCATCTTGAGGGGCCGCGGTGTCCGCGGCCTCGAAGTGGCACCATCGGGGCGTGACCGCCGATCAGGAGACGACGGGGCAGGAGACGACCGGACCTGAGCTGGTCGTGCCGCCCGCCGAGCCCCCGCTGCCCGAGGACCTCGTGCTCGGCGGTGCCTTCGACCCGGTGAGCCGCGAGCAGTGGCAGAACCTCGTACGCACCGTGCTGGCCAAGAAGGGCGACCCGCCGGCCGACGTCGAGGCCGCACTCTCCACCGACGTGGGCGGGGTGACCGTACGCCCGCTCTACAGCCCCGACATGGAGAGCACCGCGCTCCCGAGCCTGGTCACCCGGCAGGGGCCCTGGGACGTACGCGCACTGCACGTCGACCCGGACAACAGCGAGGTCCTGACGGATCTGGAGGGCGGCGTCACGTCGCTCTGGCTGGTGACCGCCGACCCGGCCGACGCGCTGAAGGACGTGCTGCTGGACCTCGCGCCGGTCGCGCTCGACGCCGGAGCCGATTTCCACGCCGCCGGGCTCGCAGCACTCGCCGCGGGGGTTCAGAAGGGCACGCTCGGCGCCGACCCGATCGCGGTCCTGGCCCGAACCGGCACGCTCGGGTCGATGGACGACGCCCTCGACCTGGTCGCGCGGTGCCAGGGCACAGGGGTGCGGGCCATGACCGTCGACGCGCTCCCGTTCCACGAGGCCGGCGCGACCGACCCGCAGCAGCTCGGGCTGGCACTGTCCGCGCTCGTCCACTACCTGCGCGCCGGGGTCTCGCCTGATCAGATCGAGCTGCGGCTGGGTGCGAGCGCCGACCAGTTCCTGACGATGGCGACGATGCGGGCCGCCCGTCAGGTCTGGGCGCGGGTGCTCGAGGCCTGCGACCTGTCCGGGAAGGTGTTCCTGCACGCGGTCACGTCCTGGTGCATGACGACCCGGCGCGACCCCTGGGTGAGCATGCTGCGCGGCACGACCGCCGCCTTTGCCGCCGGGGTCGGCGGGGCCGACGCGGTGACGGTGCTCCCGTTCGACAGCGCGCTGGGCCGCTCAGACGCCCTCGCCCGTCGGGTCGCGCGCAACACCTCGGCCCTGCTCACCGACGAGTCGCACGTCGCCGCGGTCACCGACCCGGCGCGTGGGTCCTGGTACGTCGAGCAGCTCACCGCCGACGTCGCCCGCGCCGCCTGGGCGGTGTTCCAGCAGGTCGAGGGTGCGGGTGGCGTGGTCGCCGGGCTGCAGGACGGGTCGGTCGCCGCGCTGTTGTCGCAGTCCGCAGCGGAGAAGCAGCACCGCCTTGCGGTACGCAAGGACGCCGTCACCGGGGTCAGCGAGTTCCCGTTCCTGCAGGAGAAGCCGGTCCTGCGCAAGCCTTCAGGGCAAGCCCGCACGGGTGGGCTGCCGCGGCTGCGCTGGGCCGAGCCCTACGAGGATCTCCGCGACCGCAGCGACGCGTTCCTGGCCGACACCGGGGCCCGCCCCGCCGTGCTCGCGGTGACCACCGGCGCGCCCAGGACGTTCGCCGCCCGGCTCGACTACGTCCGCAACCTGCTGCTGCCTGCCGGGGTAGAGACGGTGGCCTGCGGATCCGACGAGGTGCCGTCACAGGTCCCGCCCGTCGTCGTGCTGGTCGCGGCCGACGACGTCGAGCCGTCGGCCGATCTCTGCGCCGAGCTGCGGCGACGCGGGGCGACCACGCTGCTCCGCGCGGGCAAGGGCAAGGACTGGCCGGTCGACGGCTACGTCCACGTCGGCTGCGACGCGCTAGCCGTCATGACGCAGACCTTGGACCAGCTGACGGCCACCCTGGAGGGAGCGCGATGACCATCCCCGACTTCACCACCGTCGACTTCTCGCCGGCCTCCGCCCCGGAGCTGAGTCAGGGCGAGCCATGGACGACCCCCGAGGGCATCGAGGTCGCGACCTCCTACGACGGCCTGGAGGGTCTCGACTTCACGGGCAGCTACCCGGGCGCCCCGCCGTACGTCCGCGGCCCTTATCCCACGATGTACGTCACCCAGCCGTGGACGATCCGGCAGTACGCCGGATTCTCCACCGCCGAAGAGTCCAACGCGTTCTACCGCCGCAACCTCGCCGCCGGTCAGAAAGGGCTCTCGGTCGCGTTCGACCTCGCGACCCACCGCGGCTACGACTCCGACCACCCGCGCGTGAAAGGCGACGTCGGGATGGCCGGCGTCGCGATCGACTCGATCCTGGACATGCGACAGCTGTTCGACGGCATCCCGCTGGACAAGATGAGCGTCTCGATGACGATGAACGGGGCCGTGCTTCCCGTTCTTGCTTTGTACGTCGCCGCCGCCCAGGAACAGGGCGTCGACCCGAAAGCGCTCACCGGGACCATCCAGAACGACATCCTCAAAGAGTTCATGGTCCGCAACACCTACATCTATCCGCCCGAGCCTTCGATGCGCATCATCAGTGACATCTTCGGGTTCACCTCGCGGGAGATGCCGCGCTACAACTCCATCTCGATCTCCGGCTATCACATGCAGGAGGCCGGGGCGACCGCCGATCTCGAGCTGGCCTACACGCTGGCCGACGGCATCGAATACCTCAAGGCCGGGATCGCGTCCGGGCTCGACGTGGATGCCTTTGCGCCGCGGTTGTCCTTCTTCTGGGCGATCGGCATGAACACCTTCATGGAGATCGCCAAGATGCGGGCCGGGCGGCTGTTGTGGGCCAAGCTGGTGAAGCAGTTCGACCCGCAGTCCGACAAGAGCCTTTCGCTGCGTACGCACTGCCAGACCTCCGGCTGGTCGCTCACCGCCCAGGACGTTTACAACAACGCCGTACGCACCTGCGTGGAAGCGATGGCCGCCACCCAGGGCGGCACGCAGTCGCTGCACACCAACGCGCTCGACGAGGCACTGGCGCTGCCGACCGACTTCTCTGCCCGGATCGCCCGCAACACGCAGCTGTTCCTGCAGCAGGAGTCCGGGACGACGCGCACGATCGACCCGTGGGGCGGTTCGGCGTACGTCGAGCGGCTCACCTACGAGCTGGCCCGCAAGGCGTGGCAGCACCTGGACGAGGTCGGCGCCGCCGGCGGCATGGCGAAGGCGATCGAGGCCGGCATCCCGAAGATGCGCATCGAGGAGGCCGCGGCCCGCACCCAGGCCCGGATCGACGCCGGCACGCAACCGGTGATCGGCGTCAACACCTACCGGGTCGCCGACGACCCCGACATCGACGTGCGCAAGGTCGACAACCGGGCGGTCTACGCCTCCCAGCTCGCCAAGCTCGACACGCTGCGGGCCGAGCGTTCGCAGCCCGACGTCGACGACGCGCTCCGACGCCTCACCGAAGGGGCCAGCAACGGCGGCAACCTGCTCGCGCTGTCCATCGACGCCGCCCGCGCGAAGGCGACCGTCGGGGAGATCAGCGACGCGGCGGAGAAGGTATTCGGCCGCTACACCGGTCAGATCCGTACGATCTCCGGGGTGTATCGCGCCGAGGCCGCCGGATCGTCTGCCGTCGCGGCCGGGCGCGCGGCGACCGACGCGTTCGCCGAGGCCGAAGGCCGCCGGCCCCGCATCCTGGTCGCCAAGATGGGTCAGGACGGGCACGACCGCGGCCAGAAGGTGATCGCGTCCGCGTTCGCCGACCTCGGCTTCGACGTCGACGTGGGCCCGCTGTTCCAGACCCCCGAGGAGGTCGCGCGCCAGGCCGTCGAGGCCGACGTGCACGTCGTCGGGGTGTCCTCGCTCGCGGCTGGCCACCTGTCCCTGGTCCCGGCCCTGAAGGCCGCGCTGGCCGACGAAGGTCGCGACGACATCATGATCGTCGTTGGCGGCGTCATCCCGCCCGGCGACTTCGAGGAGCTGCGTGCGGCCGGAGCGGCGGCGATCTTTCCGCCCGGCACCGTCATTCCCGAGGCTGCCCTGGACCTGTTGAGGCAGCTCACCGCGTCCCTGGACCACCCCGCCCCCTGAGAGCCCGGTCTCCCCGTCCTTGCGTCCGCCCGACGCGGACCACGCCACGGCATATCGACCGGACGCTGCATCGGAATGCAGCGTGAGTTTGCCCGGCGTGTGGGCCTGCCGGACCGCGGGACCGTCACCCCCAGGTGGCTCTGGGTCGTCCTTCTCGCCAGCCCGGTGCTGCAGATCCTCCGCTGGCCCTTCACCGGACGCTCTTGGCTCGGCGACACCGTCGCGGGTGCGTCGTGCTTCTCGTCGGGGCGGTGCTGATGGTCTGGATGCGGCAGCAGCGACCGGCGCGCCGGTAGAGCGTGTCGGCGCGCTCGGGGCGGGGACAGGCCGGCGGCTCGGTCAGGCGGGCAACGCGGCGCGTGAAGCCCTCCCAGAACCGGCGGCTGATCGCGAGCGACCGAGGACCCTGCACCTGCGTTCTCTCCTCAGATCGCGACGACGACCGCTCGCAGACCGCGGGCCTCGAGCAGACGACGAAGATCACCGGGGTCACTCGTCAACAGAGTGTCGTCCAGAGCAACCAGCAGGGCCACGTGGGCGTCGACCACGTCTGACCCGGCGGTCACCGCCAGCAGCACACCGACGTCCTTGGCCGCGGCGTCGTCGAGGGGACGGATCGCGATCCCCCGCAGCATCCGGGTCAGCTCGACCTGACGGGCCGGACGCCTCCAGACCTGAGCGACGGCCGCAGCGCTGGACACCACGGGGACCCGGCGCCTCTGCAGCACGCGCAGAGCGGCCACCGTCGCCCGGTCGGCCCGATCGACCGCGATCAGCGCGCCAGCGTCCAGGACGGCCGTCACGTTGGCCCGGTCATGCCCGCGCGACGAGCCGAGCCGCCGCCTGCTGCAGCTCCTGCTCGGTGAACGGGCCGTGCTCGGCTTCCCAGGCGTCGAGCGCCGCTCCGAGCGCGTCGTTCCGCAGCGCCGCATCGGCCGCGTCGGCGAGCCAGGCGGAGACGCTGAGCGACTGACGCGACGCCGCCTGACGCACGGCCGCGCCGAGCTGAGGCGGCATCGTCACGGACAGCCGGTCGACCTGAGTCATGCATACGACCGTAACACCGCTGGGCGCGGACCCTGCGTCTCGGCGGCTAGGTGTAGGGACCTAGGCCGTCGGCAGCGGCACCGCTTCCAGCTCCAGCAACCGGGCCAGGAAGACTGCCATCTGCAGACGGCTGACCGTTGTCCCCGGGGCAAAGGTGGTGGCGGTGACCCCCTGCGCCACGCCCGAGGCGGCGAGACCGTCGATCTCGGCCTTGAACGCCCCGACGTCGGAGAACCGGCCCCGGTCGACCGCGTCGGCGGTCAGCGACGTCGGGTCGCCGGAGAGGTAGCGATCCAGACGGACCAGGAACGCCGCCATCGGGCCGCGGGACACCAGCCCGGCCGGGTCGAGCCGGCCGCCGGATCGACCCTGCACGACGCCGGCCGCACGCAAGCCCTCAGCTGCGGACCGGACCTCGGGCGACAGCACGGCCGAGTCACCGAAAGCCGGGCCGTCGGCGGGCAGCGTCGCGCCGGCGCCCTTCACGTAGCGGGCCAGGAACCGCACCATCTGGCCGCGCGACACGGCTTCGTCGGGCCCGTAGGTCGTGGGGCCCGTGCCACGGGCGATGCCCCTGGCCGACAGGCAGGTGACGGCCGGTTCGTTGCCGCCCACGTCCGTGAAGTACTGCCCGGAGCGGATCCCGAAGAGGGGACAGGCCCCGAGGGCGAAGTCCGGTGCGGGGGTCGGCTGGGGGGTCTGGGTGACCGTCTTGCGCTCGACGGTGACCTTGTCGACCTGGGCCTTGGTCCAGGCGATCGGGACCCACTGCTTGGC
>JBBSTI010000102.1:0-12247 GCA_038236005.1 Mycobacteriales bacterium | reverse complement strand
GGGAAGGGCCGGCGCGGCCGGGCAGCTGGGCGGGAAGGGCCGGCGCGGCCGGGCAGCAGGGCGGGAAGGGCCGGCGCGGCCGGGCGCCGGGCGCCGGGCCGCAGGGCGGGACGGGCCGGCGCGGCCGGGCGCCGGGCAGCCAGGGGCAGCCAGGGGCAGCCAGGGCTGGGCCGCACGACGGCCCGCCACCGCAGTGGGTGACGGGCCGACATGACGTGCGATCGACACGGGACGTGCCGACGTTCAGGGGGCTGGCGCGGGCTAGATCAGCCCCTTCTCGGTGAGGTACTGCGTAGCCAGCTCGTTCGGCAGCTTCTTGTCGATGCTGCTGCCCGCGTTGAGCTTGACCAGGTCCTCGGTCGTCATGGACGCGCTGACCTTGTTGAGGACGTCGATCAGTGTCTGGTCGTCGGCGACGCTGGAGGAGATCACCGGCACCACGTTGTCGACGTTCTGCAGGTTCTTGTCGTCCTCGAGCAGCACGAACTGGTTGGCCTCGATGCCACCGTCGGAGGAGAGGAACTCGCCGAGCTGGACCGTGCCGTTCTTCAGCTTGTCGATCGACAGGGCGCCGCCCAGGTCGGTCTGCTCGAAGCCGGTGAAGGTGATCCCGTAGGTGGACTCGAGGCCGGGCTGGCAGAGGGAGTAGGTCTTGCACTCCGGCGTCCCGCCGAGCACGAGCGGCCCCTTGTAGTCGGCCAGGTCGGACAGCTTGGTGACGTTGTTCTTCTCGCTGAACTCCTTGGTCACGACGAACGCGTTCTGGTCCTGCGCCGGGGAGGGCTCGAGAACCTTGATGCCCTTCGCCTCGGCGAACTTCTTGGCCTCCACGAGCGTCGCGTCGAGGTCGCCGCTGGCGACCGGCTTCGCGTCCGGGCCGTTCTTCTCCTTGTTGTAGAACTCGGTGAAGCTGCCGATGTAGTCGGGCTCGACCTGGATGTCGTCGCTCTCCAGCGCCTTGAGGATGTTGGGCCGGGTGTCACGCGGCGTGACGGAAGCGTCGTAGCCGGCCTTCTCGAGCGCCTGCCGGTAGATCTCGGCGAGGATCTGGTTCTCGGGGAAGTTGGCCGAGGCGATGGTGACCTTGCCGCCACCACCGGCCGGGGCGTCGGTGGACCCACCGGAGCCGCCGGAAGCGGCGGGGGCGGAGGAGCCGCCGCAGGCCGCGAGGCCCAGCGTCAGGGTGAGGGTGCTGGCGATCAGCGCGGAACGGAGCGTGGGCATGCGCACGGGGCTAGGGCCCTTTCAGAACGGGTCCAGCCTCGTGCCGGACCTCAGGAGCACCCTGAAATCAACCAGCCGTGCGGTCCGATGTCGACTCAAGAGGCGTCATCGTGACCTCCTCGACACCCGCTCGCGGCTGACGGTTGGCCCGGGCCACCGGGTCGACGAGGCGCTGGAGGCCACCGAGGATGAGTTCCGCCACAAAGGCGAGACCGGCCACCAGCACCGCCCCGGCCTGCAGCTGCGGGTAGTCCTGGGACCCGAGCCCGTTGATGAGATAGCGCCCGAAACCGCCCCCGCCCACGGCTGCGGCGAGCACCGCGGTCGCGAGCACCTGGAGCACGGCGCTGCGTCCGCCCGCCGCGATCAAGGGGAAGGCCAGCGGCAGCTCGACCTTGCGCAGCACCTGGAACGGCGTCATGCCCATCCCCCGAGCGGCTTCGACCGCCTCCGGGTCGACCTCGCGCATGCCGACGTAGGTGTTGGTGAGCACCACCGGCAGCGCGAACAGCGCCAGCGCCAGCGAGATGCCCAGGACGCCGACGCCGATCGGCTGGAAGAGCGCGAACAGGATGATGATGCCGAGGGTCGGGATCGCGCGCCCGATGTTGGACAGGTTGATCGCGAGGCCGCCGCCCTTGCCGTAGTGACCTAGCACGAGCCCCAGCGGCAGCGCGACGGCGCACGCCATGAGGACCCCGAGCACCGTGTAGGTCAGGTGCTCCTGCAGCCGGATGAGCGTCCCCTGCTGCGGGTCACCGAACGTGACCCACTCCCAGAACGTCATGCGCGCGCCCTCGTCCACGGAGTCAGCAGCCGCTGGACCAGCACCAGCAACCCGTCGGCCACCAGGGCGAGCACGACGCAGAACAGGATCGCTGTCGTCAGCTTGGCGTGGTAGTTCTGCCGGAAGGCGCCGGTGATCAGCTGTCCGAAGCCGCCGACCCCGACATAGGCCGCGATGGTGAGCAGCGAGATGGTCGACACGGTGGCGACCCTGATCCCGGCGAAGATGGCCGGCAGCGCGATCGGCATCTCCACCTGCAGGAGCGTGCGGACCGGCCCGAGACCCATCCCTCTCGCCGACTCGACCACGTCGTCGGGCACCTGGGCCAGCCCGGTCACGACGTTGCGTACGAGGATCACGAGCGTGTAGGCCGCCAGCGCGATCACGGCGGTCGTCTGCGTGTAGCCGGTGTAGGGCACCAGCAGCGCGAACAGCGCGAGCGACGGGATGGTGTAGATGACGCCGGTCAGCCCGATGATGAACGTCTCCAGCCTGGCGCTGCGCCGGGCGATCAGGGACAGCGGGATCGAGGCCAGCACCCCGAAGACGACCGAGTAGAGCGTGATCAGCACGTGCTTGTCGAGTGCAGGTCTGACCTCGTAGGTCCATGCTGTAGTGAGATAGCCCGTCGAGAACCACGGGTTCGTGACCTGCGACACGATGTCGGTCGAGAGGAGTGCCACGTGGTGGACGCTACAGAACAGCCCATGATCCGGCTGGACGGGGTCAGCAAGAAGTTCCCGGACGGGACCCGGGCCGTGGCGGAGCTGGATCTGGACGTCCGCGAGGGCGAGCTGCTCTGTCTGGTCGGACCGTCCGGCTGCGGCAAGACCACCACGATGAAGATGATCAACCGGCTGGTCGAGCCGACCGGGGGTCGGATCCTGCTCGAGGGCGAGGACGTCACCGACGTCGACGTGCGCGAGCTCCGCCGCCGGATCGGCTACGTCATCCAGCAGGTCGGGCTGTTCCCGCACCAGAAGGTCGGCGACAACGTCGCGACCGTCCCGAAGCTGCTCGGCTGGGACAAGGACAAGATCAAGACGCGGGTCGAGGAGATGCTCGACCTGGTCGGTCTCGAGCCGGGGACGTACGCGAACCGCTACCCCGCCCAGCTGTCCGGCGGCCAGCGCCAGCGCGTCGGGGTCGCCCGGGCGCTCGCCGGCGACCCGCCGGTGCTGCTCATGGACGAGCCGTTCTCGGCCATCGACCCGATCGCCCGCGGGCGCCTCCAGGAGGAGTTCCTGCGGGTGCAGCAGACCGTACGCAAGACGATCGTGTTCGTGACCCACGACATCGACGAGGCCGTACGGCTCGGCGACCGGATCGCCGTGTTCAAGCAGGGCGGTCTGCTCGAGCAGATCGCGAGCCCCGCCGACCTGCTGGGCAACCCCGGGTCTCCCTTCGTGGCCGACTTCGTGGGCTCGGACCGAGGCCTGCGACGGCTGTCGGTCACCGGCATCGACACCCAGGACCTCGACAAGCCGCCGACCCTGGCGGTCGACGACACTCTCGCCGAGGCGCGGCTGGTGATGATGTCCAAGTTCGCCATCGTGCTGGGGCCGGGCGGCACGCTCAAGGGCTATCTGGACGCCAAGCGCATCGAGGGCGACGGGCTCGTGGCCGATCGGATGAGCCGGTTGCCTGCTGCCGTCTACGCCAACGAGACGCTGAAGGACGCGATGGCAGCGATGCTCCAGCACGACGCCGGATGGATCGCGGTGGAGGAACCGGGCACCGACCGCTACCTAGGGGTGCTCACCCCGCTCTCGCTGCACGCCGCGCTGCGCCGGTCGGTCGATCAAGACCTCGACACCGACTGATCTGCACGCGCTGTCGTACGGCCGGCACCGCGGGCTCAGACGTTGAGCCCGTACTCCTGGGCGATGCCCTTGAGCCCGGCGCTGTAGCCCTGGCCGACGGCGCGGAACTTCCACTCCGCGCCGTGGCGGTAGAGCTCGCCGAAGACCATCGCCAGCTCGGTCGAGGAGTCCTCCGACAGGTCGAAGCGGGCCAGCTCGGCACCGTCGGCGTCGTTCACGACCCGGATGTACGCCGAGCGCACCTGCCCGAAGCTCTGCCCGCGCTCGCCGCCCTCATAGATCGAGACCGACACGACGACCCGTTCGCAGCCGGCCGGCAGAGCAGGCAGGTTCACCACGATCTGCTCGTCGTCACCGGCCCCCTCGCCGGTGAGGTTGTCACCGCTGTGGGTGACGCTGCCGTCCGAGCTGGCGGTCTGGCCGTAGAAGACGAACGCCCCGTCCGACAGCGCCTTGCCGTCGGACCCCGCCAGGATCGCGCTGGCGTCCAGGTCGAAGGCGGCGCCGTCGGTCGTGCGCGCGTCCCAGCCCAGACCGACGGTGACGCCGGCGAGGTCCGGGGCGGCCTTGGTCAGCGACAGGTTGCCGCCCTTGCTCAGGCTGATGGTCATGTCGGCTCCTTCTGGACGAGCGAGCGATAGTCGCTGGCGGTGACCGGATCACCCTGCTTGATGATCTTGCCGTCGGCGTCGGGCGGCTGGACCGGCATGTTGTCCCGTACGAAGACCACCCCTTGCACCTTGTCGTCGGCGGTCAGGGTAAGCACGATCTGGGCGTAGCCGTTGATCTTGTCCCCCGCAGACTGGTCCGCCGGGACGTCGGCGCCAGGCTTGAGGGTGACCGTCACGATGCCGTTGGGGGGGACGCGGTCGTCGGCCTCGGCGTTGGGAAAGGCCACCGACGCCAACGATACGTACCCCTCGGTCTTCTCCGGTTCGGTAGGACCCTCGAGCAGCGCGGCGAGCAGCGCGCTGGGCCCCGGCCCCTCCGCCACCCGGCGCAGCACCGGAGTGAGCTTGCCGTCCTGCACCAGGAAGACGTTCACGTCCTGCCTCGGTCCCGGGGCCATAGTGGGTGACGGGGACGGCGAGGGGCTGGTCGGGCTCACCGACTCCGAGGGGATCGCGCGCGGCGAGTCCTCCGAAGGGATCCCGCAGCCGGCGACCAGGACCAGCAGGGCGGCAGCCGGGGCGAGCAGGCGGGCCCTCACGGGATCTCCACCCGGAACCGGGCCCCGCCACCCGGACGGTCCAGGACGGTGACCGTCCCGCCGTGCGCGGTGGTGTGCTGCGCGACCAGGGAGAGCCCGAGCCCGGTCCCGTCGCTGTGCCCCCGGGCGCTGGCCGCCCGGCCACGTCCGAACCGGTCGAAGATCAAGCTGCGCTCCTCCTGCGGCACACCGGGTCCCTCGTCGTCGATCTCGACCACGAGCTGCCCGTCCTGCTCGAAGGCACCGAGCCGGGTCGGACCGCCACCGTGGTGGACCGCGTTGTCGAGCAGGTTGGTCACCACCCGCTCGAAGCGACGGCGGTCCAGCGACCAGCGCTCAGGCGCCCGGGACAGGTCGAGGTCCTGCACCCGGCCGGCGGCCAGGTCGGTGAGCTGGGCGGCGACGTCGAGCTGCTGCAGGTTGAGCGGAAGCTCGTCGCGGGCCAGCTCCAGCAGGTCCTGCACGAGGTCGGTGAACCGGGCCGCTTCCAGGGCGACGAGCGACGCGGCGGCCTGGCTGCGGGGGTCCATGTCGTCCACCCGGTTCATCAGCACCGAGGACGCCGCGGTGAGCACCTGCAGCGGCGACCGCAGCTCGTGGCTGACGTCCGCGGCGAAGCGGCGGTCGCGCTCCATCCGCAGGGCCACCTCGTCGACCATCGTGTTGAACGACTGGGTGATCGGCACGAGGTCAGGGTCCGGCGAGGGTTCCAGCCGCACGGTCATGTCGCCCTGGCTGATCCGCTGGGCCGCCGAAGCGACCTCCGCGAGCGGCCGCAGCAGGACCCGACCGGCCCACAGCCCCAGCAGCGCACCAGCGATCGTGGTGATCGCGCCGACCAGGAACAGCGTGCGGGCGAGCGAGTCCAGGGTGTCCTGCAGGTCCCCCAGCGCGCCGATCTCGAAGTAGGCGTCACCGGCGTTCAAGGGCACCCCGACGACCAGGAACGGCTCGCCGTCGACCCCGACCCGCTGCACGGCCGACTCGCGGCGGTCCTGCACCATGGCCGTCATCTGCGCCGTGATCGCCGCCGTGTTCCGGTTGTCGTTCGGGGAGAACGGCTGCTCCTGGTCCCTGCGCAGCAGCACTGACTGACGCGCGCCGTTGTTCAGGCCCTGCAGCACCTCCAGGACGTTCCCGTTGTCGTTAGGGGCGATGCTGTCCTGGACCACCTTGCCGTTCACGGCCGCTGAGCGGATCGCGGCCGCTTCGCGCTCGGCGAGCAGGTTGCTGCGGGTCACGCCGAAGGTGGCGACGGCCAGCGCGAAGGACAGGGCGAGCGCGCCGGTGGCGAACAGGGCGATCACCCGTAGGCGGAGCCCGAAGCGCATCAGCTCGACCTCAACGCAGCTTGTAACCGAAGCCGCGGACGGTGATCACGTGCTGCGGGTCGGCAGCGTCGAGCTCGACCTTGCGACGCAGCCGACCGACGTGCACGTCCACCACCCGCTCGTCCCCGAAGTCGTAGTCCCAGACGTTCTTGAGCAGCTGGGCTCGCGACAGCACCCGGCCCTGGGCGCCGGCCAGCTCCACGAGGAGCCGGAACTCCGTACGGGTCAGCGAGACGTCTTTGCCACCGAGCCGCACCTCACCGTTCTCCGGGGCGACCTCGAGGTCACCGAAGACCATGGCCTGCGGTTCCTTGGGAGCAACGTGCTGGCGCCTGCGCAGGGCACGCAGCCGGGCGGTCAGCTCCTTGACCGCCACCGGCTTCACGACGTAGTCGTCGGCGCCGGCCTCGAGCGCCGCGACGATGTCGTGCGTGTCGTCCCGCGCGCTCACCACGACGATCGCGACGTCGCTGTTCTTGCGCAGCTCACGGATGCAGTCGAAGCCGTCCATGCCCGGAAGCATCAGGTCGACCAGCACGGTGTCGGCCGGCTGCTGCCGAAAGCTCGACAGCGCCTGCTCAGCGGTCCCGACCGCCGTCACCGCGTAGGCCTCGTCCTCCAGCGCCATCGTCAGCGACAGTCGGATCCGGTCGTCGTCCTCCACCACCAGCACGCTCGCCATGACGAACATCATGCCCGCTCGTCGACCCCGGCGGTTGTCACGGGAATGTCACGGCCCCGTGGGGTGGATCGTCGTGCGGCTCGTGCAGTCTCAGCAGACGCCAACCTGGAGGACCGAGATGACCGTGCTGAGCGAGCGCCCCACCACCTCTGCGACCCCGTCCGACGACATGGACGACGTGGTCGTGGTCGTCGACACCGAGCTCGACATCGCGACCCTCCCGCAGCTCCGGGAGCGGCTCGAGCTGGCGCTGGCCACCGCCCCCGGCCGCCTGGTCGTCGACCTGACCGACTGCGTGTTCCTCGACGCGCAGGCCATGAACGTGCTGCTGGACGTCCACCGTCAGGCATGGCGTCAGGGCGGGAGGCTGACGCTTCGTGGCTGCTCCTCGCAGTGCTTGCGTCTGCTGGCGCTCGCCGGCCTGGTCGGCGTGTTCGACCTCGAGGACGAGAGCGGCATACCAGCGCCGCTGACGGCCGCATGACCAGGGAGGCAGACCGCGCCGCACAGGTGCACGGTTCTGCCGAGGTCATCGAGCTCTCCGCCGTCCGCCGTGCCCGCGCCGACGATCGGCGGCTGTCCGACCTGCAGCTCGCGCTGCTGCAGAAGGCCCGTCGCCTGCGTCGCCGAGGCCCGGTGCGGCACCCCTAGCTGCGGTTGCGACGCACCCGAAACAGCTCGGCCACCACCGCGCCGACCGCGGCCGTCACGATCAGCACCACGATCAACGGCACCTGCTTCTCGTCGCCGATGACGAAGCTCACCGGCACCTTGTCGGTGTTGAACACCACGAAGAGCGTCAGAACCACCAGCAGCACCGCCCCGGCAGCGGTCTTGGCGGTCCGTGCTGGGCTGCGGGTCTCGTCGCTCATGCAGATCGTCTACCCCGCATCGGGGTCTTCAGCGGCTGCTAGGACCACGGCCCCGGGAAGGCCTGACGGCGGTGGGAGGGGAACAGGGTGGTGTCTGCACCTGGCCGGTGGCTGCTGACGATGAGGTCCCGCGGCGGGGCGATCGGCGGCGCACGGAGGGGCGGTCATGCGACCGGGGTGCTGTACTTCTCCTCGATCCGGCCGATCTTCCACACCGCGACGGCGATCGCCCAGGTCAGCAGGAACAGGCCGACAACGATATAGCCCACGAAGTTGAGTTCCAGCGTGCCTACCGCTGCGAGCGGGCCGGAGGTGATCTCGAGCTTGTCGACGAGCAGCGTCGTCAGAACGATGACTCCCACGACCAAGGCGATGATCACTGACAGCAGCGTGATCGTCAGGTTGTAGTAGACCTTGCGGACCGGCCGCAGGAACGCCCAGCCATAGGCGCGGGACATGAACATGCCGTCCGCGGTGTCGAACAGGCTCATGCCCGCTGCGAACAGCACCGGCAGCACCAGGATCGCGTACCAGGGCAGGACGAAGGCAGCGGTGCCAGCGGCCAGGACCAGCAGCGCCACCTGGCTGGCGGTGTCGAACCCCAGACCCATGAGGAACCCGACGGGGTAGACGTGCCATGGCTTCGTGATCCGCCGGGTCGCTCCGCCGAGCAGGCGGGACAGGAACCCCCGGCTGTGCAGGTGGTGCTCCAGGGCGCTCTCGTCCAGGTCTCCGGACCGCATCCCGCGGAAGACCTTGAAGATGCCTACGACCGAGACCAGGTTCGCCAGCCCGATCAGGATGAGGAAGACCCCGGCCACGAGGCTTCCGATGATGCCCAGCGTCACGGCGGCGCTGGAAGCCTCGTCCTGCACCGCTCCGCCGACCGCCTCGACGCCGAGCACGATCAGTAGCGAGGCACCGAAGACGACGCTGGAGTGGCCGAGCGAGAACCAGAACCCGACGCCGAGCCCGGAGTTGCCCTCACCGACGAGCTTGCGGGTGGTGTTGTCGATCACGGCGATGTGGTCGGCGTCGAAGGCGTGCCGCACGCCGAGCAGGAAGGCCGTCACACCCAGGCCGACGCCATAGACCTTGGTTCCGCCCAGCGCGTAGTCCTGAGGCGCCACGGCGAAGATCAGCACGCCCCATCCAACGACGTTCATCAGTAGCACGAAGCTCGACATGCCGGCCAGGTGGACCTTGTCCCGCCGGTCCCACCGCCGGCCGATCTGCGCCGTGGACGGGGACAGGGTGTCGGTCATGCCGAGACCGTAGGCGACCATCTGGGTGTCTGCAACTGATTCGCAACAGCAGGCCATGTGCATCGGGCGCGGATCGAGCGGGAGCGCTGCACCCAGCCCTGACAGGTGCGCGGGCGCGGGCACGACCGAAGGCTACGGCGGGCCTGGCGGACGAGGGGGTGACCGGGCAAGACCTGAGGTTCTCCGCGTCCAGAAGCCAGCACAGCTCCGCCGCCGACTGCCCCGGGAACCTGGTGGCCACGCTGTGGCCACCGGAGGGACCTCAGAGGCTCGCCACGTTCTGGCAAGCCTCTGAGCTGCGGAACGTCAGCACCCTGGCGGGTTCGCAACGGTGGCGGTGGGTGGCGGTGGCGGTGGGATTTGAACCCACGGACGTGTTGCCACGTCACGCGCTTTCGAGGCGCGCTCCTTCGGCCGCTCGGACACGCCACCGACCGGAACACTACCGGAACTCATGGGCGCGCGAACCGCCGGTTCAGCCCCGGCGGTGGCCCGCGAAGAAGTCCTGCAGCAGCGCGGCAGACTGCTCGGCCAGCACCCCGCCGACCACCTCCGGCCGCCAGTTGAGCCGCTGGTCCCGGAGCACGTCCCAGAGCGAGCCGACCGCGCCGGCCTTGGGGTCCACAGCGCCGTACACGACCCGCGAGACCCGGGAGAGCCCGATCGCTCCGGCGCACATCGTGCAGGGCTCGAGCGTGACGACCAGGGTGCAGCCGGTCAGCCGCCAAGTCTTGAGACGGCGGGCGCCGGCGCGCAGCGCGACCACCTCGGCATGCGCAGTCGGGTCGCCGGTCAGCTCACGCTCGTTGCGTTCCTGCGCAAGCACCTCTCCGGCCGGACCGACCAGGACCGCCCCGACCGGCACGTCGTCGTGGGACGGGGCGCGGGCTGCCTCTTCCAGGGCGAGGCGCATCCAGGCCTGGTCGGACACCGGTTCTAGAAGCGCAGCGCGTCGAGCTCGTCCAGACAGCCGGCCCGTTCGCACAGCTCGGTCATCACGTCGGCGGGCAGCAGCCCCTCCTCGGCGCAGAGCCGAAGCAGCTCGTCGGCCGGGGTGCCGAGGTCGGACAGCAGACTGGCATCGCCGGCCGGCGTCGCCAGCACCGCGCCGGTCGCCTCCTCCTCGACGGTCCCGTCGTCCTCCTCCGGGACAGGCTCGTCGGCCTCCCACAGCGTCTTCGCGACGCCGTCGGTGGCAGCCGCGCGCTCGTCGGACAGGAACACCCTCGGGTCGCTGCTGTCGTCGGGGCCACCGTCGGCGCGCACGACCACCAGGTGCTCGTCGTCCTCCTCCAGCAGGAGCAGGGCCGGACCGGGCCCGTCACCGGTCAGCTCCCGGAGCGCCTCGGCGACCGACTCGAGGTCCCCGTGCTCGTCGAGATCCAGCTCGACGCCGGTCCAGCCGTCTTCGGTGCGCGCCAGAGCGGCGGCGAAGTAGGTCACAGGTCTCCCGGGGTCAGGCGTTTCGACGGTCGGTCAGCAAGTCACTCTTCGGCGCCGACTACCCGCTCGTACGCCTGCCCGAACCCCAGGCGTTCGGCCAGCACGACGAGCATCTCGTCGGCATAGGCGTCCTCGTCGTCCAGCAGGTCCAGCAGGTCGTCGGCGCCGAGGCCCAGGTCGGTGAAGATCTCCAGGTCCCCGGCCGGGACGACCTCGTCCTCGTCCTCGTCCGGCAGGTCGAGGTCCAGCACGTCCAGCACGTCCCCGGCCAGGTCCCAGTCGGCCGCCGCGCTGGCGTCGGACAGCAGCAACCGTTCGGTGCCGGCGACCAACCGCACGGCCAGGAAGAACTCGTGTGCAACGTCGACGAGCACGATGCTGCCGGGCTGCCCGCGGGTCAGCGAGATCAACGCCGCGAGGTCGTCGCCGAACGACTCCGGCATCAGGTCGACCTGCCAGGCCCCGTCCTGCCGGTAGGCGAGCGCCACCGACATGACGTCCTCGCCGTCCTGGTCGTCCTGCTGCTGATCGTGCCCCACAGCCTGCATGACGTCTCCCTGGCTCGGCCCCGGGTGAGGACTCTTGCACGACTGCCGACCCGGGGCCAGGGCCGGGTCGGACGCGGCACCGCGCATGTGTCCCCCGAGCCGGGGTAAGCGAGTTCAGACGTCCACCTGATCCAAGGAGAGCACCCTCATGTCGCAGCGCAACACCGTGGCCCACTTCCTGCACGACGCCGGCCTCGCCGTCTGGTTCGGCGGCACCCTGATGGGCGCCGTGGGCGTGAACGGCGCCGCGTCCGACGTCGACGACCCCCGTCAGCGGGCCAGGGTCGCGAACGCCGGTTGGGCTCGCTGGACACCGGTCAACGCCGTGGCCATCGGTGCCCACCTGTATGGCGGGCAGAAGTTGCTGCGCGCCAACAAGGGCCGGGTCGCGACCCAGCAGGGTGTGCTAGCCAACACCAACACCAAGCTGGTCCTGACCGGCGCGGCCCTCGCGGCGACCGCGTACGCCCGGGTGCTCGGCAAGAAGGTCCTCGAAGCCGGCGACGTCCCGGTCGCCGGCGGGACGGAGCCGCTCGCGAGCACCCCGCCCGAGGTCGCCAAGGCGCAGAAGCAGCTCAAGGCGCTCCAGTGGGCGATCCCCGCCCTGACCGGCGGCATCCTCGCCAGCAGCGCGCTGCACGAGGAGCAGCAGCGCAGCTCGGAGGTGCTGCGCGGAAGTCTGAAGGGGCTGCCGAGCACGGTCAGCCACGCCGCCTCGGTCGCCGGAGCGTCGATCGGTCCGGCTGCGCTCGCCGCCAAGGAGGCCATCGTGCCGGCCGCGCACGCCGCCAAGCACGCGATCACGCCGTACGCGAAAGACGCCAAGGATGCTCTGACCCCCTACGCCAAGGACGCCAAGGAGGCCCTGAGCCCCTACGCCAAGGACGCCGGTGACCGAGCCCGCGTCGGCTACGAGAGGGCCCGCGAGTCGCTCACCAGCTGAACCAGCACGACGACGGCCTGCCCACCCCAGAGTGGGCCGGCCGGCGGCGGGCCTGCAGCGGCGAGGGCCGGCCGTCGTCGTGCCGGCAGCGGGGAGGTCGTCGCGGCGGCTGGCGGGGG
>JBBSTI010000101.1:0-12600 GCA_038236005.1 Mycobacteriales bacterium | reverse complement strand
GCCCCCCCGCCCGCCCCCGGCGCCGCCCGCGGCCGCCCGGGCCCCCCGGCGGCCCCCGCCCCGCCCGCCCCCCGCCGCCGCGCGCCCGCGCCCCCCCCCCCCGGGGCCCCGGGCGGTAACAGCATCGCGGCAGCCAGCGGACCGGCCACGAGCCCGACCTGCCAGCCACGCACGCCGAGGCCACGCAACGCGTCGGCCACCGACTCCCGGGTGATCACGTCCGGAGGGGTCCAGGCCAGACGCCGGACAGCATCGGGCTGGACCAGGTTCTCGGCGGGCACGTCGTGCTCGGTGGAGAGCGCGACGACGGCCGTCCGGCTGCGCGCCAGGCGCTGAGCAGCCGCCGGGTCCCGCTCCGCCCACCGGTTCGGTGCCGGCGGCCCGTCGGTCGTCGCGCCCGGCAGGGGAAGGGCTGCCTCGGGGAGGGCGGCAGCCCGGGCCAGCGCACCGAACCACAGGTCGGCGTGCCGGCGGGTGGAACGACCACCGAACACCGGCAGGCTCACGAGCTCCTGCGGGCTCGACGGGGCCTGCAGGACGGCGTTGATGATGGCCGCGTCGGGGAGCACCCGGCCGGGTGCGGTGTCCCTTCTGCGCGCGATGTCGTCACGCTGCTCCCACAGCGCCCGGACGGCGGCGAGCTGCCTTCGGTTGCGAAGCCGCTGCGTCCCGCTCGTGCGCCGCCACGGGTCCACCCTGGGCGGCGCCGGGGGAGCCAGGCGCACCGCCTCGAACTCTTCGCGCGCCCAGTCGAGCTTTCCCTGTTCCGACAGGACCGCCTCGATCTCGTCGCGCAGCTCGACCAGCACCTCGACGTCGAGCGCGGCGTAGGCGAGCCAGTCGCCCGGCAGCGGCCTGGTCGACCAGTCTGCCGCGGAGTGACCCTTCTCCAGCCGGATCCCCAAGACGTTCTCGACCATCGCACCCAACCCGACCCGGGCAAATCCCGCCAGGCGACCGCCGAGCTCGGTGTCGAACAGCGACGAGGGCGTCAGTCCTACCTCGGCCAGGCAGGCGAGGTCCTGGTTCGCGGCGTGCAGCACCCACTCCACCTCCGTCAGCACCTCGGACAGCCCGGACAGGTCCGGGCAGGCGATCGGGTCGATCAGCACGGTCCCGCTACCGCGGCGCCGCAGCTGTACGAGGTAGGCGCGTTGGCTGTAGCGGTAGCCGGACGCGCGCTCCGCATCGACCGCGACCGGTCCGCTTCCTGCGGCCATCCGGCCGATCGCCCCGTCGAGCGCGGCCCCGGTCACCACGACGTCGGGCACGCCTTCGCGGGGCAGCAGCAACAGCTCTGGCTCGGGAGTAGACGGGTCAGCGCCGTCGGACGAGCCGGCCAAGGGGCCGACGGGCCCCGGCAGGGTCTCGGTCATCACGCCGACTGTAGGGGCGCGGCGCTGCCAGGGCTGCCTGACGCGCCGTGCCTATGGCGGGATCCGACCCGGCGGAACGGCTAGCGGATGACCCCGGCCCGCATGGCCAGGGCCACCATCTCGGCTCGGTCACCCGTGCCCAGCTTGCGGGCGATGCGCGCCAGGTGGCTCTTCACGGTCAACGCGGACAAGCCCAGCTCGTCGCCGATCTCCTTGTTGCTCTGACCGTCAGCCACCAGGCGCACCACTTCGATCTCTCGTCCCGACAGGTCGCTCACCCCGCTGTCGACCGGGCCGCCGCGCAGCCCTGCAGCCAGGAGCGAGGCCACCGACGGATCGGCGAACACGCCGCCGTCCAGCACCCGGCGCACGCCGTCGGTCACCACGAGCGGCGAGGCTGACTTCAGCAGATACCCCTGCGCTCCAGCGACGAAGGCTGCCCGCACGCTGTAAGGGTCGTCGGCGGCCGACAGCACGACCAGGCGTTGCCAGCCCAGCGTGCGCAGCTCGGCGAGCAGGTCCAGACCGGACCCGTCGGGAAGTCCGAGGTCGAGCAGGCACAGCTCTCGCGGCCCGGACGCGTTGGCCCGCGCACGCGCTTCGCCCACCGTCGCGGCCTCGACCACCTCGGTGGCCCCCATCGCCCGGAGCCGGCTCGACATCGACTCGCGGACCAGCGGATGGTCATCGACGACCATCGCGGTGAAAGAGCCGCCGCCGCCGCCGCCGTCTGTCGGCCGGGTCGAGCTGGTGAGAGCGCTGGTCACGAGGTCCTCCACGGTCACGTCGTCGGGCTGGCGGGGACATCTCCCCGTCTAGCTCGGACGCGGCGCGCACCGCCGGGATGGCGGTGCATCTGCCTGGTGTTTCGGTTCTGCGAGACGTGCCCTGAAGTCGTCCGATGTGTAGCACGCACGCCGCGGGCGACCGATCGGCTGGCGATGTTCGCCCATCCGGGGGACCCGCTGTTCACCCGTGCAGTGTGCGTGATGGAATGTTCCCTGTCAGCACCTCTCTCAGTCCTGCTCGGCTCCGAGGGGTGAAACAGCCGTGCTCCGGTTCGGCTCTCCTGGAAGCAGGTAGCCGTGACCGCTCCGCACCGAGGCGTCGCTGGTCTGGTCGCCGGGCTCCTGGCGTCGGCATTGGGGCTGTCTGCCTTGTCCGGCGCAGCGGATGCCCGTCCGGTCGAGCCGTACGCAGAGGAGCAGGCCGTCGTCGCGGTCCGCGGCGCCCTCCCGTCGCTGGCCGGCGTACGCGTGACGTCGGTGTTCCCCGCCGTGGGCGCGGCTGTCGTGCGAGGGGAGGCAAGCGCGATCGCACGTCTGACCTCTGCCCCCGGCGTGATCGCCGTGCGCGCGGACGACCCGTTGGAGCTGACCGACGACACGCTCGAGCCGGTCAAGGCCGATCCGGCCGAGGATGCCGGGGCCCCCGACCAGGCTGCGGCACCGAGCCCCGGCGAGGCTGACCTGCCGGTGGCTCCCCCGTCGGTCGCGGCCAGCGTGGCGGACGAGCCGCTCGGTGGGGTGCTTGCCAGTCGCGGGCTCGGCAGCCCGGCCGGCACCGCCGGTGCAGGTGAGGGGATCCGGGTGGCGGTCCTGGACACGGGGGTCAGCGACACGCCCGCGCTCGATCGCGCCTCCGGACGGCTGGTGGACGGTGTGGACACCTCGCCCGTGCGTGACGGCGGGGAGCCGCTCACCGACGGAGCGACCGAGGGCCCGTTCACTGACGGATACGGGCACGGCACCTACATGGCCTCCGTGCTGGCGGGCGGCCCGGTCTCCGGCTCGCAGGGCCGGGCGCTCGGGGTGGTCCCGGGCGCGACGGTCGTGGTCGTCAAGGTCGCCGACAACGACGGGAGCACCTCGCTGTCGCAGGTCCTCGCCGGGCTCGACTGGGTGATCGACCACCGTGCCGAGATCGACGTCGTCAACGTGTCGCTCGCTGCCGCGCTGCCGACCGGCGACTACGCCCCCGACCCGCTGGTGGTGGCCATCGAGCGCGTCCGGCGGGCCGGCGTCGTCCCAGTCGTCGCGGCCGGCAACCAAGCGGGCACGCTCGGAGACCCTGGGTTCTCACCGCGTGCCATCACGGTCGGGGCCGTCGACCTGGACACCCGGACGGTGACCGACCGATCCGGCTCGGGCATGGTGGCCGGCTTCCGCAAGCCGGACGTCGTCGCGAACGGCCGGAACGTGCTCGGAGTGCTGCCGGCCGACTCGGTCCTGGCCCGCGAGCACCCGGGCGCACACCTTGCCGGTGACCTCTGGCGCGGGAGTGGAACAAGCCAGGCCACGGCAGTCGTCAGCGGGGTCTCGGCTCTCGTCCTTCAGCAGTGGCCCGGCAGCACGCCGGGCCAGCTCGCCGCTTTCCTGCACGCGAACGCCGTAGACATCCCGGGCGACACCGACGGGGCAGGGATGGTGGCCCGCCCCCGGTTCCTGCGCAGCCCGTCCGCCTCGCCGCCCGTCATGCCGGTGGTGCGACCGGACGAGGGCAACGGCGGAGGCGACCCGGCAGGAGGTCCCTGGTCGGCGGACTCCTGGTCGGCGGACAGCTGGTCGGCGGACTCCTGGTCGGCGGACTCCTGGTCGGCGGACTCCTGGTCGGCGGACTCCTGGTCGGCGGACAGCTGGTCGGCGGACAGCTGGTCGGCGGACTCCTGGTCGGCGGACTCCTGGTCGGCGGACTCCTGGTCGGCGGACTCCTGGTCGGCGGACAGCTGGTCGGCGGACTCCTGGTCGGCGGACAGCTGGTCCTCTGACTGGACGGCGGGGCCGTGAGGACGGTGACGCCGAGCCGGCGAGTTCAAGTCTTCATCGTCCTGCTCGCGACGGCTTGCCTTGTCGTCGGCGCGGGCCTGGCCGCGCTCCAAGGCTGGGGGACCCCGGCCTGGTGGGCCGGCCCGACAGTCGCGTTTGCCGTCCTGGCCACCGAGACCGCGGTGGTCCACCTGCAGTACGGCCGTCAGCGCAGGACGTTCTCCCTCACCGAGGCCGTGATCGCCGGAGCGCTGGTGCTGGCCAGCGGAGCGTGGGCGGTGGTCTGGGTGGGGATCGGCATGCTCGCCGCACAGCTGGTGCGTCGGCAGCCCCGGATCAAGACCTATTTCAACACCGGTCAGTTTGTCGTGGAGGTCGCTGCCGCTCTGTCGGTCGTCGGCCTCGTCGGCTGGGATCTGAAGGGGGCCGCCGCAGGGATGCTCACCTTCTGGCTCCTCAACCAGGTCCTGATGGGCACAGTCCTCTCCCTGACCACCGATGCCTCGTTGAGTGAGCTGCTGACGGACAACGTTCTGCTGCGTCTGCTGCACACGGTCGGCAACACCGCCGTGGGGCTCCTGGCGGCCTACCTGCTGGTCGAGGCCCCGATCGGCCTGGTCGGCCTGGTGGTGCCGATGATCCTGCTGTGGGTGTCCTACGACCAGGAGGCGCGGCGTGCCGCCGAGGCGAGGCTCTTCGCCGAGCTGGCGCGGGGCCAGGAGCTGGCCGCGGGCCAGTCCGCGGACCTGTCGGCCACGGTGGTGGTCACGGCTGCCGCCCGGCTCTTCGGCGGGGCTGACGTGGAGATGCTTGTGCTGTCCCCCGAGGGGCCGGTGCGCTACGAAGGCGACGAGCTGAAGCCCCCGCGGCGCACCCGGGCCCGGTCGGATGCCTTCTCTGCCGACTGGGTGACCGAGGCGTTCGGTCACCGCGGGGTGTCCTCGGGGGTGGTGGACGATCGGCCCTACTGCTGCGCCGTGCTGGGACCGGAGGAGGACCCGGTGGCGGTGCTGGTTGCCCGTCGTGGCTCGGGGATGGCGGCTTACGGCCGGCGGGAGACCCGGTTGTTCGAGGTCCTCGTCCGTCAGGCGGAGTCCTGGTTGTCGGCTGGCGACCTCTCGGACCGCTACCAGAAGGCCGTCGGTCGGGCTGACCGAGCGACCTCGTCCGCGCTGGCTCTGAGCGATCTCGGAGCGGCGACGACCCCGTCGCTGGGATTGCTCCGGGACAGTGCCGGACGGCTGGCGCGGCTGGCCGACGGCGGCGGCGTCGAGGACATCGTGGAACAGCTGCAGACCGTCGAGCGGGCGGTCGCGTCTCTGCTCGGCGCTGTGGCGTTGGCGGCCGATCCCCAGGTGGTCGCTGCCAGTGACGGCGCGACCCCTTCCGGAGAGCTGCCCCCGGTCACCCGTCCGTCGAGCGACTGGACCACCACAGGGGTTCTTCGGTGACCTTGCGGCGGTTGCCGCTCGCTGTCGGGACGGGCCTGCTCACCGCAGGCTGCGTGCTCGGCAGCGGACTGGTGACCGTCGCGGCTCTGCTGGCCACCGGGACGGCCAGCCCCGGTTCCCTGCTCAGCCTGCTGATCGGTCTGGTCCTCGGCCTGGCTCTGTGCATCGTGCCGGTCGTGGCTGCAGGCCGACACGCCTCCTCGCTCCGCCGTCTGCGCGCGGCCGCCGTCCTGCGTCTGCAAGACCCGGCTCGTCACGTGGAGACCGAGGTCGGCTCAGGTCCCAGCAGCGCCGAGCTCACCGAGCTTGGGGAAGCGCTCGAGGCGATGCACATGCGCCTCAGGGTCGGTGAGCGGGTCGGCGAGCAGCACCGACGTGAGGCCGAGACGGCCGGGGCTGGTGTGCTCGATCTGCTCGCCGGTCTGGTGGCGGCCGAAGAAGGCGCCCGGGGGCAGCTGGCAGCCGAGCTGCACGACACCGTGGCCCAGTCGTTGATGCTCGCCCGCAGCGTGATCCAGCAGCCGGACATCGATCCCGACGACCTGGTCCGGGTTTCGGACTACGTCCAGGACGCCGAGGAGCAGGTGCGCGCGGTGATGGCCCGCACCCGCCCGCCGGCACTGCGTGACGGTGATCTCGCTGCCGCGGTCGACGTCCTGCGGCTGGACATGCTCGCCCGGTACGGCCTGACGGTCGCCGTCGCCTGGCCGACGGAGCCGCACCCGATCCCGCTGGCCAGCGCGATCACCCTCTACCGGTTCTTTCAGGAGGGTCTGCTCAACGTCGTCAAGCATGCCGACGTCGACGATGCCCGGGCCAGCCTGACGATCGACGACCAGGCCGTCCGGGCCTACGTCGAGGACGACGGAGCCGGTTTTGAACCGGGTTCGGTCCGGCCGGACCGCGGTCGGCACGTAGGCATCGGGCTGCTCAGCGAGCGTGCCCGGCTCTCCGGGGGGCTGCTGAGCGTCACGAGCCATGAAGGTTCGGGCACCGTGCTGTGCTTGGTTCTGCCCAAGAGCGCTCTGCCTGCCCCGAGACCGACCCCCGGCAGCTTCGACCCTTCGGGATTCTTCGAGTCGGCGACGGACTGACCCGGCTCAGCGGCGGTGCAGGGCGGTCACACCGACCGGCGGAAGACCGGCGGTCGAGCAGAGCAGGTCGCACCAGGCGAGCAGGTGATCGCCGAGCGCTATCCCGGCGGGGCCGGCCAGCGGTGTCCAGGAGGCGCGGACCTCGACCTCGCAGTCGTCGGCCGGGTCCTCCATCTCGCCGAAGCGGCGGCTCGCCGTGCGGGTGACGGTGCCGCTGGTCGCGGTGCAGCCAGCGCCGCGTTCGGCGAGGCCGTCGAGCAGCCAGGACCAGCCGGCGTCCGCCAGCGCGGGGTCGGCGCCCATCTCCGGGTCGACCGCGGCCTCGACGAACGCGACGATGCGGGTGTCGCCCCGCCAGCCGTCCTGGCCCTGCGGGTCGTGCAGGACGACGAAGCGTCCGCTCGCGACGTCTTCGCTGTCGGCGCTCTCCCGGCCGCCGGCCGGCCCGTGGACCTCGGCCGCCACGGCGACCGACCACGGGGCCATGCGTTTGGGAGCCGGCACGATGCGCAGGCTCAGCTCCGGCCGCACCGGGCCGTCGAGCACGGCGCGCAGGTGGGCGAGCGCGGCCGCAAAGGATTCCGGGGGCCCGCCGGCAGACGGCTCAGGCCGCGTCGCCATCGTGGTCACCCCCGGAGGATAGGACCCTGGACGAGGTGAGGCTGGTAGCCGGGCTCAGGGCGTGTCGGCCCTTCTCGCCCTTCTCGCCAGCCTGGTCCAAGTGTGGTGGCCAGCCTGGTCAGGGTCCTTGCGGACCCTGCGGGGACGCTGCCGGGCGTGGTCCTTCTTGCGGCCGGGAGAGCCGCGGGACATGACGTGCCTCAGGCGGCCATCGGAGCGGGCAGGACCGACCGCGTGAGGTCCGGATCGGCGGCGAGGTCGATCCGGCCGGGGACGGTGACCCCGACGACGATGGCCGAGCCGCAGTCGATGCAGCCCAGCTCGTCCTCGAGGCAGTCCTCGAGCACGACGATCTCGAACACGGTCTCGGCTGCACACCCGCCGCACCAGCGCATCGTCTCGATCATCGTGGACACCTCCATGCTTCGGGTCGGTCGAACGACTGGTCGACCACGAGCACCGTCGCACGCACCTCTGACAGAACCGGGCAGACACGCCGCCGGGCAGTGCTGCCCGGCCCCGCCTACGCTCCTCGAGGATGAGCAGCCCTGCGTACGAGACCTCCCCGAGCCCGCTCCAGAGCAGCGCCTTCCTCAAGGCCTGCCGCCGTGAGCCGGTGCCGCACACCCCGGTCTGGTTCATGCGGCAGGCCGGCCGCGCGCTCCCGGAATACCGGAAGCTGCGTGAGGGCACCGACATGCTCGAGGCCTGCGCGACCCCGGACCTGGTCACCGAGATCACCCTGCAGCCGGTGCGCCGCTTCGAGGTCGACGCGGCGATCTTCTTCTCCGACATCGTGGTGCCGCTCAAGGCGGTGGGGGTGGATCTCACGATCCAGCCCGGGGTGGGTCCGGTGGTGGCCGAGCCGTTCCGCACCTCGGCGGACCTCGACCGGCTGGTCCCGCTGACCCCGGAGCACGTCCCGTACGTCACCGAGGCGGTCCGGGCGCTGGTGGCCGAGCTCGGCGCGACCCCGCTGATCGGTTTTGCCGGAGCGCCGTTCACCCTCGCCAGCTATCTCGTCGAGGGCGGTCCCAGCAAGAACCACGCCCGGACCAAGGCCATGATGTACGGAGAGCCACAGCTCTGGTCGGACCTGCTCAGTCGGCTCGCGCAGATCACTGAGGCCTTCCTGCGGGTGCAGATCGACGCCGGGGCGAGCGCCGTGCAGCTGTTCGACTCATGGGTGGGCGCCCTTCCTGCCGCGGACTACCGCGCGTCCGTGATGCCGCACTCGACCCGGGTGCTCGCGGCTGTGGCCGACGTCCCGCGGATCCACTTCGGGGTCGGTACGGGCGAGCTGCTCCATGACATGGGCGCCGCCGGCGCCGACGTCGTCGGGATCGACTGGCGGGTCCCGCTGGACGAGGGGGCCCGCCGGGTCGGTCCGGGCAAGGCGGTGCAGGGCAACCTCGACTCGACGATGGTCTTCGCGCCGACCGAGGTGGTGCGCCGGGAGACCGCTCGGATCGTCGCGGAAGGTCAGCGCTGCGAGGGGCACGTGTTCAACCTCGGCCACGGCGTCCTGCCCGACACCGACCCGGACGTGCTGGCCCGCGTCGTCGACCACGTGCACGAGCTGTCGGCGGTCTGACGTCGGAAACGGCTGACCGCCGTGCAGCGGGTGCGACTGCGTCCACCCAGGGGGCGCTGCAGCAGCTCCAGGGGTGCGAGGCGGACGCATCCACGTCCGGGGGGCCGGGACGGGCCGTGCGAGGTGGACGCGCCGGCACCCGGGGGCCTGGGCGTAGGACGCTCCTAGGCTGGCGAGGGTGAGCGGGGTGCGCGCAGCGGGTGGGCCGAGGACGGGGCCACGGACGGGGCCACGGACGGGGCCACGGACGGCGGTGGTCGTCGGCGCGGGGCTGGCCGGGCTGGCCGCGGCCTACGACCTGCAGGCCGCCGGGGTGACGGTCACGGTCCTGGAGGCCGGCCCACGGGTCGGCGGCAAGGTCACCAGCAGCGAGGTCGGCGGGCTGCTGCTCGACGAGGGCGCCGACGCGATGTTGGCGCGGGTCCCGTACGCCGTCGATCTGGCCCGTGAGCTGGGACTGGAGATGATCACGCCGAAGGTCGGGCAGGCGAGCCTGTGGGTGGACGGCACCCTCAGGCCGCTGCCGGCCGGCACCGTGCTCGGCATCCCCGGTGACCTGCGGGCCCTGGCGGCCAGCGGGGTGCTGACGACGGTGGCGATGGCCCGGCTGGCCCGTGATGTCATGGAGCCGGGAGAGCCGCTCACCGAGGACGTCGCGGTCGGTGCCTACGTGGCGAGCAGGCTCGGTCAGGAAGTGACGGATCGACTTGTCGACCCGCTGCTGGGAGGGGTCTACGCCGGTCACGCGAGCCGGCTGAGCCTGCGCGCGACCGTGCCTGCCCTCGCCGGCCCGACGAGCAGCACGGGTTCGCTGCTGCAGGCCGTCGCTCAGGTCAGGGCGCTGAAACCGCCGGAGGGTCCGGTGTTCCAGGGGCTGCGGGCCACGATGGGCTCCTTCGCCCCCGCCCTCGCCGCCCACCTCGACGTGCGCCTGCGCGCCACCGTGCGGGCGATCGACCGTGCGCCTGGCGGCTGGCGGGTCACCTATGGCTCTGCGGCCGACCCGCAACACCTGGAGGTCGACGCGGTGGTGGTGGCGGCCCCGGCTCCTGCGGCCGCCAAGCTGCTCCCGGACGTCACCGAGCTCGGTGACATCGGGTACGCCTCGGTCGCGCTCGTCACGCTGGTGCTCGACGGTCCGAGCCCGGGCACCGGCAGCGGGTTCCTGGTCCCGGCCGTCGAGGGACGCACGATCAAGGCCGCCACGTTCACTTCCCGCAAGTGGGGTCGCCCGGGGCCGGCCGTGGTGCGCGCCAGCATCGGACGGCACGGCGAGGAGCGGGACCTGCAGCGAACCGACGAGGAGCTGGTCGCGGTCACGCGCGCGGACCTCGAGCTCGCCGTCGGCCCGGTCGGTCGCACCGTGGACGCGCGGGTGACGCGGTGGGGCGGCGGGCTCCCGCAGTACACGGTCGGGCACGTCGAGCGGGTCGCCCGCATCCGGGCGGCCGTGGCGAGGCAGCCACGCAGGCAGGTCGCCGGGGCGGCGTACGACGGGGTGGGTGTCCCGGCAGTGATCCACAGCGGGCGGCAGGCGGCCCGGGCGCTGCTGGAGGCAGAATGGCCTCATGGCTGAGTCTGAACTGAGTGCCCGCGAGCTGAACGACCAGATGCTCTACGCGATGTATGCGGTCTTCAAGGCCGTGAAGCCGTTGCCGGAGGACCGCACCGGGATCGCCGAGCAGGCGCAGGGACTGCTGGACGAGCTGCTGACCAAGGACGTCTACACCCGCGGCACCTACGACGTCAGCGGGTTCAAGGCCGAGGCCGACCTGCTGGTCTGGTGGACCTGCCCGGACATCGACGTGCTGCAGGAGGCCAACTCCCGGTTCCGGCAGAGCGACCTCGGTCGCCACCTAGAGCCGGTCTGGTCCAGCGTCGCCCTGCACCGGCCGGCGGAGTTCAACCGCAACCACATCCCGGCGTACGTCCGTCGCGAGGACCCCAAGAAGTACGTCTGCGTCTACCCGTTCAACCGCAGTCTGGAGTGGTATCTGCTGCCCGACTACGAGCGCCGCGGCATGCTGTCCGAGCACGGGATCGTGGGGCGGGAGTTCGAGGACGTGCGCGCCAACACGGTGGCGGCGTTCGGGCTCGGCGACTACGAGTGGATCCTGGCCTTCGAGGCTGACGAGCTGCACCGGATCGTGGACTGCCTGAGGGCGCTCCGCGCCTCCAAGGCCCGGCTGCACACCAAGCTGGAGACACCGTTCTTCACCGGCGGGGCTAAGAGCGTCGCGGACCTCGTGGCCGCTCTGCCGTAGAGCTCAGCTCTCGAGCAGGGCGAGCCAGTCCGCGCCGTACATCTCGCCCTCGTCCCCGGCGACCTGGTCGTCGGCCGACGTCGGCACCTCGACCCAGATGCCCTTGGCCCAACCGGCCAGGTGGCAGTCGTCGGTGCGGCCCCACTCGCTGGACATGGACTGCACCAGGGCCAGACCTCGACCGGTGGCAGAGCGCAGACCGGTGCGGCGGCGGACCGGGCCGGCTGCCGAGTCGTCGCGGACAGTGAGCCGGACGACGTCGCCGCGCTGCTCCAAGACCACGTCGTAGCCCGTCCGGGCGTGCAGCACGACGTTGGTGGCCAGCTCGGAGACCAGGAGCACAAGAGTGTCCTCGGCGGCCTCGATCTGCCAGTCGGTCAGCACCGAGCGTACGAAACGCCTGGCCTGTCCGGGTGAGTCCGATGCTGCGTCCAGGGTGTGGACTGCGGAGGGGTACGGACTGCTCACCATGAGTGCCTGCCCAGGCCGAGCGGGGTTGTCCCCTCCACCGGCGTGGCATTCGGCTCAACAAGCACTACGCCGAACCGGGCTCCAGGGTCAGGGAGACGCTGTTCATGCAGAACCGGTCGCCGGTCGGGGTCTGCGGTGCGTCCTCGAAGACGTGACCGAGGTGGCTCCCGCAGGAGGCACAGCGGACCTCGACCCGCTTCATCCCGAGGCTGGTGTCCTCGAGCAGCTCGACGTTGCCACCGTCGCTGGGCGCCCAGAAGGACGGCCAGCCGCAGTGGCTGTCGAACTTGGTGTCGCTGCGGAACAGCTCGTGCCCGCACGCCTTGCAGGAGTAGACGCCCTCGGTGGTGGTCGCGTTGTATTCCCCGGTGAAGGGCCGCTCGGTGCCGGCCTGGCGCAGCACCGCAAACTCTTCCTTGCTCAGCTGCTCGCGCCACTGGTCGTCGGTCTTGGTCACCGGATAGCTCTGGTCGCTCACGTCTGCTCCTCGAGGGTTGCGTACGAGTGACAGCGCCGACCGGAGCGGTGGTGTTCCACGTACGGTGACGGGGTGTTCCGTGCTCCTGCCGTCCCGTTCGCCCCTGCTGTCTCGTTTGCTGTCCTCTGCTGTGTTGCCCTGGCAGGGTGCGGGACGAACGCGACGCCGGACACGTCTACGAACGGTCCGGTGACGCCAGGCAAGCCCACGGCAGCCGCCAGCCCCACGGTGACCTGTGAGCCCGCTGCGCTGTCCGCCCGCGCCGCGGCGGTCCTGGTCGTCGGTCTGCCCGGCGTGACGGCGGCGACCGACCCGCTGGCCGTCCAGGTCGCCGGGATGGGGGTCGGGGGGATCTTCCTGTCCGAGCCCAACGTGCAGGACGCCGCGCAGGTCACCGCCCTGGTCGCCGGCCTGCAGGCTGCGGCGCCGCGCCCGCTGGTCATCTCGACCGACGAGGAGTCCGGCCGGGGCGCCGGCCCCCCCACG